>JAKVCB010000112.1 GCA_022448345.1 Pirellulales bacterium
CCCAAGTGGTATTTGACAAGTTGGTACCGCCGGGACTGATGGCCAAGGGGGAAAATACTTCTGTGCGACCAGGTGCAACTGCTGCATAAATGCCATTTGAAGCTGCTTGCAAGATAGAGTCACCATACAACCGTGGATATCCCTTATCATGGTTTAACAACGTAGTCCAGATTTCTCCGTCTACCGAATAATGGATTGCCGAAATTTGTTGTAATTGGGATTTGCTCCATGTTTCTTCAACGACATATCCCCGGTCACGCAAGTGATGAATCTCCAATGAAATTCGCCCCGTATACATGGAGCCTGTATACCTGGCCCCTGAAAATGAGCCTTTCTGGTTGCGGATAATGGCTGTCCCGTTTGGATCGTCAGGGCGCTGGATTTTCATGATGAGTTCCGGTTGTTCATCACCGGTAACCAACACCTCGCCAAAATTAGGACCTGGAGCAACGGACGCTGCCTGATTGCCAATCCGGTAGACTTTGTCGTCACCGGGACTCCACGCCCCGTTAAACTCGGTATTGTGTGTCCAGGTTGTCGTCGTGTAATTTTCGAGATCGGTGGCGATATGCCGGGCCATATGATTGCGATCGTCAACGTCTCCCCAGAAGGAGACCAGTCCGTCATCGAACATGCCGGCACTGTGAGCGTGCAGACCGCCCGTGTCACTCGGTTCCCAACGCTCGAATACGAGCCGGTTTGGTTCGATAACCCATGGTTGTCCTACCTCTGGTCGCCGGGCACGAAACAGCCCAATTTGTCCTCCCTTGGGGTTGTCTCGTTGGCGAATATAGTCCGCCCACGGGAACCATACCCCGAGCAAATCCGTCGAACTTTTCTCGGGAAATGAATTTGAGAAAGCCCATGGTCTTCCAGACATCTTGCCGTCGGCAACGTTGTTTTCCAGGGGTGGTACGTCGAATCCTCCCCCAACCTGGGCAACACGTTCTATTGTCTGCCCGTAGTCTTGGGTGGAGAAAAACGAAATTCCTTCGCGGATCCACTCTCCGTCTTCGGAGCGTTCCCGGAGGGCCTGGAAAACAACAAGTCCTTCGTGGACAACAACAGCTTTTGGCGAGTAGCGGTACCCACTTACCGTCCCGCGAAGCAGATCGTAGCCATAAGTGAGGACATTCTCGACGGAGAACGCGTCGCCACGAACAAAGTAAATCTTCGGGTAGACCACGACTACCGCTAAGGGAGTGGTTCCATCGTGATCCCAGCCAGAACCAACAGTCCACGGTTTTTTACTGATTTGCGGTAGTATCTGACTCCAATGGTGGGTATCGGTCACCAGCTTTTCAGCGGCGAAGCGAGGCTGATTCGTAGCCACTGCACTCCCATTGAAATCAATCGTTGGCACATCGCGGGAGAATGAGAATTCAAGGTCTCCTGCGACCCCTTCGTCAAATAAGGCCGACTGCCAACCTTGGGTGGGGAAAGATGCGGTCAGCAAGTGCCGCCGCTCCAAAATCTCAAACGCGAGAACGGTTCGTTTTAGTTGAGATCTAATCATGGAACCGTTTTTGAACATGGCGTAGACGAACGTTGCAACTGGTCCGTATTTTTCAGTTTACTTGCTCTCTCCTATTGGTGGCGGTAGAAAATTGAAAATACGATCATTTTTTGTTTGTCAATCGTGGTGCGTTGCGAGAGAGGTGGCTGGCGCCAACTGTGACGATGAAAAAAAGGCCCGGTCTCATGGCCCGGTCTCATGGGCCCGGTTGTTGAGTTGACCGGCCGGACCGCTGACTGCCATGGACGCTGGCAAACGAGCGGCGCATATCGTGGACGCTGGCAAACGAGCGGCGCATGTCTTGAGGGGTGACGAAATCAAGACGTCACCCAGAAATGGCGGCAAGATCAGAAGTGGACGGCCAGTCGTGTTACACGTCTCGGTCGAGTTTGCGCGTACGGTCCCACAATACAAACCCTTCGATCGCTTCATACTCGGCCAGGCCAAGCCGATCGTAAAGAATGGCCGTTTCGCGGTTTCGATCTTCGGCCCGTTTCCAGAATTCGCGCATGTCGGGACCAGGGAAAAGTGCCCGGTCTTTTTGAGATTCATGCTTGAAAATCGCCGATCTTTTTCGCTCTGCCTCTTCCGGACTTAGCGGAACGGCCATCTCAATTTCGTGGGGACTCCATTCGTGCCAGGCACCCCGGTAGAGCCAAATATCACACTCTGCATGCCAGTCATCGCCGTCGCATTGCTCCCACGCCTTAAGGACAGCGTTGAGGCACGTGCGATGGGTACCATGAGGGTCAGAAAGATCACCAGCTGCATAAATCTGGTGCGGCCGTACCTGCCGCATGAGGTCAGCGACCATGGTAATATCGGCGTCACTCAAAGGTTTTTTGCGCACCCGGCCAGTTTCGTAGAACGGCATATCGAGGAAATGGAGTTGCTCACTGGGTACCCCGCAGCACCTTCCGGCGGTGCGCGCCTCGCTGCGACGAATGATCGTCTTGATCATCTGAACTTCGGTACTGTCGACCTGGCCGGGCTTCTTGTTGCAAAGAAACTCGTCAATGTGAGTTTCAAGCTCGGTTGTGCGATCCGGGGCAACATCAAAGTGCCGGTTGAATTCGGCAACAAAGTCTGCAAAGCGAATCGCGTCATCGTCAAATACGGCAATATTGCCAGAGGTTTGGTAGGCAACATGGACCTCGTGTCCCTGTTCTACCAGGCGGATCAAGGTGCCGCCCATGGAGATCACATCGTCATCCGGATGCGGCGAGAAAATCAGGATCCGCTTGGGGAAGATATGGTCATTGCGCTGTGGTCGATCTCCGGGCTGTTTGCGATCATCTGGTTTACCCCCCGGCCATCCGGTAATCGTTGTCTGTAAATGCCGAAAAATCTCGATATTGATTTGGTAGGCAGGGCCTTGCTCGGCCAGCAGATCTTGCAGGCCAGCTTCGTTGTAGTCTTCGTCGGTGAGTTTCAAAATAGGTTTGTCGAGTTTTCGCGCCAGCCAGATGACCGCCTTGCGTACACGGAGTGGTTCCCATTGGACCGGTCCTAAAAGCCAGGGGGAGCGACACCGCGTTAGCGAGTTCGAGGCGGCTTCATCGAGGACCACCTCAGTATTTGGATGGTCTTGAAGAAAACTAGCAGCAATTGAGGGCGTGATCTCACCTTCCACCGCCCGAGCGATAATGTCGGATTTGTGCTCACCAAAGGCAAGGATAACGATCTGCTTGGCTTCGAGAATGGTACCCACGCCCATCGTCAAGGCTCGCCGGGGTACGTTTTCCTGTCCGAAGAAGTCACTGGCGGCATCGGTACGGGTCACCCGATCCAAGGTGATCATCCGGGTACGGCTCTCCTTCCCCGATCCAGGTTCGTTAAATCCGATGTGGCCGGTGCGACCGATCCCAAGTAACTGGATATCAATGCCACCAACCGCTTTGATCTTTTCTTCATATTGCAGGCAGTACTCGGCAACCGACTCAACAGGAAGGGTGCCATCGGGAACATTCCACTGGTCCTCGGGAATGTCGCAACGGTCGAAAAAATGTTCGCGCATGAACCGTACGTAACTTTGAAGTTCATCCGGTTGCATTGGGAAGTACTCGTCAAGATTGAATGTGACGACGTTGGCCAGCGAGAGCCCTTCCTCTTGGTGCATACGAACCAACTCGTTGTAGATGCCAACCGGGGTGCTTCCGGTAGCAAGTCCCAGTACGCATTGACGGTTCTGTGAGGCCCTTTCGCGAATAAGTGCAGCAATCTTCACGGCGACAGCATGACTTGCGTCAGCCGCGTGGGAATGTATTTGGATAGGAAGCCTCTCAAGAGCATTTTTCGATGCTGTGGTCACTTTTTTGCAAACCTCCACGAGTACCATTTTCAGGCTGGCTACCATCATGGGCTTGGCAGGCCACGATACAGAAGCCCCTTATGAATTTGCAGCCTGTGGTAAAGAGCTTGTTGTAAAAAAACCCTGGTGTAGCTGCTTTTTTTCCGAGCCACCATTCTGGTCAGGCTGGCTGCCGGTTGGCAATCGCAAAAGGCCGAATCGAGACCATAAAGGCGCGACCAAAAACCCGCTGCCATCGTAAAATTGATCTAACCCGCACGTGGCGGATCTGCCGGCGACCTCAATTGTCCGGGGAGGAACTGGTGCTCGGTGTTAAACAGGCGTGAAAAACCAAGTAACACAACCCCCACGGTACCAAGTGCTGTACTGGAGGCAATCAAAAACATGATCACAATTTGATACTTGACCGCCTGCATAGGTGCGGTGCCGGAGAGAATTTGACCGGTCATCATGCCCGGAAGGCTGACGATGCCGACGATCATCATGGAGTTGATGATGGGAATCATGCCGGTGCGGATCGCGTTTTGAATCGCATCTCGGCCAGCTTCCCACCTTGTCGCCCCCAGGGCGAGGTAGGTTTCAATCTCACTGCGACGTGTGACGAGCCCTTCACCAAAGGTGTTTAGCCCAACTGAAATACCACTGAGCGTGTTGCCCAGCAACATTCCCATGATCGGAATTGCATACTGCGGCTGATACCAGGTGTCGATTCCCTTCATGACTGCCAGCAAAGTAAATCCCATAATGATCCATGAACTGGCCCACACGGACAGGATCGCATCAGTCCAAATTCCCGGATAGCGCCGCTTGGACCGCTGGGCAGCCGTGATCCCTGCGATCAGCGTCATTATTGCCATGAGACCAACGACGGCATACCAGCGATCCCATTGAAATACCGTTTGTAAAACAAGTCCCACCAACGCTAATTGCACAATGGTTCGCACGCTGGCCAGTAATAAAGTCCGTCCAAGTCCCAGCTTGAGCGCAATCGAGATAATCGCATTGACGACAATCAGGCTGGCTGCAAGGGCAACCTGCCACAGGCTCAGTTCCAGGTAGGAAGTGCTCATCGCGATTCAGTCATTCCGTAGTTCGCCCTGTTTCATTTGCAGCGTGCGATTGGAAACCCGCTCGGCTTGCCCGAGATCATGGGTCACCCAGAGAAAAGCTCGTGATCCTGTGCCTGCTGCCATCCAGTGGTCGATTAACCGTTCTACAGCAATGGCCGTCTGATGGTCGAGTGACGCCGTAGGCTCATCCAGCAGCAGGATGCTGGGATCGAGTTGGATGGCGCGCAAAAATCCAACGAGCTGGGTCTCGCCCCCAGACAATTCTCGTTGTGGTTGGTCAAGAAAGGATGCGTTTCGATCGAGTAAGGCGAGCCATTTTATCATCTGGCTGCGATCAAATTGCCGGGCTTGGTGTGCCTGTAGCCCAAAGGGACGCCGCAGGTTGGCTTCCACCGTTCCCTCCCACAGTGCGGGTCGCTGGTGCAGGTAGACCACCTGTCGCCGATAGTCTGGAACCGACCGGCCGTGGTATGTTTTTCCGTTGAAGCGGACCTCACCTTCATCCAGGCTGTCGAGCAGCGAAAGAGAACGTAGTAGCAGGGTTTTTCCTGCCCCCGAAGGACCCACAATGGCACACCGATCACCAGAGGTCACCTTGAAGTTCACGCCGCGGAGCAGCCAGCGCTGGCTGGCGGGGTCTTTGCGTCCCAGGTTGTCTCCTGAAAGTGTGTTCACGTCTATCGTTTCGGTTTGGCCGGGTGAAATTTCCCTGGGCTATCAGCGCCGGTGCTGCATTTTGGGAACGCACCTTTCCGGGGCGCCTCGTCCGGCAGGCTCAGAAACGTTACCATGGTCCACCAAGGTGATAAACACCGGATCGCAGGTGAAGTGAGGTTTGTCGTCTGCCAGGCGATCTTGTGGGGCTGGGAATCGGTGTGGGCCTGGGAATCATGGACCTGCGTGCTCTGCCAGCCTGATCTGCCTGCCGATCCCATGGCAGCGGTCTCGTGGGAAAGAATCGAAGGCTGTTGTATCGTGGTGAGGACAAACAGAGGTTGATTTATTGAGTGCCAAAGCCAATTTGTAGCGTGACCATTTTTAGACAACTAATTCTCAAACGGTGAATCGCCATGACCGAGAAAAATACAGAACCATTGCCATTTGGATCCCAGGATCTAAGCCTGCCTGAAGAGTTGCGCGGCTTGCTCAGGGCACACATCGACGACTTGCGGTCCAGGTACCTCGACCGCGGGTGGGGTGGACGGGTCGGATTCGGAGAGCGGCCCGCAGTGATCGTGATTGACCTTGCCCGGTACTGGTTGGATCCTGAGATCCACATTGGTGCCAATCTCGATCCGATTGTCGAAGCGACCTGCCAGGTGCTCAAGTCGGCGCGTCAGGCCAAGCTCCCGATCTTTTTTACAACCTGGGATTTTGACCCGGCACACCCTCCCACTCCGCAGAACTCCAAACTTCGTTGGCAGGTTCCCCCGGGGGAAATTGACGACATGTTTGCCCTGGATCCGCGGCTTGATCATCGGCCCACGGAGAAAGTGATCAAGAAGCCCTCCGCGTCCGCCTTTAAGGGAACGGATTTGCATTACATGTTGGCTGCCCTGCGGGTCGACACGCTGATCGTGACCGGTATCAGTACCAGTCACTGTGTGTACGCCACGTGCCGCGATGCAACCGACAGTTTTCGGGTGATTGTTCCCGAGGAGTGTGTTGGCGAACGATGTGAACTGTTGCATTCGGTCAACCTGATGGACATCGACATTGATTTGGGCGACGTGATGCCTGCTGCTGATGTGATCCGTCACTTGGAAGGCATTGGTCAAGACGGGTAGGTATCGGTTTTGATCCGGCCGCATAAAAAGGGGCTGCGTTTTCCGTCAGATCGTTTGGTCACAGGGGATATTCAGGATGTTGTTCGATGCGTGTTGAATGGTCCCCTTGCGGTTTTTTCTGCAGTATTTTTTTGCCCCCGGGAAGAATCTTCCCAGGGCAAAGCGCCGCGTTGGATTCAGTCGCACGGTCGTTGTCTTTTGCTGGTTTTTCTGCCAGGGCGATTCACCTGTCACGGGCCTTTGGTCACGGGACACCGGGTTTAGTCCGGTTTCAAACCGGGCCACCGGTGCGAAGCGTGGGGGCCTCTGGTGCCCGGGGTACGCAACTTGCTGAGGCCGCTGCTGAGGCCGCTTGCTGAGGCCGCTTGCTGAGGCCGCGAACTTTTCGAAACAGGGTGGCCTGAGAGCCTTGCGAAGGAAAAAATCCCTCGTTTTCTTGTGAGGTGGCAGTCGGCGTTGTTTCCTCGGGGAGCGTAACACAGTGGTTGGTGTCACTTCAGGGGCAAATTTTTGCCACTTTAGGGGCAATTTTGAAAAAAAGCTTACAATCAATACCAGGTGGTCAGGTTCCGGAACCCTGGCCGCCTGGTATGTGAGACAGGCTTGTTTTCCGGAATTGCCTCGCCAATTCCGGTGAGAGAGAGGAGATGGCATCATGAAGAGGTGCGGTTTTGGTCTGGTGGTTTTTCTGGTGGTGTTTGCGGTCGTCGGGCAATGTCAGGCTGCTGGGTATTCGCCTGACTATACCACGATCAACGGGAGGGACTTTGGCTACTATGTGCCCGAGTCGTATGACCCATTGGCGCCGGCACCGCTGCTGTTCATGTTTCACGGGATGGGCGGCAACAGTAGTGAGCAAAGTGGGGGATCGGCCGAAAATGGTTATTACGGCTGGCAAACCTCTGCGCAACAAAATGGATTTATTGTCCTGTTCCCGGAATCAAAAGGTTATTTCAAGACCTGGAATTTAGGCGCCGGTGGCACTTCCTCAGATCTTGACTTTGTGGATGATATGATTGACTGGGCGACGGCCAACTACAACATCAACACTTCGCAGATATTCACCACAGGTCATTCGTGGGGCGCTTATTTCAGCTACTACGTGGCAAGATATCGCAGCGACGATATCGCAGCCTTTGCAGCACATTCTGGCGGTCTTGGTGGTGTTTCTTTTCTAGGGAGTACACCACCAGTACCGACCGGTCCGTCTCCTACGCCCACCCTCAATGGAATTGTGCTGCACGCGGTCGACGATGGGCTTGTTCCTTATTCAAACAGCCAGGATCTCTATGACGATCTGCTGGCCAACGGACACAACGTATACGACGACGGCATCGGCAACGACGGTATCATCGAAGTTGATGGCTGGGGGCCTGACAATCACCGCTACCGCCTTCAACATAACCAAACGCAGTGGGATTATTTCCTCAGCGTGTCTCCTACCCCCTTTAAGGCCATTGCTGACGGACTTTGGGAGACGCCTGGTGGCGGCACTCCCAACGATCCATGGGATCAAAACGGGGTTCCCACTGCGGACAACCCCGTATTCGTGGCGAGTGGCTTTACGGTGACTGTTGACGATAGTGCCAGTGCACTCTCGGTAGAAATCGGTGGCGACTCTCCCTCCCGTTTGCAAGTTAACGACGTGCTGAGTGTATCGGGCGGCGTCACAACTGGCGCCAGCGGAACGCTCTCGGGTACCGGCACCGTCGCGGGGAATGTCGTGGTCCAGAGTGGCGGGATCTTGAGCCCGGGAAATAGTGGTGGGGTGCTCTCTGGGGGAATGGGGTCGGCCCCCATTCCGGAACCGGGTGCGGTAGGCCTGCTCGGTATGGGTGCCTTCTGGCTTTTGGTGTGGCGCCGTCGTTGAAAGAGGGAGCAAGCAATATGGGCCAGATGAGTGCTCCTTCAGGCCGTGGCGCATTTTTACCGGCGGTCTTCCATCTTGAGAACCACCGATAGATCCACCTTCTGTCCGGGGTTTCCTGCCCTATTTGGACCGGGTGCCAGGTGTGCGAGAGGACGAACGGAGCACCTCTTTTAGTGTGGCGAAACCTGTGTTGCACGGCCTTGCTGTTTCTCCATTATTCCTTGTTTCTTGAACGTTTTGCAAACCCTCGGTTTGGTTGTCGGCAACTGGTAACCGATGGTAAAATGAAGAGCGTGCCTGAAACCCCAGCGTGAAACGCCAGGTAGTCAGGCTGAGCCGTGTAGCCAGGCCATGAACACCGACTCGAAAGCGAGAACTTTAACCGCCCCTAGCGATGAGATGCCCCCGTAACTATCAGCGATTCGCGATTTTTCTGTGCGCAATGGGTGTGGGAAGCTGTTTTTTCGCGTGTCCAGCGGTACTCTATGCTGAGCGACCGGCAGTCGCTGCCCACTGGTCGAACGCACCTCCGCGGCGGGCCCCTCTACCGGTGGTCAATGCAAATCATTGGGTCCAGAGACCTATCGATTTTTACGTGCTCGCCCGCATGGACGAAGAAGGCCTTGTGCCCAGTCCACCAGCCGATCGCTATGCGCTCGTTCGACGTGTGTACCTCGACCTGATTGGCCTGCCGCCCACGGTGGCCGAGGTCGATGCGTTCCTGCTTGACAATCGGCCCGACGCGTACGCCCGGCTTGTCGACCGCCTTCTTGACTCGCAACATTTTGGTGAGCGGTGGGCCCGTTGGTGGCTGGACCTGGCACGATTTGCAGACACGAACGGCTACGAAGATGATATGCCCCGGCCCGTGTGGCTTTATCGCAACTGGGTAATCAATGCGCTGAACAGAAACATGCCATTCGATCTGTTTACGATCAAGCAGTTGGCCGGCGATCTTCTGCCCGATGCAACGCAAGACGACCGCTGCGCCACCGGTTTTCACCGCAATACACTCATTAACACAGAAAACGGTGCCAAAGAAGACGAGTTCCGCGACGCCGCAATCAAGGATCGTGTCAATACGACGTTTACCGTTTGGATGGCATCCACCATTGAATGCGCCGGGTGTCACACGCATAAATACGATCCGATCGACCAGCGCGAGTACTACCAGGTCTACGCGTTCTTTAACAACACGACCGAACGCCATACCAAGCGCAACGATGAGTTTTGGCTTAGCGATACGGTGGAGGTCTGTCTGGGTGACGCTGGGCGCCTGGCGGACCTGTCGCGACGGGCAACGGAAAAACAACAACAGTTCGAAGCCAGGGCGGCCAGTGTGGCTGGCGAAGCTGTCGAAATTGCCTGGGAGGCCGCACTTACGACCGAACAGATCGATGCGTTTCCGAACGACATCCGCATAACGCTTACCACTTTAAGGTCTGCCCGTACTGACCACCAGCGCGAGCTGATTCGCGGACACTTTCTTTCCACGCAACCTCTGCTTGCCGAGCAGCGAGCCAGCCTGGAAGAAGCAGAATCGCAGCTTGAGGCGTTTCGGAAAACATTTGTCCCAAAGCAAATCGTACTCCGGGAAGGTGAAAAGCGACCGACCCACCGGCAGAATCGGGGGAATTTCCTCGATTTGGCGGAAGCCGTTCAGGCGAGTGTGCCAGAGTGCTTCGGTTTGCCAGTTCATTTCGAGAATCCAGACTCTCCTTCTCGACTCGATTTGGCACGCTGGTTGGTTCATCCTTCAAATCCACGTCCAGCCCGCGTGATCATGAACCATGTGTGGAACACTATTTTTGGACGCGGCCTGGTCACCACGCTGGAAGATTTTGGTGTGCAGGGCGAGCGCCCCACCCATCCCGAGTTGCTGGACTGGCTGGCTGTCGAGTTCGTTGCGCAGGGTTGGGACCTCAAGGCAATGATTCGCATGATGGTAACCTCCGCTGCCTATCGTCAATCGGCAGCGGTCAGCCCTGAACAACTTGTGAAGGATCCCTACAATCGATTTTATGCGCGCGCCCCAAGATTTCGCATGGAAGCGGAAATGATTCGCGATGTTGGTTTGACCGCCAGCGGATTGTTGTGCCGCAGGGTAGGGGGGCCAAGTGTCTTTCCGCCACAGCCGACTGTTGTCTACGAGTTGCTCTTCAAGAGCGGTGGCTACAAAACCTGGCCCACAAGCGAGGGGGCGGATCGTTATCGTCGGGGGTTGTATACGTTTATCAAGCGGACGAGCGTCCATCCGATGCTCCGCAATTTCGACGCCACAAACCGCACGGTCTGTGTGGTTGGACGGCGCCGCTCAAATACACCGTTGGCCGCTCTTAACCTTCTCAACGACGAGCAATTTCTTGAAATGGCTGGGGAGTTGGGTCGGAGAATGATGGTCCATGAGGGGAGCGAGGCCGACCGGCTCACCTTCGGTTTCCGTTGTTGTGTTTCGCGGCCACCCGATCTCCGCCGGGAACTTCAGCCACTGGAGGAGCTTTTTGCGCATGCACTGAAGAGGTTTGACGCGGACGGTCAGGCTGCGAGTGATCTTGTTAAAAGTGCCTTTGTCGATGGCCCACCTGGCCAGGCATCAGGGGAACTTGCAGCCTGGATTGTAGTAGCGAATGTCTTGTTAAATATGGATGCCACTATCACCAGGGGGTAATTCCCCAGCACCTTTCCAGCTGGACTCGGCCCATGAATGATCTCAAGACCCTCAGCCGTCGACAGTTTTTTGGTCGTTCCGGGGTCAACCTTGGTGCAATCTCGCTGTGGTCGCTACTTGCAAACGACGCTTTCACCGATGCGACCGCTCGTCCACTGCAGTCAATGTCCTCCCACTTTGAGCCGCGGGCCAAGCGTGTCATCTTTTTGAATATGAACGGTGCGCCACCGCAGCTCGACATGTTTGATTACAAGCCTGAACTTCAGCGATTAAGTGGCCAGGTGGTGCCAGCCTCGTTTGTGGAAGGAGAACGGTTCGCCTTTATCCGGAACGACGCGATGCTACTCGGTTCTCCGTACAAATTTTCTCAGTGTGGCAACACGGGAACCTGGCTTTCGGAGGTTTGCCTGCCCCACATGGGAAAGGTGGTGGATGAGCTGTGTTTTATCCATTCAATGCAGACCGAGCAGTTCAATCATGCCCCCGCTGCATTATTCCTGTTCACGGGGTTTCCGCGGACTGGCCGTCCCTCGCTCGGTTCCTGGCTGACCTATGGTCTGGGAAGTGAGGCGGCGGATTTGCCGAGCTATGTCGTCATGCAGTCCGGCCGTGGGGCTCGATGTGGTGCGGATTGCTACGACAGCGGGTTTTTGCCGAGTGTCCATCAAGGCGTCCGTTTGCGTTCAACAGGAGAGCCGGTGCTCTATTTGAACGATCCTCCCGGGGTTGACCGGTCGTTGCGCAGGGCCACACTCGATACCTTGCAGAAACTGAACCAGGCAGAACTTGATCTCCTGGGAGATCCGGAGATTCAAACACGCATTGACCAATACGAACTGGCCTTTCGCATGCAGGCCTCGGTTCCTGGTGTTGCCCGCCTGTCGGACGAACCGAAAAGCATGCACCGACTCTATGGTATCGCTGAAGATACCACCGGGTTCGCACGCAATTGCCTGCTTGCCCGCCGTCTTATCGAGCGGGGCGTACGTTTTGTACAACTTAACCTGGCCGTGGGGGCCCCCCCCGGCGCCGATCTCAATACCCCCCCCGGGCTCCCACGACTCTGCCGCGAAACGATGCAGGCCACAGCCGCGCTGGTTTCTGATCTGAAATCAAGAGGCCTGCTCGAGGACACCTTGCTGATCTGGGGCAGCGAATTTGGTCGAACGCCAATGCTACAGGGGGAGCTTGGTTTGCGGGTAGGACGCGATCACCACAAGACATTTACGATTTGGATGGCCGGCGGCGGGGTA
>JAKVCB010000113.1 GCA_022448345.1 Pirellulales bacterium
TACTCTACAGATGCGATTTCTAAACCTGCCACACTCCTGTGGATGCTGGCCCATCGAGCACGGCACCGGTGTGTGACAAAGCTTGCCCGTGCACCAGAAACGGTTCATACTGGTCAGTGGTGTTGCGCAATGTCCGTATTTGCGAGATGTCACTACGGCCTTTTAGGCCCTGACTTGAAGGAGCATGTTCGTGCGTCTTATTTCCTTGTTTCTACTGGCCACTTTGGTGGCGTCTTCCGCTTGGGCGGACCCTGCAGACAGCCAGGTGCAATTTCAGCCTACCTGGGAGTCGCTCAATGCGCGGTCCGTTCCGAAATGGTTCTCAGACGATAAGTTCGGCATCTTTATTCACTGGGGCGTTTATGCCGTGCCGTCCTACTGCGATACCAGTACCTACTCGGAGTGGTATCAACATTGGGTCAGCACAAATGCGCATGACGGTCTGGAACGAAAATTTCACGAGCGGGTCTATGGTAAAGATTTCGAGTATCGCGACTTTGCACCGATGTTTCGGGCCGAATTGTACGACCCCCAGGAGTGGGCAAAGATTTTCAAACGCAGCGGTGCCAGGTACGTGGTGCTGACCTCCAAGCACCACGATGGTTTTTGCCTCTGGCCCAACAAAGTTGCCAGTGAGGTGCGAGGTTACGCCTGGAACAGCGTTGAGACCGGTCCGCAGCGGGACTTGCTGGGAGATTTGACCAAGGCTGTCCGTAGCGAAGGGCTGAAAATGGGATACTATTTTTCCTTTCTGGAATGGGAGAATCCGCTCTATGATTCTGACCGGGATGCCTATGTCGATAGGGTGGCTCTCCCCCAGATGAGGGAACTAATCAACAACTATCAGCCAGATATCCTCTGGCCCGATGGCGAGTGGGTTTCTTCCGATACGATGCTGCGGAGCACCGAATTTCTTGCCTGGCTCTATAACCACAGTCCTAATCGAGAAACGATTGTGGTGAACGATCGTTGGGGAAAAGGACTGCGCGGCAAGTGTGGTGATTTTTTTACGACCGAATATGGCAAGTGGGGAGGTGAAGGGGTAGGCCAAGGCCGTAAATCATTTGAAGAGTGTCGTGGTATCGGGCATTCGTTTGCCTTTAACCGTGCAGAAAAATACGACATCTATGCGTCCCGTACCGCAAGTGTGCGTTTGCTGATTGATATAGTCAGCCAGGGGGGAAACCTACTGTTGGACATTGGGCCCACGGCCGATGGCCGGGTGCCGTTGATCATGCAGGACCGGCTGTTCACGATCGGACGCTGGCTGGAAGTGAATGGCGATTCCATTTATGGAACCACGCGGAGTCCCTTTAAAGAACTGTCGTGGGGTCGAGCCACCGTGAAGGGAAACACGATTTATTTGCACGTGTACGATTGGCCGGAGGATGGCTTGTTGGAGGTTCCTCCATTGGCCAACAAGATTACCGGGGCCTACCTGCTGGCGGACCAGCAGCGTCAGCCGCTATCGATCAAGTCGTTATCGACCAAAGGGAGCAGCGTGGACCTGTCTGGCTACCATCCAGAGTTGCACGCGACCGTCGTCGTTTTGGAATTGGATGGCCCACCAAAACGGTTGTAGTTGCGAGCACTGCCGTCAGGCGGCACCACGCCCTTCCCCCCAAGGGGACGCCGTGAATGGAAATACTTCTGTAGTGTGACATGTGAGGTAGCCGGTAGATACAAGCCAGCGGCCAGGAAAAAGGCGATTTATTCTGGAAGTGGATGTCTATGGCCCGAATCGCTTCACTTGCCAAGATGGCATCGGGCGGTTGCGAAGTCCTTCCCGTTGGCGGCCTGTCGAGATGGCCGGCTTCCAGGCTGCAACTGGTCAATCAAGCGGAATCACGGCGTCAAGATTCGTATCGGTGACTCCCTCGTGAGCCCGATCGGCCAGTTCAAGCATGGCTGCCAGGTTGGCAAAGGCGCCCACGGGCGTGCCGTCGTATTTTTCGGCCAGCATCAGATCTTCCGATCCGGGGTAGGGGATCGGCTGGTTGGCCTCGTTGTCAAGGAACTGCGCGGCGGCGAGGCCGCTGACGGCAGAGAGGTACTCGGCGTCGGCATTGACGCGGACGAAGTTATGGCCAACGTCCAGCCACGCCTGGATGTGGGATGCCGCGTGGGGATAGTCGGGCTGCGTCTGCACGTGGTCGATCACGGTGCCCACATGAATGACAAGCAGTTCCGGCAGCAGCGCATGAACTTCCGGGATGCGGACGGCACCGTCGCGGTAGTTCCAATAGGCGGCGATTTCTGCCTCGTCGGTCACAAGCCATGGTGGAGGGTTCCCCAACGGTGGAAAAAGGGTCATCGCGGCATCTCGAATTGCCTCGCCGAACTCCACCGTGGGGTAGAGCTGGACTCCGGTCGCGTTTCCGGTGACCGCCGCCGGAAACTTGTCAAAGACTTTTAGCAGTGTGCCATCTGCAGATTTGGCGCCGATCGCCCCTGGGAAGCTCCAGTTGCCCGTATCGAAATTGACCGGCGATGTGGTTGCCAGCGGCATCCAGAACAGAGCGTCGGCCAGGCCGGGAGTCGGGCACGTTGTCGCGGTGCAGGTCCCGGGGGTGTAGAACGGGTTGTCGTTAAGTTCGATGGCAGCATACTGGTCTCCGATGGGGCTTTCCCAGGCGACAAACCACCGCACGCTTGAGAGGGTAGCTCCGTGCTCCGCCAGCGTTGCGAGGGCCAGATTGCCCCCGTTGGAACCCCCGAGGATGCCTACCTGGTCGGTTAGTGCAAACGGGATCTGATCAGTGATCAGCGCTCCGGACATGTCGGCTAGTTCTCCGCTGGCGTAGCTGAGGACATCCGCCAATGCCTGGATGGAGTCGGGCCCCCGGATATCATACTCTCCTCCACTGGTCACGTCTCCAAAACTCCCACCCGGGAGCATGAACTCGATCCTTACAAAGCCGTGCGCCGACTCGTCGGTCGACGAACCCGAAGCAGAGACCCTGCCCGCCGACCAGCCCCCTTGCACATCGACGATGATCGGGGCCCCGTCCGAGTAACGCGCCTCGTCGGTGGCCGGGTGGAAGACCCGCACAGCGATGCCAAACTCGCCACCGGCGCTCGAGGGAACCTGGACCGTGTAATCTCCCGCCTCGATCGGGTCGGGTTCAGTGACTGGTACGTGACCAAAGTTTGTTTTCCATAATTCGTAGTGCGCACTGCCAATGGGCACTCCCAATCCACCGTCGTTGACCAGCGCCGTAGTACTACCCCAGAGATCTTGCCAGACGGTGAAGTCGGCGGCGTCGACGACGGCATTGTCGTTGAAATCACCAGGCACACCCGAGAGCAACTGACGGTCTTCAAGGTGCTCCACGCGCAAGAGGCGGCCGCGCGAGGGGGCAGGTCGCCTGTTTGGGGATCGTCGTTGGCAGTTCATCAAAGATCATCTCCCGGACAATCGCGTTTGGCGCAACTCTATTTGTTTTGGCTTTTCAGCAGTCGCGGTCATTCCTTGCTGGGCGGGGACAGCAGCCTTAAGCATTGATTATCCCACATTCGTCGTCGGAATGTGTTCGAAATTGTCCTGGGCCTAGCGAACCGCTTATTATAGCAGTTGCGTGTCACCTTTACCCGTGCCGGGTGGGTAGTGATTTCCAGGCATGTTTAGTCGTATTCGGCTCGGTATTCGGTGCCTGAACCCAGCGGCCTCCGGGCCGATTACTTTCCTGTGGGCCCTGGCCGTCCGTCTGCATCGAATGTGCTGCCGGTGATGTTAAGCCCTGGTTGTGCAGCACCGTGACTCCATGGATGGTCAGGTGTTTGAAGGTTTGGGTTCTTCAGGAGGAAAGTTGCCGCGCACGTTGTGGACACAACTAACCAGGGTGACTGTTTTTACGAGGGGGTTTTCGCAATATCCATTTCGACCCACGTAATCGTAAACGGCGGGCCGTCAGCGTAGACC
The DNA here is from genome assembly GCA_022448345.1 of Pirellulales bacterium. Classification (GTDB taxonomy): domain Bacteria; phylum Planctomycetota; class Planctomycetia; order Pirellulales; family Lacipirellulaceae; genus JAKVCB01. The sequence continues at coordinate 3,923 of JAKVCB010000113.1, forward strand.
TCAATCACGTGGGCCTCGTCTGATCGTGCTTTTTCTGGTACGTCAAAATAAAGGCGTTTTCCGTCCTTCTGGCGGTCCTCAAGGTCGCATAGCACTCCGTTAACGCGAATGCGAATGATGGAGTTTTGGCTCTGCGCGAATTCCAGGATAACCCGAACTTTTCGCCCTGTTGGCTTCGGGCCAGTCTGGAGTCGAAAAATTCCATATTTACCACGAGCCGGAAGTGCTGCGTCAACAAAGCTTACCTCTCCGGGTTCAAGAATTGGTTGTCTGGCCAGAAGTTCGCCTGGTGCTGTGATTTCCCGATAGGTCACGACGTGGCGACGATGGCGCGTTGCCAGAGTTTCCAGGGAGTTCAACGTTGCAAAGGTGTCGCCAATGGTCTCGTCTGTCCAGCTAGGATGTCGTGAGGGCATTGACTGTCGAAAAAAGTTAAACAAGTAGACAGCATCTGCGCCTCCATAAAGAAATGAGACGGCAGCACCTGTGAGGAGTGCAGGATCCAGTTTCTCAATCTTCAGGCCAAACCCGCGCCCCAGGTGGCACGAGGTGGCAGAGGGCTCGATACCGCCGGCCAGTGACACACTGTATGGCCTGAGTAGTTCGCGCCACAGCATCATTGGCGTGTTGAAGTCGGTACTTGTTGCCATGGCACAACCACTGGCGACTACCAGATCGATCCATCCATGTCGTGCCCACGACATCACATCAAGTCCCAGGTTGCGACAAGTCTCTGGCCGCGACGGAACGCGGACTCCTAAGCAGATTGGGTGGCCATGGCGAGTTTCAGCTGCTTTTATAAGATCGTGGATTTCGGCCATCCATTGGGTAAGAAGCTTGCCTCCTTCCAGTTCCTGGCCAATTCCAAATAACAGTGGTTGACGACAAAAGTCGAGTTCCAGCCCATCCATGTCGTAGCGATCAAGCATTTCTTCGATCACAGCCCGATAGCGTTCTCGAATTTCTGCAGAACCGTGATTCATTGCGTGGTCTGCCCGAAAAAACTTTTGGTACTGTACTCGGGCAAGATGGGGGTTTGAACGCATAAACTTGCTTGGCCAGGGACTGCGATTCGATTCAAGGCCGTGACAGTCATTCATTCGGACGCCTAGCCACGCTGCAACCCCCCGGGCGCGGCATTGCTGGATGACGCGGGCCGGGTAGTCGACTCCTTGCTGGTCGATGGCAACAAATAGGTCAAATGTCTGCCGGTATTCGTCCAGTTCCTCAGGTAAGATGTTGCGCAGGCGTGGCTGATCATCGGGTCCGTCGGGATCGTAATCATCCCAATACGATTCCCACACGTCCGAGTCGTAGGTCGTTCTTTCACCAACAACTGCGCACACAAAAACCTTGACGCCTGCGTCCGCATAGAAGTCGACCATTCGGTCAATGTCCTCGCCGGTGACGGTACTTGGATTGCGGTTGCTGAAGAATTCTGTATCGTCTTCATTGAAAATTAATCCAGTGATTGGAGGTCTCTCCCCCTGTGTTGTTTCTGCATGCACCGTGGTGAGGAGCTGCAAGCAAATTGCCAGGCCAAACAGCAAAGGTTGTTGGGAGCCGTAGTTGTGATTGGTTTTATGGTGCATCTCTATTCTCCAACAACGTGAACGTGGGGCCCGCTGCGGCTGGGATGACAGCGATAGTTTGGAATATTGTTAAGTATCACAAGATAAAGGGTTTTTTACCAGTTTCATCTTTTGGTATGTTGCGAATCTCTGTTGGGGCCTGTTGGTGTGTGGCATAATCAGGAGTGAACTCCCCCTTGTTTTTAAAAGGAGCCAAGCGGATGCAAGGTTTTGTGCTCAAAAATATATTGCTGTTGGCAACCTTGGGAATCAGCGTGCTTGCCCACGCCGCCCAGGAGCCGAGTGAAGCAATAGTTCTCGACAGTACGGCCCAGGAAATTGGTCTGGAAAGTGAATATGAAAAGACCTTTGAGGCGGTCGCCAACGAGGCGGAATGTTCTTTAATACTTGAGCAACGGATGCAAGACCCGGCGGGTGCCCGACTTTGGAGGGTTACCCTCAATGGGAAACCGTTGGGAAATCTTGAGACCCATGCCCCCCAAAATGGCTCCGATCCATCCGACGATGGATTTCACCGAGTTGGTTTTGCAATTCCCCCAGACACCCTCGAAACGGGAACGAACGAGCTCGAGATCACCGGGAGAGTGTTGCCATTAGTGATTCGGAACCTGGTCTTGAAATTCTGCCCATTGAAGGAGGCATTGGCCCTTGGGGCTGTCACCGTGAGGGTGCTTGATGGTGAAACCAAAAGTCCAATTGCCGCACGTATTGTGATCGTGGACAAGAAGGGACGGGTGACCAAACTGTATGAAGTGGCAGGAGCTGGTAATGCAACTTCCAGGTCACCAGCACCCGACAAAGCCTATCGGCCTGGGTTCTTTTACACGCTTGGAGGTGGAGACTCTTTTTCGTTGCCGGCAGGAGAATACACGCTTTACGTCACACGTGGAATGGAGTGGGGCTTTGTCAAGCAGCCGATCGTTGTGTATGCCGACCAGCCGCAGAGTCATACGCTGGTGATTAACCGCGAAGTCGACACCACAGGTTTCGTTGCCTGCGATAGTCATCTTCATACCCTTCCTGGTAGTGGTCATGGGAGCATTTCGTATGAAGAACGGATGCTTACCATTGCTGGCGAGGGAGTTGAAGTTGCCATTGCAACCGATCACAACCATGTTTCGGATTACCGGCTTTATCAGCCATTGACCGGCACTGTGGATCACTTTCACGCCGTTGCGGGGGATGAAGTGACCACGCACAACGGGCATTTTACTGCCTTTCCGCTTGATCCTCGAAATGCGGTTCCGGGCGGAGTACGCGGACGAAATCCTTTACTGTTGGAGGAAAGGGATTGGGCCAAGCTGATCGCAGACATGCGTCAAAAGGGTGCGGACGTGGTGTTACTGAATCATCCCTATTGGCCTACCATCGCCGAGGGGCCTTTTGCAGTGTTTCGTTTTGATCGCCAGACCGCCGGCCGACGAACAGGGCCAGAGTTTAATTTTAATGGCTGGGAGGTCGTGTCAGCTGCCAATGTTGTTCCTGATCCGTTTTACGCATTGGAAGATTGGCTGGCGATGTTAAACCGAGGTCTTAATATGACAGCTGTTGGAGCTTCCGACTCGCACCGCGTTGTAGATCCAGTCGGACAGCCACGTTCCTATCTGGAAAGCCCAACCGATGACGTAAGTCAACTAAAGCAAGAAGATATCTGCCGCGCATTTATCGAGGGCCGCATTTCGGTGGCGGCCGGTATTTTTGCGAAGCTGACCGTTGAGCAAGAGTATACGATGGGTGATCTCGTTCCGGTTGCTGACCAAGAAGACATCGCCCCAAAAAGCATAAAAGCAGTCTTGCACGTCGCTGCACCTTCCTGGATCCGTCCCCGCGATGCGATCGTCTATTTGAATGGAACAAAAGTTGGGCAACAAGCTGTCAATGCGGTGCCTGGCAAACCAACCGATCAGAATCTTGAGTTTTCGATTGGGGTACCATCTCACGACGCCCATCTGGTTGCGTTTGTCTTGGGTGACAAAATTGAACTTCCAGGTTGGACTTATTACGATCGGGTCACCCGGGCTGTGACCAACCCGATTTATTTGGATGTCGATGGAAACAATCAGTATAGTTCTCCTCGTGATACAGCAGCCCACCTTATTGCTGAGCATGGACTCGCCGATCGAAATCTCAGTGACGATCAACAGCGGGCCTTGTTTGCAACTGGAATAATAAATGCCGATGAGGCGGTTCAGTTGCATGTTAAGGATTTGCTCACCGCGGGTAAGGATGCCAAATGATTCTTCTGAGGGGGGTGCCTGATTGTGGTTCTCCTTGAACCTGTTTTCAGTACGGCGCAACCACAGGGAAATAACCGGTTGTTTCATAGCTCCTTTCGAGCAGACACGGCCCCTTTCGAGCAAACATCGGGGGTGGAGTCGTTTGGACCTCTATCAAGCAAGCAACTAAACGACAAAACCACGGTTAAAAAGGTGCCAATCGTTTTAGTCGTGTATGTCTGGCGAGTATAATACGAGGAAGGGCAAAACGGTCTTCTTGTGCAAATTGTCAGTGCGACGGCCCTTTGTTGTCCCAAAATATCTCACGTCTGAGAAAGCGCTCACTAGCACAATTGCTTGGCAATACGGATGGTTATTCTGCAGAACCTCATGAATCGCTTGTATCGATTCCAGCCAAGAGCGCGGCGTGGCCAAAGCCCTGGCCCAATACGAGCAGCTTGGATTGGGGGTGTATTGTTAGTACTGATAATTATGGACTGCGCCGGTCCGGTTGCTGTTCAGGCCGAGACGTTCATTGATCGACAACAGCCAACGGACCTCCGGGTAGTGTCGTTCAACGTCTGGCTCAACACGATTGTTCCCGGTGAACATCCAACGCAGCCAGAAAAATTTGTTCGCCTTGTGAATGCGTTGGACCCGGACATCCTCAACCTCCAGGAGGTCTATGCTGATCCTGCCAGCGTCGTATCGTTGTTGAATGATATCGCACCACTTGACGAAGGTACCTGGCACGCTCACAAGGGGCGTGCTAATGTGATCGCGAGCAAGTATCCGCTCTCTATGCAGGCTACGTCTATTGACTTCGTTGCGGAACATCGTGCACCGGCGATTGCGTTGGTTGACTTGCCTGATGAACGGTTCAAAAAAGACTTTTATCTCATCAATCACCATTTTATTGTTGGGACGACTGATGAAGTTAGGGAGCAACAACAGCGGAATGCGGATGCTACCGTTCGCTGGATCCGGGACGCCCGCATGCCTGGGGGAATGTTTGACTTGCCACCAGGAACTCCAATTGCGGTGGTGGGCGACTTAAATAATTCCAGAAGCTCAGCGCCCCTTGGGACAATCGTGACCGGAGACATTTCAGACGAAAACACCTTCGGTTCGGACTTTTTGCCGGACTGGGATAACAGCCCATTTGCCGAATCACGTCCTCTTATCAACGGTGAGGGCTACGAGGTCTATACCGCCCGGTTTGGCTCGCACAAGTGGAGACCTGACCATATCATCTATTCCGATTCTGTATTAAACGTGGCCAATAAATTTGTGCTTAATACGGTAGATATGAGTCCTGCTGAACTGGAAGAAACCGGTCTGGAGGTATTTGATGTTACCATCGATCAGGTCGGTTCAAAGTTTGACCATCTGCCTGTCGTTGCTGATTTTCGCTTGGTCGATATCCCCTGGTATCTAAAGCGTGATGGTGCGCTTGGTTGGGTATACGGTCGGGATGGCAACGACTACAACTATTCAGGAAATAACCTGCATCCTGGCGCAAATCTTGTCGGCGCGGACTTGGCTGGCGCGTCCCTGCCCGCCGCAGACCTGTCCTATGCTAACCTGCGCGAGGCCGACTTGGCTGGTGTAGACCTGACCGGTGCAGATCTGACTGGCGCGGACCTGGTCGGCGCGGACTTGGCTGGCGCTATTGTGGCCGGTGTAAAGTCGGGTGCTATCTCAGGTTCTCCTTCCAGATTTCCTGATCAATTCAAGCTTGAGAAGGGATATCTTGTTGGCCCACATGCGAACCTGGTTGAGGCACACCTGGCTGGCGCGAACCTGCGCGAGGCGGATCTCGCCGGTGCGAACCTGACCGAGGCGCACCTGGCTGCTGCGAACCTGCGCGAGGTAGATCTCGCCGGTGCGAACCTGACTGAGGCACACCTGGCTGCCGCGAACCTGCGCGAGGCGGATCTTGCCGGTGCGAATCTGACCAAGGCACACTTGGCTGCCGCGAACCTGCGCGAAGTGAATCTCGTCGGTGCGGACCTGGCTGGTGCAGGCCTGGCTGGTGCAGACTTGGCTGGCGCGGTCCTGGCCGGTGTCAAGTCGGGTGGCATCACAGGTTTCCCTTCTGGGGTTCCTGGTCAATTCAAGCTTGAGATGGGGTACCTTGTTGGGCCGCATGTGGATTTGGCTGAGGCGCAGTTGAGTGGCGCGAACTTGCGCGAGGTAGACCTGGCAGGAGTGACTTTGGTCAGTGCCAACTTGACCAGCGCAGTCCTAATCGGTGCCAGCCTGGACGGCGCAACACTGGAGAATGCGCAGCTTATGGGCGCGGACATGAGTGGAGCAAGCCTGGCGAACGCCGACCTGGTCGACGCGAACCTGAGCGGGGCAATTTTCACCGATGTTGAATCTTGGGCCACTGCCTCCTGGAAGTATGCCTTCTACGGGACCAACGATGGTCCGACCTGGGCAAGTGGCATGGACCAAGCATGGCGCGATTCAGTGGGTATTCTGGCGATTGGTCCAACGAGTGGCGACTTTAATGATGACGGAGTTGTCGATGCAGCTGACTACACCATGTGGAAAGACAACTTGGGATGCGACACCTCGTTTCTTGAGGGCAGTGGTTGGAGTGAAGCAAATGTCGTGCGAAAAGACTATCGCATCTGGGAAATGAATTTTCAGACGAGCGAAAGTGCCGCAGAAGCAGGCTTCATTCCCGAACCGACCAGCTTTCTGTTGGCCTTCCTGGCCCTGATCGGCGTGCCGCTTCGAAGGTTGGCGGTTCGCTGCGGCTAGTGGCGCATGAGGTCGCCAAGAATGGGGTTTGCAGAGAGTGTTTTGTTGAAAAATGCGCCGGTCGAAAAAAGAGCCTGGTGGTTTTGCGAGGTTTTTCGGATGGCCATTAGCAATCAGCGTGGTCAGGCAGGCTTGGCATGTGCTTCCTCTTGCAGCAGTTGGTAGGGCAGGGAGTCTGCGACACTCACGTTGTCGTAAGTGATCACTCCGTCCTCGGGAATGTGTGTGGTGACTGTGGCTCCCTGGGTAAGTCCCATGGGCACAAGTCGTTCCCGTCGTGCGGTATCGGCTCGATCAATCAGGCCATATACGGTAAATCCACCTTCACCATCCAGCACATCTCCCGGCACCAAGGGACGCTTGGCAGCCGCTATCACGTCGGCGGTCTTGGTGATAGCCGCCCCGCACGTTTGCCCAAAAACCATCATCCGCGCCGCCGTGATTGGCATCTCGTGGCCAATAAAGTGCTGCGGACGGTAGATCATGGCGTAGTTGCTTTTGGCACCGGTAATCATGCCGATAATTTCGCCATACGATGCGAGTGAATCGATAGAAAATCCTGTGGGCGCATCGATGACAGCGTATAGCCCACCGCGCAGATTGCGTTCCACCTCTGAGAGATCTGGCCGGATCGTACTTACAGCCTCGACAACGCCTTCCTGGTTCAAAATCCCACCCTTGTCGGTCGAGCAGAGTACGTCTGGAATTTCTCGCAGGTCGGGCGAGGGGAAGTGCATGCCGCGCACGTCGGGTACTAACCCCGTAGCATTGGAGAGGGCTGCCATTTCAATTGCATGCTTGGTGCCATCCAGAAAAGAACCAAACATTTGGGCATTGTAATCGTCTCCCGTAAATCCGTACTGCTCAGCCACATCATCCGGATTGTATTTACGAAACGACGGCAGAAATCGAGTTCCTTTGCCAGCGGCGACCACACGAAACCCCAGCGAGTTGGCCCAATCCCACAACTCGCAGGCAAGGGCAGGTTCATCACCATAGGCCATACTGTACATCACTCCGGCCGCATCAGCCTTTTGCTTGAGCAGATGTCCTACCACAATATCTGCTTCAACCGTTACCATGACCACGTGCTTCTTGGACGCGATTGCCTGGCAAGCGTGTATGGTTCCCGCGCTGACATGGCCAGTCGCTTCAATCACCACGTCGATGTTGCTCTCGATCAAGAGCCTTGCATCGGCCGTAATTGCGGAGCGGTCATCACGAATTGCGTCGTTGATGAGAGAACTGGTTTCTGCCTCACAGATTCGTTCGCCTGGGATTCCCCCCAGCGAGAGGGCCTTACGAGCTCGCCCCAGATCGAGTTCTGCCAGCGCCGAGATTCTCATGCCTTGCATGCGGCACGTCTGGGCAATAATTTGAGTGCCAAATGTGCCAGCTCCAATGACACCGATTCGGATCGGGCGCCCCTCGGATTCCCGCTTTTGCAACTGTTCAAATAACACTGCCTGACACTCCATAGTGGTAGTTGTGCGACATGATACAGGGATCGCCGTTGTGTCCTGCCTTAGGGTTTTTACGATACAGCACGTCAGCGTGGGGTCGTTTGCCATCAGGAAGCAAGGAGCCGTAACATCGGTGCCACATTCAACCTGTAAGGCAACGGTACTGACAAAATCGAACTTGCGAAAGGCCCCTTTCGTCAATGAGAAGTCGGTCCCGTCAAGTACTGTTAACCATCGCTAGGTGGGGTTGTGGTCTGTCGTCTGGAGCGTTGATGCGATACGTAGGCCTGGCTGGAGGTGCAGTGAGTGTGATTGCAGGTTAGGATAAACCTGTCTATACCAAGCAGACTTAAGCCTTCTTCAACAAACCTCGGCAGGAATACATTACATTGAAATTCACCTCCCCCCGCCACCCACTTTCTTCGCGAAAGACTTCA
>JAKVCB010000114.1 GCA_022448345.1 Pirellulales bacterium
GGGCGGGTTGACGTTGGTCACATCGCCCAGCAACGTTTTCCGCACTTGACATTTCCTTGTCCGCGCGGTGTTCCGTATTTTCCTTCGTTAAGTTACCCAGGGGCAAACACCTGGCACAGGCCCGACTGGCAGAAGCCGTAACAACTTCGATTGGCCATCACCGGCCATGACGCTTAGCGGAACAGGCCGGCACGACGGAAAGCCGGTCGCTGTCGGCGCAGCGGCACCGCCCACTGCTGTCGCATCGAGTCCGCGCAAACCCAGATCTGAACGAAGCGCACCGTTGCGACCAGGGCCCCGCCAGGCTAGCGGCACATGTCCAATTCAAACCTTGAGATTCTGGCTTACGAACCAAGCCCGCTGGGCCCTCTGTGCCTGCGGCGACGCGAACTACTCTCGCAACCCGGAACCATCGTGACCGAGGTAACGCTCAATCACGAGTTCCTGATGAGCAGCCTGTACACCGATTCGGAACGAGCACTGGCACAAACCGCGCTCGAGATGCACTCGGCCAAAGATCTCCGCGTGTTGGTGGGTGGACTTGGGCTGGGTTATACTGCGCGGGAAGCGCTCCTCTCAGACCGCGTCGCGCAGGTTGAGGTGGTGGAACTACTGCCTCAAGTCATCGACTGGCTTGCCCGCGGGTTAGTGCCACTATCGCCTGAACTCTGTGATGAACAGCGGCTCGTGGTCACGGAAGGCGATGTCTACCAGCGACTTGCCGGCCCACCGAATCATTTATTCGACGTGATCCTGATCGACGTTGATCACTCCCCGCAGGAACGCTTAGGTGAAGAGAGCGTCTCCTTCTACACCCCAGAAGGCTTGCAGGCCGCCCGGCGACACCTGGCGACCGATGGTGTCTTAGGGGTTTGGTCCTATGCGGAAAGTTCACCGTTTGCTGACGCACTTCATGCGGTCTTCGACCATGTTCGTATCGAACCTATTACTTATGACAACCAACTCATCCATCAGCAGCAAACCGATTGGCTATTCTTTGCCCGAGGATAGGACCATGTCCGCCAACCAACGGCAAGATTCCCAACAGACCGCGACTCAGTCGCTCCGTTTTCCTGACTGCACTTCTGCGGAGCAAAGCACACAGGTTGCCAACTGCTACAAACTTCTCGAATAGGCCCGCTGCCCAGGCACGGGCCAGCGAGTTTTCAAAACCGCCTGCTGCTCGTCTTCTGTGATGTAGAGTGTCTGGAAATCGTCACCGCCAAAGACACAATTCGTGCAGCCGGGGCCACCCGCAGGAATCGAGGCTACGAGCTGACCGTCCGAGGCGACCACGTCAAGAACTCCCGCACCACAGCATGCAATCAATAACCGCCCCTCTGCATCGAAGGCAATTCCATCAGGAAGATGTCCGTCCAACTCAATAAATACCTCCGCCGGACCTAAGTGGTGCCCACGATCTAAAAGTTCAAAGCGAAGTACGCGAGCCGTCGCGCTTTCCGCCACATAGAGCCACCTTCCATCTTCGTTGATCGTAATCCCATTGGGAAACGCAACTCCAATGGCCAGTCGGGTGACCGCGCCCGAGTCCAACTCGATTCGCAAAATTTGGCCAGGGCTCTCCAGGTCCAATCCCGGGTCGGTCAAATAGACCACGTTGTCATCGCCTACCACTAGATCGTTGGGCCCCAAAAACTCTTCTGACGTACCATCGACCCTACTTGCGATTGTTGTCAACTCACCTTGACGAGTCATTCGTTGCAGGACGTGATTTTTCGCGTCTGCCAGCAACAACTCACCGGTCGGTAGCAGGGCAACGGACTGCGGTTTGCCTCCCGTGTCGACCAGTTCGTGGACAACTCCTTCGGAGGTTACCTGCACTACCTTACCGGTCCAACGGCTAACCAGGAAAATATTACCATCCCGATCAACAGCCGGTCCTTCCGGAGAGACGATCCCCGAAGCGACGATTTGCCAGGTTACGTCAAACATGAAAATTCCAAACGTAGTTTCGAGTAAAAGGGCAGGGGGGGCCTGGTTTCCAAAGCGATTGCTCCGGAGGTCCAACCTTAAACAATATGCTTCCTTTGGTGTGCATTGCTATTTTAGTAACGAATCCTATATAAATGAGGAGTGGTTGCAACCATTCTGTTAAAGAACCGCGATTCATTAAAACTTCCGCGGGCTAACACGGGATACCCTGCCCAGGCCCAAGGAACGCCAGGACCAGGGGTGCTTGTCCACCGTCGTGATCCACTTCTCTTCTTTTGAATTTCCATACTCCTTTGCTGGGAATCCTTCATGGCAACCGTAAATACCACGGCGTTAACGCCCATTGCAATGCCAGGCGTTCAAACCCGCTTGACCGACCAAGAAGAACAAGAGGTTCTGCGCGTATTACGGAATGCAAATAGCCTTGCAATTGGACCCACAGGGGGAATCGAGAACAATGCTCTCGAAAGCGATTTTACCCAATTTACAGGGTGCGCCGATTCGGTGGCGGTCAATAGTTGCACATCGGCCTTGGAACTGTCCGCTATTCTCACTGGACTTGCTCCCGGCGACGAAGTGATCATGCCTGCCCACACGTATGTCGCGTCGGCCGTGCCGTTTGCGCGTCATGGCGTTACGATCCGCTGGGCCGATATCGATGCCGAGACGCGTGTGGTCAGCGCCGAGACGATTTCGCCACTTGTATCCGATCGCACCAAGGCGGTGGTGGTTGTACACCTCTACGGTTTGCCAGCCGACATGGACCCCATTATGGCCCTGGCAGCCAAGCATGGATTTAAGGTCGTTGAGGACTGCGCCCAAGCACCTGGTGCGCTGTATAAAGATCGACGAGTCGGATCGATTGGAGATTTTGGATCCTTTAGCTTTCAGACCCACAAAAACATGCAAACACTCGGCGAAGGTGGCATGTTGACCGTGCAGAACATGGAACATGGCGTTCAAGCTCGCCGCATGCGATGGATGGGCAACTGGACTTTTGACGGAAAGCGTGAAAAAGACTGGGTGCCATCCGGATGTAATCTTGTCGAACCAATTCCGGGCCAGTGGCCAGTGAACTACTGCATGGGGGAGCCAAACGCTGCAGTCGGGAGGATGATGCTAGGCCGGCTGGACGCAATCAACGCACAGCGTCGCCATCAAGCCACTCGCTTCATGAATGGTCTTTCGGACTACCCGGAACTCCACTTCCAACACGTCCCGGAGAGTTGCCAGCACGCATACCACTTGATGGCAGCCCGTTATGACGGTCAGCAATACGGACGCCAGCGGGATGACCTAATGACCCTCATCCGTGAAAAGTATCAACTCACCTGTATCGTGCAGTACTGGCCGTTGAATCGGGCGGAGTTATTTCAAAAATTCGGGTTTTCGAGCGCGGACATTCCCGAAAGCAACCGCTTTTACGATAACATGATCAGCTTCCCCTGGTGGTCCGACATGCCGGACGATCTGATCGATGAAATGGCTGCTCGAACACGCAACGCACTCGATGACATGCGAGCGTAACGACAGCCAGAACTGACGATCTGCAACCCGCACCCAGCAACCTGCTCTGGGCTACTTCCCGTCTTCTGCCAACATACTCGCATACACCGGGTCGCTGAGCGTCTTCATCTGCTGAAGAATCTTGCTTTCCAATGCTGCTCGAATTTCCCTGTAGCCCGGGTCGTTGGGGTCAACCAGATTGGTTGTTTCGCTTGGATCGTTTACCAAATCGTAGAATTCTGCGCGCCCCGGATTGGCAAAATCTCGAACGGCTTTCCAACGCGGCGTGCGATAGCCTCGCATGTCGGCCGTTGCGCCATGGCATGCTGTATTCCAGGTACAGATCGTTATCCCACGAGACCGCCTGGCCACGCAGAAGAGGGGTTATATCCCGACCGCGGAGGACAACCTTTGGCGGCACACCCACGCCTGCCATCGCCAGGATTCTTGAGGAAATACTGACCTCCAAAAATAAACAGGTCGCCGCCAAGCAGGTCTTCAAGACAGTTGAGAATCCCCGGGGTAGAACAGAGGTTCCAGTAAGTGCGATTCAGGGCCCACCAGCCATTGACATCGTTGTGGTCCAGCCCGTGCGACTCCAGTTCGGCTGTTACTTTCCTGAAATGAGTCTGGGCCCGCTCAACCACACGGTCGTCCCAAACACGGAGCCCCGTGAGAAACCCCTGCTCGTGAAATTGTTCAACCTGATTGTCAGACAACCCTTTGTTCACAGGAGGATCCTGGTCAATCGGTTTTCTTGCCGTAGCCCTTGGGTAGAACAACCACCCGGGAGCCAGCTTGGGCTGCCATTTCAAGGATTCGCTCATCCCGTCGGTATTCTGGATCCTGATCGGCACTGTGCCCCCGGTCTCGACTCAAGATGGCGGTTTTTTTGCTGCCGATCACGTTGTAAGCCGAAAACACCGTCGTCGGTGGTACGGCCCTATCGATCATGCCCAGGTTGATCACGACCGGACACTGGATCTTGCGGGCAAAGTTCACTGCGTCGTAGTAACGAGAGACCTGAAACACGGTCTCACTCACTGGTCCGTGGCCGTTGGACGTTGGTGCATTTAAATTGCTGCCGTAGTCATGCTCATCGTTGGGAACAAATCGGGGCCACCCTGCGGCACGACCAAATTTATGCCCCCCATGCTCACACAGTGCCGGTACCGCACAAACGATGCCCGTCACCCGCTGGTCAAGCCCGGCACCTACCACCGAAAGGCCGCCTCCCTGGCTCCTGCCGGTCAACAGTAACGTCTTGCCGTCCCATTCGGGAAGCGAAGCCAGGTAGTCGATCGCGCGGACGATTCGCAGGTAAACCGATTTGAAGTAATAGGTATCGCGGTCCATGAACCCTTTTAACGTATAACTCGCCAGAGGACCTTTATTTAGTGTCGCGTAATATTCTCGATCACGACCGTTTTGAACATCGTGCGTGTTGATCGCCATCGCCACAAAACCTTTTTCCGCAAAACGGGTCACCCAGGAGGGGGGCACGCTCCATGCACCGCCACCATGATTCTGGAGCGACAGAATCGCCGGAAAAGGCCCCGAAACTCCTGTGGGCTTTGCCAGGTACCCGTTGACTCGAGAATCGTCGATGTTCGCCAGCGAGATATCGTAAAACCGGTAAGGCTTTCCCTCAGAAAGTCGAGGGACCTCCTCAAGTTGCACGTCCCAGGGAATCTTGGCAAGTTTTTCTTTTTGTGCGTCCCAGAACTGGTCGAAATCCTCAGGTTCGGTGGTGGTGGGCTGCACCTCGTAGGGTTCGAACGCGGCAGTCCTCAATAAAACACCCCGTTTTCCATCCCGGTTATAGTTAACCCGGCACCGAAGGAATCCTGGCTCCCGAAGTGACCCACGGATCGTTGCTTTGCCATCACGGAGCACCAACGGGTGTTGTCGAACTACCTTGTAACCATCGTTACTTAAACAGACCTCAACATCCTCAGGATGACCTGCAATCTGAATGGAAAAAACCGCTTCTTCCCCAGATTGATAGATCGCATCCACGCGATCCAGACCAATGCCGTCAAAGGCAGACATGCTTTCGACCGCCCAGGAACCATTGTTTTCCTGAACCCCTTTTTTTGCCGTCAATGCCGACTGAAAAGTGCCATCCCCTATGCCTTTGAGTAACGAGAGGGTGTGGTTGCTGAAATTGGCCGTTACCACGTCAAGGTTGCCATCTCCGTCTGCATCCAGCACATCGACTCCGTAATTGCCATGTCCGGTTTTATAGTCGACTCTGGCGGCAAACCGCCCATCGCCCCGATTCAAAAATACCGACGCAAAATCGCCCGTCCAATGGGTGACGACAAAGTCCTGGTCGTCGTCGTGATCAAAATCTCCCACGGCAAAGAAAACACAGTTCCTGCCACCGGGCATGAGCTGTTCGTCGCCAAACGTCCCGTCCCCTTTGCCCGGAAAGAGAGAAATATCTGAAGAAATCCAGTTGGCCGTCAGTACGTCGAGATGCCCGTCGCCATTGAAGTCCACAGCACGAACATCGTTCACCTTAACGCCTGATGTGGCCAACACTTGTCGCTGCATAGGGCGAGCAGCGTCGAACACCGTTTTGCCTGGATTTATCCAGTACGAAACGGTGGTGCCCAATTCATTCGGCACCAGAATATCCACGTAGTCATCGTTGTTGAGATCTCCCGTTTCGATGTAGTAAGCCGAGATGCCGGCGTCCAGCTTGATCTCCGGCCCAAATTTCCAGTTGCCAAGTCCTTGCCGAAGTGACAACTCACCTACGTCCGTGTCGCCAGGACGGCCGGTTCCGCGGGCTGCATATAAAAGATCGAGCTCGCCATCGTTATTAAGATCGGCCCAACAGACCCCTTTGGCAGCGCTTCGGGTCTGAAAGACCTCCATCCGCTGAAACTTTCCCTCCCCCAGATTTTTGGCAATCACGACAAACCGGCCATCACAGCCAACAGCCAGGTCAGGCAACCCATCCTTGTCGATGTCTGCATGGGCAATATTGTAAATTCCACCATCGTAGGAAGGATCGCAATCCTCGCAGATGGGGTTCAGTGCCAGGTGCGCAAAATTCCCTCGGCCGTCCCCTTTTTCGATAGCTATCACACCTGCACGGTAATACGACACGGCAAGATCAATCACCCCGTCCCCGGTGAAATCGGCCGCAATGACCTTGTAGGGGCCTCCCTCGGTGGGAAGTTCGGCCCTGGCCAGGACAGGCCCGCCCTCGAGCAGCACGACCACGACAGCACAGGTCAAAAAAAACAAAAACTGCTTCATCACGAAAACTCACCCCTTTTCAGTTGATCGCTCAAGTAGTTGCGCGGCGTTGTCGTAAAGAATCATTTGTTTATCCTGGCTGGAATTTTCCGCGTAGGCAATGCGCGCCTTTTGCGTCGCCGAGTTGTAGAGGGGCGTGTCGGCACCAAACAGAATGCGGCTGGCGCTGATTTGTTCCACGGCATATTCAATCAACCCCGAGGTGACTGATTTGGACAAGTAGAACAACCTTAATGTAATGGTCATACGCAATTAGTTCAAATAGCGAACCGCGTGGCCCACCACACCTAAATCCCAGGCGGTCCCGGCAAGTCTCGAAATCAGGCTTTACTGACTCAACTCAACTTGCGTCGACTGTCTCTTTTGACCTGTGCGAGCACTCTTGACAACCTGATCAGCAACCCACATTCACCCGCCAGATTTTCCACGACCCGCTGGGCAATTGACGGAGCTCCCTTGGGCCTCATGGTGCCCTGTATCGACGGCATCCTGGAAGGCTCCACCGAATAGACGATTGTTGTCGATTGCACGAGTTGGCCCAATTGGTGGGTGGATCGCCCAGACCTGGAGGCCGGCCCGCAAACTGGTGGAAGAAGAGGCACGATCCTTTATTACAAGTACCAGAGCTTTATGATCGGAAAATGCGTGTCAGATTTACCTATCGGTTGGGAGTCCATCCGCAGGAGGAAGCGCTCGGAGAACAAAAAGGAGGCTCTCCCCTCTAGGAAAGCTGGATATACGACCCTGCGGCACCAGACAAGAATTTCTTCACACCCGAGAAGTTGGAAGAAACGTTGAAACTGGCATTGGAAATCGGCAACGGTTACGCTCTATTCTTGAACTACCGTGCCAACTTGTGGCTTGATAGCCCAACCGCCGTCGCCGCCGACGGCGCCCCATCTTGACCAAGAGTCGCTGGGTGCCCCCGGTGTAATGGCAAGCTTTGGAGAATGCGCGCAATTCAGCCCTGGAGGACAATTAGTGCATCAGACGGCCCGCCCCCCCTGGTAAGCGAGGCCGATTTGGGAACTTCACAGAGGTTCTTAAAACCTAGGCCATCTGCCAGTCACGGCCCAAGATGCTTCCCCCCAGGGGAATTCCAAATCCTTCTTGGAACCTCAAACCCGCGGCGGCCTCTGTTGCACATTGCTGGTGGATGACACACTCATTTTCTCAACCCGAACTCAATCCCGGCACAGCCCGCCTGGCGGTCATTGTGCCGGTGACCATATTGAGTTTCTTCTATATTAATGCGCTCGAATATTCGCTCCCGCTTTACTTCGAAGCGCGCAGCGAAGCCGCCCTCGGCGCGGGCCATACCTTTCCGCAGGACGTCTGGGCCCAATTGGTAAAATACAAGATCACCGCCTGGCTTATCGGTCCATTGGCTGCGGGTTTGTTGTCCCGCCGTTATGGAGAAAGATTCGTTTGGGGAACAGCCCTGGCAGGAAAAGTGGCCATCCCACTGACACTCACCATGCACCCAGAGGCCAGCGTGATCGCACCGCTGGCATTCTGGCAAGGACTTACCGGGGCCATCATGTGGACTGCCGGGGCATCAATGTTTCAGATGGTCGCCCCTGGGAAAAAGGGCTTTGCCAACGCCTGGATGATGGTGTCGCTTGCCTTGGGAAGCCTGCTGGCACCTTTTGCCGCCCGCGGATTCATTCACCGTTCGGAACTCATGGGCTTCGTCGAGGAATCTGACTGGCACGAATTTTGGACACGGTTTTTTAACCTAACGGAGATGTCAAACGCCCCTCAACTTGCGAACTTTCGGACACTGTTTTTCTTTCTCCTTGGGACCACGCTCTTTTGCGGAGTGATGATCCTGCTGTGGTCCCAGCGGCCAGGGCAGTTTGAGCATGGCAAACCAGCCGGCTGGCAACAGACACTTCGTGATCTTGAAACACTGATGAAAACCCCTGGCTATTGGGCGCTTGTTATTGCCCTCTGCATTGTGGGTGGCCCGGTATTTCAGGCCTCTAACCAGTTCCTACCGTATCGGGCAGAACAACTGGGGCTCATCGGTATAGGTGGCGCCGATCAAGGTTGGATTTGGCTCGGACTGCTAAAAGTTTTCATGTGGCTTCCCGGAGGTATTGCCGTCGGTTGGCTTGCTGGCCGAGGTTCGTCAGGCCTTGCTGGCGTGGTGATGTTAGGTGGATTCTCGCTGGCAGCTCTGAGTATAGGTTTTACTCAGTTCGCATGGCAGCTCTTCGCTTGTGTTGCCGTCTATGAATTTGTCCGACAGTTCATGCGCTGGTCGCACACAGGATACCTCGCCGAAAACGTACCACCGCCGCTGCGGTCCACAGCGATCGGATTTGCGATCACCTGTGCTGGCGTGGGCAGCACACTTTACGCTTGGATCGCTCCTGAGATTTGGGACCCCAATTCAGCTGGCTTTGATTCTGCGGGCCCCTTCTGGGCCGCCGGTGTTCTTGGGGTGCTTACTGCACTTGGCCTGTTTACCTACCACCGGTTTCGCCCCATCCGCGCAGTCAGCTCAGCGCAAAAAGTGGAAGTTAATCCCTCGGACTTGAGCACCCTTTGCGAAACACTTCTTGCGGACAACCCAAAGGTCGTTGCCGATGTTCAAAACGGAAAGCTCAAGGCAATCGGCGCCCTGATCGGACAGGCCAAGCAGAAAAACCCCAACGTCACCCCTGATCAAGTGCGCGAGACCTGCCTGCAAATGATCCTGAACCAGGGCTAACAACAGGCTGCGATGCAGCCGCCAACTTTCAGTTTTTGAGCGAGTGAGCTTTCAAGCTACCACCTCCTGCGGGCCAGTAATGGCCAGGCGAGCCCCACGCAGCCCAAAAAGCCTCCACTGGCTGGCATTGTTCTGAACTACATGGCATCTATCGGTTGACAAGCTTTGCCATCGGCAGAGTACAAGCAAATGGACTAGAAAGTATCGGCTTCAAAGAGCGTTTTTGTCGGTTTACTGGGCTGGTTGTGCCTACTCACCTCAGGCATCAGTCGAACCATGCGGACTAGTGCTTACGCACGATTATTTCCTCGTCAGCCTGACCGACTTAACTGGGAATAGCCGGGATGGTGGCTGGGATCCTCAGAAAATTTGGCCGCCCCGACTGGCGGTGAATCTGGCTACGTCAAACTGGCTGGTTGAAGTTTTGCAAACTCCCACACGTTGCTTTCGGCGTAGAGAGTCTTGTCCAGCTGTCAGAGGCCAACGGTGGCGATCTCACTCTGGAATTCTGGTTTGATTTCGATTCCAGCAACGCGTTTGGTACTGACGACGGCCAAAGCCGGTTCAACTTGTTTGGCGGTACCTCGAGCCAAGGTTCCGACAGTCGCCTTACCTTCGATTTCCGACAGCCAAGTTCGTCAGAGCACGACGTCGGCGACAGCAAAGACTCTAAACATTATCAATGGTGCGTATCGGGGTGGTGATGCAAGACGCTCGAGTGTCGAGGGACTGCATCAATGGGAATATGTCATGGATGGAAAATATGCCACCGGCGATGGTACCTGGTCAATCTGTCGAGATGGGCAACCAATGAGTGGTATCAGATTTTGTGGTTGCTTGTGCCGGAATTCCTATCAAGTCACAACAGTCCAACTGGAAACCTTCCCAACAAGTTCACGGTCGTTGGCGAAGCCGATCCAACTGCGATTGAAGTCAATCCGACAGGACAATGCTATCGAACATCGAGTTACCATTGGGCATTAAATGCAACTCAGGTTGGCAGGACCTTCGCTCATGGACAAGATCAATCAGGCCCGCAACATTTTCCTCTGCCGACCCGGAGTGGCACAACGGCCATACACTTTAATTTTTTCGCGGCGCGGCTGTCCCTGCAGTTGCCAAACCGGTTGCTGGTGTAATCCGCTCGACGCTAGCCAGATGACCGCCCTCCTGATGGGAGGCGCCGCCCACTGCAAGTAAGGCCCCTTCTCCATCAGGCAATAACTGGTGGAAAAACCTCGGTATGGTAAATTCTCCTACTGCCACCCACGAGCGCTGGTCAGAACTCAGGCGATACAGCACGCCACCATTTCCCCCTGCATAGAGCATCCCACCGTCGTTCCAGGCTGCCAGCCCAAAACCATCAAAAGACTCTCCTGGAAACTCTGGGCCGCTCACCCACTGACCGGTGTCGAGATCCAAGAAAAATACTTCTCGTGAAAGATCCGCTTCGTCAGTCATTCCACACAAAGCCACCAACTGGCCAGCTACGTGACTGACGGCCAATGCGCGCCTACAAAACGGAGGCGCTGGAAGCTTCGTCCAAGTGGCCTCAGGATCATCTAGATTAATCGCAAGACAATCATCGTACCATTCGCCGGTTCGGTCACCGGTCAATTTCCAGCCACCAACGACATAAAGGGAATTGCCAATTACAACCGCGTTGTGAGATGACCTCCCGCCGGGTAATGGTGTTCGCTCATCCCAACTGTTTGTCCCCGGGTTATAGCACGCAAAACTTTGCTGAGAATGCAAGTCCTCGTCCTCTCCCAACGAATTATGGGCAACCAATCCACCGACTCTGAATAACTTATTTCCATAAGCAACCATCGCCAGCCCTTGCATGGATGGCCCCATCGCAAGCGGCTCCCATTGCCCTCCACCATTTAATTGAATTCGCGAAAAGTGGGGCGACAAATTATCGCGAGAATGGTCGTGTGCTGTCCCGGTATGACCACTGTAGACGTACAAAAATCCACCCGACACCGCAGCTCCGAAACTGGCAACCGGCTGCGGCATAGCAGGAAACACACCTGAAGTCTCCGCCCCGTCCAAACTGGCCGGCGGGGAAGCATCCTGGCCTGACGCATCTCCTTTCGAAACCTCCTCTCCACCTTCCTGATTCTGAAAAGTTACCGTGAGCACGTGAGTCGCCGAGCTATATTTCTTGCCACCAATCTCACCTTTATCTTTCTTGTCGACATGCATGACCATAAACCCGTTTAATCCCGGTGCAAGGGGCTCCAAAACAGCGCCTCCTTGATCATCGGTCATAATGTGCCCTGCATCTGTTCCCGCTTCATTGGCCAGGACTATTTTTACTCCAGCCATTGGCTTGCCATCCCACAGCACCTTGACCGCAGGCACCCCATCCTTCTGAGTCAATACCGCCTGCATCTGCATATCACTTGCATCGCCCTGCTTTGACAACTCCGGCCCACCTGCCAGGCATCCCTGAACGTAATAGCACAGCTTGGTTCCGTGATAGTTACCGTAGACGAGTGACGTTTGCACTTGACCGGCCTTTGGAACCCGATTCATGCCATAGAAATCTTCTCCCTCTTCTACTTTCATCTCCAACCGACTTACGGGCTGAGCTGGCTCAATCACGTACACCTTTGCTGAAGCAACCGCATCGGGCAGGTTGTAGTCTTGATCTGCAAGCCCCTCTCCAAAAAACATGCGGGCGTGGTGGTCTGCGTCCGCATATATCCAAGGGAAATGTGCCCACGCACCAACCGGGCATAACAAAATAATGAATAGTGGAAAACAGAAAGTTTTTTTCATCCTTCAAAACTCCATCCGATTAAATGCGATTGTGGAAATGCATCCATTCTTGTGAATTATTCTTAATGCGAGAGAGAAGTGACTTCCTGCCCTTCCCTGGTTACCAGGGCACGGCGCACTTCAGGGTCTGAATTACTGGAAATCCAATGAACCG
>JAKVCB010000115.1 GCA_022448345.1 Pirellulales bacterium
CGAGACTGGTTCGAACAGGCTGTTCGGCTCAACGTGCTGGCCGACAAATACGACGAAGTCCCTCGCATCGCCTTGACCCATGATGTGCATCCAAAATTCTATGCCGGCATTGACCCGGCCTACCACCACATCGCCTGGGTGAACGACGCACGTGCCAAACGTTTGTATTACTTCGAAGATGGCCGCGGACCCTACTTGATCAAAGACGGAACCAGCGTCACGCCTGGCAGCCAAATCCATTCGGTCTACGGCATGATGGGAATGGGCGCCCTGGATGAATACCCGGAAAACTACGAGGTGTTCAGTGAAACCGGCGACATTGCGCTCTACCTGGGACGGGAAAACCTGGTGGGCCCCGATCGCCAAACAGGACTGGGGATCGACAAAATCCCCAAGGGCTACCAATTTGCTCCCCGTTCCCGCAACGGCCAACAGGCCCACAGCGTCATCGACGAGATGCGAATCACCAAAGGGGTTCTTTACCGTGAGCCTTTTTCACCCCCAGCCAGTTTTGCGCACCCTCAGCCGAGTCCATGGCTGGCAATCTCCGACCGACGGGTCGATTTTGTCGCTTCCCAAGATCGTCCGAATCCACCGGCGCAAACATTGACCCTTCAAAACATCGGTCAGGGAAAACCAGTCCACTGGCAGGCAAATACCAATGCCGATTGGATCCGCATAACTCCCCGGGAAGGAACTCTGGGGCAACAACCGGTGACGCTTACCATCACGGTCTATGCCAGCGATCGCTGGGCGAGTCTCTCCGAGGCAGACATTTCTGTTGAATTGGACGAATCGCACACCCCTGCCCAAACGGTCACGGTTGGCCTGAACGTTCAGTCAAGCGCTGAAACGGTCTGGTTATTTGATGAGCCGCGAGACGCTCCCCATCGGTTTCGGCTGGAGGACCAGTCGGTCAACGGTTTCGACCTCACCCTGGGACCGGGCGGCAAGATAGTTTCCGGCAAATATGGTGGCGCGCTCGATCCCAATGGTGGTCGCCAGGGACAGGCTGCCATTCGACGTTACATCGACCCCACACATTTGAACCTGGGAAATTTTGACTGGACCTGGGAATGCTGGGTGAATTTCTGTGAGCCGGCCGATGACGGGGACGTGCTGTTCATGGGACGTGAGGATATTCGTATTGGCCCCACCTATCCCTTTTATCGTGGTGTGGGCCACGCCTGCGGCCTGGAGATTGGTCCGCACGGCAAGTTCCTGCGATGGGTCAATACTCGTAGCGGACTTACAGAGCTGCTTGTAAAAACTGACCCGGCCATCATCAATGGCGAAACGGGCGGTTGGCACCATCTTGCCCTTGCCCACGATGCCAGCGCTCAGCAGCTCACGCACTGGATTGATGGGCATCCTCAGGATTCCGTACCTCTTCCTGAGCCGCTAGAGGCTTTCTTCCGAACCGGCGAAAACAATCTCAGCCTTGGCAACACGATGCGCGGCCACCAGAGCCTGAACGGCTACATGGACGAAGTACGGGTTTCCCTGGCCAACAAATATCAGGGAATTTTTCAGCCACCTTCAAGTTTTGCCCCAGCACAAAAACCTGTCGACCTGAAGGCAGGCCCCCATTTGTTCATCGACAACCACTTGATTGCCAAATCGAGCGGAATCGAGAGGACCACGCATAACCCGGAATTTCCCGTCGCCCCTCCCACCGGCTGGAACGAATTTTGCCGTTACGTTTCTTACGAAAATATGGCCGATGCGGGTGTCGATTGCCCGAATCCCAAGCGACGATTTTTACGAACCAATTTCGTCCACTCGCAGTCAAAAGGCGCGGGACTCGCCGGAACGATCGTCAGTTTTGCACCTACGCCAGAGGGGCCCTGGATTAACTACGAACAGAACCCGGCAATTCCCTTTGTTTTTGAAGGAGAGCCGGGCCACATGCACGCGGTGGTCGACGCGCACCCGGTAATTTTTGACCCGGACACAAAACAGTTCGTCATGATTTACAAAACCAATCCACTCAGTGGGGAAAACCCAAAGTTGGCCTGGTATCGGGATGAACGTTGGAATGCCCCCAATCGCATTATGTCCGGATACCGGCGGGTCACAGGACTGGCAACCAGTCGCGACGGTGTGCACTGGGAAAATCATCAGCAACTCTTTACTCCCGATGATTGGGACTACGGTGAAACCCAGTTCCACTGGGGAATGATGTTCAAGCGGGGAGAGCTGTATCTAACCCATCTGTCAGTCCACCATGATGACATTGATCGAACAGCCGGCTGGACTGCCCTGGCGACAAGCCGGGACCTTTACCACTGGACACGTCATCGCGACATGTTTCTACCCTACGGAGAAGAACCCACCGATGGTGCCAAGTGGATTATCGCCTGGGGAAACCAACAACTGTTTATCCAGGACAATCACATGTACCTGGGGTTTTTCGTCCAGGGGTCCCATAAACCTCCCAGGCGAAAATTCAACGGGGTTGCCCGCTTACCTTTAGATCGTTTTGTCTCACGTGACTCGATCAAAAACAACAATGGGACCCTGCTGACCCCCTTGGTTCGATTCGACCCGGACACCGAACACCTTCAACTTAACGCCCATGTTGCAGCGGGTGGAGAAATTCGAGTGCAACTGCGAGATGAACAGGGGCGGGTCCTTCCGGGTTACTCCTTCGACGAGTGTAGCCCCATACAAGGAGATTCCATCCGGCATCCTGTCCGGTGGCAAAACCACAAAGGCCCGTTAGGAAAAACCTTTGGCGGCCGCGCGCTAAAAATGGAACTGTTGTTGCGACGCGCCCGCCTGTTTGCCTTCTACCTCACCAGTCCCTCCTGGCAGGGGGATGTTGACACACGGGTCGTCCGAAACTGGCCAGCTCCCGACTCCTTTGATACCTACGAATTACTGGAAATGACGCCGCCAGAGCAACCCACCACATCCGCCCGAAACAACTCCTTGAATGTCTCCCCCCG
Organism: Pirellulales bacterium; assembly: GCA_022448345.1. GTDB lineage: Bacteria > Planctomycetota > Planctomycetia > Pirellulales > Lacipirellulaceae > JAKVCB01. Next base: position 2,952 of record JAKVCB010000115.1, read on the forward strand.
TCGCCTTGACTTCAAGGTACTCAAGGGCCGCGGGCTGGCCTATTCCGGTGAGTCCCCTGTCCAGACGTTGTCGATCAAAACGGCGAGTCCGGACACACCATGGAACATTGAGGCACGCATTCCCTGGCTGGTGATCACACCCAAGCACGGCCGGGGAGATGCCCAGGTGCAAATACGGGCAGCGGGCCAATCGATGCGGCCAGGCCGGTTTCTCGGGAAAATTAAAGTCGCTACACCGGACACCACCGACAACAAGGTTGACATTGCCACCGTGTTTGACTTGACGCTTGCAGAGGATTGAAATGGCAACCCGGCAGCAGTCTCAGTTAACGATTGCCACGTGCCAGTTTCCTGTTTCTGCAAACATAAATCGCAATGCGGCTGCCATCGAAACACAGATCGTGGCCGGAGCACAACAGGGTGCCGAGGTGATTCACTTTCCCGAGTGCGCCTTATCGGGTTACGCCGGTGTCGATTTCTGTGACTGGTCCGGCTTTAACTGGAACCTGCTTGCCGATCACACTCGCAGGATTGCCACCCTGGCAAAAGCCCACCGCGTCTGGCTGTTACTGGGAAGCACTCACCCACTGAAAAAGCATCTACCCCATAATTGTGTCTACGTCATCAATCCGTCTGGAAAAATAGTTGACCGTTATGACAAACGGTTTTGCACGGACAAGGACCTCCGTTTCTACTCTCCCGGCAATTATTCCTGCCATTTTCAAATTAGACGTATTAATTGTGCAGTCACCATTTGCCATGACGTGCGCTACCCCGAATTGTTTCGACATCACAAACAGTCGGGCGTAAGCTGCGTGTTCCAGTCGTTCTACAATGCCCGGGCTGCTGGAAAAACCGACCACTCGGTTATTATGCATCCCACCATCCAGGGTCACTGCGGATCCAACCACATGTGGAGTAGTGTGGCCAATGCGTGCGGTTTTTATCAATCGTGGCCAAGTTGTTTTGTGGTTCCCGATGGTTCCATTACGGGCAAATTACACCAACACCGCAGTGGCGTCTTGATCAGCACTCTCAATCTCAAAGAACAATATCGCGACGCATCGACGTTCCGAAACAACGCGATGCGCGGAATCTTACACAGCGGCAAGGTGGTTAAGGAAGCTCGCAGCCAGGACCGCAAATGCCTGTGAGAGCAAGAGTCTTGGCTGCTTTTCATCTATTTGGGTCACGGCCCGATAGGCGACCGAAAACGGCTCAAAGAGCCGCTTCCAGAAACACCTCGGTCTCTTTCCGGGTTGGCGCCGAGAGTTGGGCACCCAGCCTGGTCACCGACAGGGCGCCTGCGGCACTGGCAAACACAACTGCCTGACCGAGTAGCTTGGGGCATAAATACCAGGAGGGAGGGTGAACAATCCCTGTGAGTACCATTTTTCGGCCGAACGCTTTTTACAACTTTTCTCTGCGTGATGGAGTGCTAGATAGGCTCTGTACAGACAGGGCGGTGTCCCTTGGGTCTGTTTTGAGGACCATATCGGTGTTCGAAGTCCCCACAACCACGATCTTTCCAGCCACGCTCCAAGCTCCTCCTAAAAACCATGCACAGTCGATTGTTACAAAATCAGTGCGACCTGGCCGCACAGGTTGGCACCGGTCATTTTTTCGACTCGTGCCTTGTAGGCCAAGTCGCTTGCAACTGCACGGTAGTGGGCCAAGCACCAACAGAGGTCAAAGACCAGCTTCAATTAAGCCGCCAGATCGTAAAATTCAGCACACTCGCAAAACCTACCCACACCAGGTAAGGCACCATCAAGCTGCCGGCGAGCTTGTTATTTTTGAAAAACACGACTGTGGTCGCAAAAATCATCACCCACAGCACGCCAATCTCCACCACGGCCCAGCCCGTCTGGTGGAGCCGAAAGAAAATCCACGACCAGGCCACGTTCAGCACAAGCTGTAGGACAAACAGCACTAGAGGCACCCTCGCCGCCGCAAACCCGGCCGGTCGCCAGATGAGCCAGGCGGCGATGGCCATCAACAAGTAAAGGGTCATCCAAACCGGACCAAATACGGCGTCGGGCGGATTCCAGGCCGGTTTTACAAGCGCCCTGTACCAGGTGCCAATCTCTGGCATCGTCGCCACCGCACCCAGTCCACTTGCGGCAAAACATAAAGCTACCCAGCCAACCAGTCCCATCCAGCGCGCCGCTTGGGTCATCACACTCTCAACACAGGGGGTTTTGATGATTAAGGTGGCGCGAGGTGGAGACCCGCTGCCAAAACACACATCGCCTGGCCAATCGCCTCTTGGCGATTAGAGGCTGCCTTCCAGCCCCTTCTGATAGTACTTGTGCACAATCTCTTCCTGATGCTCAAGCAACCAGTCGATCGTCGGCTCGTTGTGCATCGCCTTGTGAATAGCCAATGCCGTCGCCTTGCGATGGATTTCAAACAATGCCTTGTGATCGAGGTTTTCGTCGGTCGCCGCACCCGGGTTGAGCCACACCGAGCAGACAATACCCAGGTCATTGGCTTTTTCTTTGGGAATATCGCCCGCACGTACCGCGTCGAGCACTCCGTTGGCGATGGCCGCCTGCACGGTTCCCATCAAGATATTGGTGTAAGCGTTGCTTTTCACGGTAACCTTGCTGACCATCAGCGTTACGGGCCGGACCTGGACATCGGTGTTTAAAATGGCAAACACCTTCGAATGTCCGGCAGCCTGATCCCCGGTCAGGGTGGCAATCGCGGTGCCCACCGGTCCATCGAGTTCGCCAATCACCACTTCCGGTTCGGCGGCCGTAAAGGCCGGACCACCCGCTACCAGTGCTTCTCCTGTTCGCATCACAATTCTTTCGCTCATCGATCGTTTCCTGTCAGTTCTAGGGGCAAGGGTTGAGCTGGAACATCTGCTTGCAATTTGTTTTTTTGCAGCTGACAATTCTAGCGGCCAGTTCCATCGAGGGGGACCACCGGTGGGGAAAAACTTTTGCCTCCTACTCCCAGGCGACCGCGTTATCAAGGCAAACGGCCTCTCGGAAGCCCAATCGGCCCGGCGGCGATGCTGGCGGCACTACCACACTTAGATAATGGCAAGCTGGTCTGTTTCGATTTTGTCCTGCCAGATTTTTGGTCCGATTTGGTGCACCGACGCACCTGTACTGTCAACTGCTACGGTCACGGGCATATCGACCACGTCAAACTCATAAATCGCTTCCATGCCTAATTCAGGAAACCCGACGACCTCTGATTTTTTAATTGCCTGCGAGACGAGGTAGGCCGCGCCACCAACCGCAATCAGGTAACACGACTCAAACTCTTTAATGGCCTCAATGGCCACCGGGCCACGCTCCGCCTTACCGATCATTCCCATCAAACCTGTTTGTGCCAACACTTGACGCGTAAACTTGTCCATTCGGGTCGCCGTGGTGGGACCAGCCGGTCCCATCACCTCTTCGCGCACCGGGTCGACAGGTCCCACGTAGTAGATAAAGCGCCCGGCAAGATCGACCGGCAGCGGTTCGCCTTTATCCAACAGGTCGACGATCTTTTTATGCGCAGCGTCGCGGCCGGTGAGCATTTTGCCACTCAGTAGCAGAGCCTCACCCGGCTTCCACGATTTGATATCGTCGCTGGTTATTTCCTGCAGGTTGACCCGCTTGACATTCCCACCGGCATCACGGGCCACTTTTGGCCAGTCCTCGAGGCTAGGCGGATCCAGTTTTGCCGGACCACTGCCATCGAGTGTGAATTTTGTCCACCGCGTGGCGGCACAGTTCGGGATAATCGCAACGGGCTTGTTGGCCGCATGCGTGGGGCAGTCCAGCACTTTTACATCCAGCACGGTGGTCAACCCGCCCAGACCCTGCGCACCTATGCCCAATCGGTTCACTTTCTCGTGCAACTCCAGCCGCAGCTCTTCGGCGCGCGTCTGGGCGCCTTTGGCCCGCAGTTTCTGAATGTCGATCGGTTGCAGCAAAGCCTTTTTCGCCATCGCCATCGCCTTATCAGCCGTACCACCAATCCCGATGCCAAGCACCCCTGGTGGGCACCAGCCGGCGCCCATTTTGGGGACTTGCTCCAACACCCAATCGACGACCGAGTCGGAGGGATTGAGCATGGCAAACTTGCTTTTCGCTTCCGAGCCCCCTCCCTTGGCCACCAGGTAAACTTCCAGCGTGTTCCCCGGAACCAGTTCATAACTGACCATGGCAGGCGTGTTGTCGCCCGTGTTTTTTCGCGCCCCGTCAGGATCGGCCAGGATCGAAGCACGCAGCTTATTGTCCGGGTGATTATAAGCCTGCCGCACGCCTTCATTGACCATGTCATCCACGGACATTTCAGCATCCCATTGGATGTCCATGCCGATTTTCAAAAAGACGGCAACGATGCCTGTATCCTGACAAATTGGCCGACGCCCGGTGGCACACATACGGGAATTGATAAGAATCTGTGCGAGGGCATCTTTGGCAGCCGGATTGAGCTCGCGCTCGTAGGCCTCGTTCACCGCACTGATAAAATCTTTCGGGTGATAATAAGAAATATACTGCAACGCGTCGGCAATCGACTCCATGAAATCCGCTTGTGTGATAAGCGTCATATCCGCTACCTCGATGGTCTTAGCTGAAGTGGTTGCCACGGTTCGGGTTAGTTTTGTCCCACTCGGGCCTGGCGGGGCACACCGGCTGCTAAAAGTTAGTTCCGCACGACCGAGTCGTAATTCTAACCTGCGTGGCCCCGTTTGGGGACCGTGCGCCGGTGGCAGAATTCTCGCCGGTTTCCCCTGGCAGCCACCGGCGCTGACTGCGGCCCGTAAAAAATCCGCGAACCTGCCGGTGGAAAACGGTAATTTTGTTGTATCTTGCTCCGCTGGCAATTAAAACATAAGTGAAGGGCCCAAAGGGCCGGATGAGTTGGGCCGAGGTATCCGCTGTTTTCAAGGACCCCATACGCGCTGCCACAAAACTGGTTATGCGCAACCAGACCCCGTTATGAACCACGTAATATCGCTCATGAACCATCTCTCTCGATACCTGCTACTGGCCGCAGTGGCCACCCTGGCTGCCGGCGTTTTGCAGCCGGCTGTTGCCTTGGAGGCCGACGGCCGCCTGACCCCCGGTGAAGGATACTCCACGGTTTACCTGGTCGATTTTCCCTCGGCGCCCCAGGTGACAAACATGCCCGCTACGGCCGGCTGGGTTGGAGCAACCGGTGTTGGCCAGGGACGGTTGGCCCTGGGAACCGACCCCACGTCGGGCAATCATTTTATGTACTACGCCCTGCCGAAGGGATACGTCGACAACACGTACGAAGCCACCGGTAATGATATTCCCCCCATCGTTGGCACCTACGAAGGCTCCAGCGGACACAAAATGGGAACGGGCCTGATTGGCAGTGACAATTTCGGGATCGACCCCTTTGAACTTTACACCACCGATGGCGAGTACCGTATGACGGTCGACTACCTGGCCGATGTGAAGACTAGCGGCACCCGCACCGACATCATGTCGGCGGGAATCAAGGGCGTAAACGATCCGCTCCCGGCCGGGGCCAGCCAGTGGGACCGGCGCGATGGCAACAAAAAAAACACCGACACGACCCGGGTCCTGCAGATCGCCACATCGATGGAGTGGAACCTTGACACTTACGGGCCGACCGGGTCCGGCGCAATCTCCGCAGACGACATCGCCACACTTTCAGGCTACCTGGACAATTCACCCGACGTGGTCCGCCAGACGACTGGTCCCGATGCGGGACTGGCAATCCTGGCAGAGGACGGCTACAGCTACCAACCGGCAGACCCGCAATTTGCCGACTGGATTTACGAAGTGGCCTACGAGTTTGAGTTTGATGCTTCGCTGTTTGGAGCCGAGTGGGCAGATCCGACTACCCCGCTTCACACACTGATGACGCTCGCCCCGCCCCACGCATCGCCCAACAAGGGACTCTTGAACCAGGGCGATATCGGCGAACCTGTGTTCACGCTGATTCCCGAACCCTCTGCCGGACTGCTGCTGGCCTGCGGCCTTGCGGGGATGGCACTCAGAAGGCGTCTTTCCTGAAACCCACCCGTGCTGTGCAATTCAAAAGCAGAACGGGGCCCATCTTGCGCAGGCAGTTGCCACAGAGAAGCACGCTTACTGTTACAATGAGCAGTGCCCGAAGTGCCCAGTGGCCAATGGCCAGTGGAGACCTCCCGGTGGGAACCGCTGGTTACGGCTGCCTGTGGAGTTTGCCCTGGTTTCGGCGATCGCGTTATTGGGTAGGAAACCTTTTCGATGCCACCTTATGCCTACTTTGTCATTTGCTTCCTGAGTTTTTCGGCATCCGCGTGCGCTTCCTGGACGATGGTGGTGCTCCCGGATACGCAGGGCTACATGACCGCAGAACATTACCCCGGTTTTTTGGCGCAGACCGAGTGGATTGTTGATAACAAGAATGTCCGCAACATCAAGATGGTGCTGCACGAGGGCGACATCACCAACCACAATACACCCGACGAGTGGCAGATGGCCAGGAATGCCATCCGCGTCCTCGATGGACATGTGCCCTACACGATGGTCATCGGCAACCACGATATTTTTCCCACCCCACCGTTTGATCGCGATCAGAATCTGCTGAATGACTACTTTGCCCTTACGGACAACCGGCTCAATTCCATCACGACCGAAAAAACCGCTGGCGACCTGGCGAACACCTATAGCCGGTTTACAGCTCCCGACGGAAGAAAGATGCTGGTGCTCAGCCTGGAATATGTGCCACGGCCTGAGGTCCTGGCCTGGGCTGGCGAAATCTGCGACAAATTTCCCGACCACACGGTGGTGGTCCTGGTTCATGCCAATGTCCAGGAGGGGCCGGCAGTCAATGGCGAACCAACGACCAACCGCCACACGTTGGGCAATACCCTGTGGAACAAGCTCACTGGACAACACAAAAATATCGAAATCGTTCTCAACGGACACCATCCCGACGGAAATGACACCGACCCCCACGGGCCTTTAACCACGGCCAGGCAATCAACCCTGGGAAAATATGGTAACGTCGTCCATGAGATTGGGTTCAATAGCCAACAACAACCCAACGGTGGCAATGGCTACCTGCGACTGCTTGAATTTCTGGATGATGGCACAACGGTGCAGGTGCGCACCTACTCACCAACTTTAGATACGTGGCTTACCAGTGCCCGGAATGAATTTCCGATTAAGCTGAGTGGGCTTTCTCCGGCGGTGACCAACAAGGGCCCCGATGACAAGGGCCCCGATGACAAGGACCCCTGATGGGGAACCCGCCCTGTTGACCTGGAATCTTGACCTGGAATCTTGACCTGGAATCTTGACCTGGGCCACCTCTGGGGCCCACCTCTGGTAAAATATCGGCTCATCAATGGGACCTTTTCCCGGCATGGTCAACCTTAGCCTCAAACAGAAGCAGTCGCAGTCAGTTTTTGGGCCGTGGTCAACTCTACGGATAGACGCGCACAGCTTCGGGGAATTCACGATTTACAAAATCGATTCGATGCCCATAACAGGCGGGCGCCCGCTGCAGGGTCTGTTCTTTCTGCGTCGCGATTCCTCGGTGACAAAATTCGGTTAAACTAAAAAGGAGTCATTTCCATTTTCACCAAACAAGGCCCAAGTGGTCTGATGCTTAAAAAGGTTTCCGCTTAAAAAGGTTTCTCTTTTGTTTTATCCCCTCACCAGTGCTGATCCGCTGCTCTCCAGAAAAAGCTCCAGCCACCTCTGGAGGCGCCCCGCGGTGACATCGACCCCCTTCCTCAAAAGCAGCCTCTGGTTTGCGATAGCCCTCAGCCTTGTGGTGGAGGCTGGCCCCGCGCGCGGCGACGCTCCACCGGAGGTATACGTCCCCCACTCCCGGGTAGCGGTCGACCTTGATGGCAAGCTCTCCGCCGCAGAGTGGGACGATGCGGCCACCGTGGCCGACCTTCGGCTGACCGCCACGCAACAACCGCTCCAACCGGGAACCCGTTTTTACCTGAAGTGGAACCAGGGAAATCTGCTGGTGGGGGTGCGCTGCTTCGAGACCGCACCAAACTACCCCAAAGCATCCCGGCGCAATCCAACCGACCTATTGACCGATGACGACGCGGTCCAGGTGATCCTCGGTACGGCCGACCAGCTGGCCCTCTCCCCGGAGGTTCTTAAGGTAGGCGGGTACCCGGGAGCCATGGACGAGCCGCCCCCCCGCCCCGACCATTACTACGCCTTTTCGGTTAACTCGGCAGGTTCAGTCTCGCGGACCTACAATGAAGGCCCACTCCGGCGGCCACTTTTTAAAGCGGCCGCGAGCCAGGCTGCAGGAGCCTGGACTGTGGAGATGCGAATCCCGTTTGCGTCGGCAGGAATCGACCATCCCACCGGGGGCCCCATCTACGCAAACCTGTTCCGATTTCGGCCGCCCGACATGGCAGCCTGGTATTCGCGCTCGTTCGGCGGCTACGTGCCGATGCCCTTTGCAAAATTGCACGTCCTTCCCAGGGGCCAACATTCCCAGCGCACCCTCGAACCGCCACCGGAAACAACCCACCAACCGCCGGCCGAGTCTCCCTGGTCTGCGAAGCTCCACTGGTATCCCCTGGCAAGTCGAGTTGCCGCGGAGGTCACCGGCCCCAGTCACTCCAAAGGAGCAACCGCCAGGCTTTCTGCCGAAGGTGTTCCCGCGACCGAGGCCCGCCTGTCGGCCGATGGCCAGACACGTTTGATTCTTGTCGTGCCACCAGCTGCAAAGCTTCCTGCCGAGGCCAAACTGGTCATCAAGGCGCCCGATGGCACCCTGCTTCACAGCGAAAGCTGCCGCCTGACCCCCGTCGACCGGCCGAGTTGGCTGGGCACCCAGGTCGCCAAAGAATACCTAACCGAACGCGTCCCCAAGCCATGGACCAGGCCCCAGGTCACCGACAGCGCCGTTCAGCTCAAGCACAGCCGGCTCGCTTTCGGGACGCATGGTCTTGTCGAGTCGGTCTCGGGCAAGTGGGGAGAATTGCTCGCCGGCGAAGGCCAAATCGTGCTCGAAACGGCAACGGGGAAAGTGGCCCTGGAGCCTGTCTCCCGGGAAGTTTTGCCCGGCGCCACCTCGGTCCAAATCGACAGCGAACTCCGGTTCGACGGCGGCACGGTAGAGGTGCGGGCAACGGTCGACTACGACGGTTTTACAATCTACAAGCTGCGGGTGCGCGATCTGCCGCCCCAGGCGATCGAGCACCTCGCCGTGCAGGTCCCCTTGCGCAAGGCACATGCCCGGTTTGTGCACCAGTTCCATGTTCAGGGGACGCGCGGGCTGACCGGAGCAGGCTGGGAAGGGAAGGCCGGACCCGTGTGGGTGGGAGGCCAGGAAGCCGGACTGGCATTTAACTACGACATCTATCCGTTCCTCTCTGCCGATCGCCGAACACAGATCGATGTCCTTGAGCAAAACAAGCAGACATGGCTCCGCGTGAACCTTGTCGAT
>JAKVCB010000116.1 GCA_022448345.1 Pirellulales bacterium
AGCTTTGTCTCGACATGAGTGATCGACCTAATCGTAGCGTATGCAACGCGTCACACTCGAAATGCAAATCGTCAGGGACCCAAAGACCGAAGAAGACTAGGAGTTCCCCGGGTCCCCAAACTCAAACAAATTCCATGATTCCTCGGCCAGCTATCTTGGCGATCGCACTTGGCGCTGTATTAGGCGTCCCATACGTGATGTCAACCATCAAAACCAAGTCGTCTGCTACTGGGGCGCCTGGCATTGGGACGACAAAAAATACCCTTGCTAACTTCACGGGGCCGCCCCCATTAAGCGGCACCCGGATCACGCCCGGTGTGCAATCCAACCCGAACAAGGCTGCCCCAAGCGAACACCCAGAAATCTATCCGCTCGCAGAGGTATTGCGTTCCGATATCACCACCGACTGGGTCTACGCCCGCTGGAACCGCAAGTCGGCTGGGCTGGCAGACCCCGGAATGTTTGGTATCCGTGTCCCCCTGGTCACGGGCACATTGGAGGGCGATCTTGCCGGATCCCTTAGTTATTATTTCAACAACCAAAACCGACTTCAGCGGATCTCCTTACGAGCACGGACCGGCGATCCAACACAGATCGTCAACCTGGTCGTGCAGCGATTTGGGTTTCAGCCCCAACCGCCCACACTGCCAGGAGAACAACTCTACCAGGTGATCCACCACAAAAAAGTCAAAAGCGAATTGCGCATCCGGCCCGAATCCGTTCTTTTGACAAGTTCGCCACACACGAGCTATTCGGTCGCACTGGAACTGGAAGACCCCACTTCCAATCGCTACCTCGCGCAAACCGTGTTTTCAACGACCCCCCCCACAGATATTGCCGGAATCCCAATCAACCCCAGCCAGTTAAAGCGACCCGAGCCGGTCCCCATTGCCCCGTTCAGTTTTATTGCCAAGACGGTCACCAAACCGCCCGCGTCAACACCCAAACCAGACTCTCCAGCTAAGGAAAACACCCCTCCACAATCAGCAGAGGAAACCCCTCCTCAGCCGGCCGAGGGCTCTCTCAAATCGGGCCTGCCGCAACGATTTCGCTGGCCCAATTAAAACGGGCGCCAAAGAAGCACGCCAAAGCCTCTCTCAATGGCTCCACAGGGGTGTCCGCCTCCCCTCCAGCAACACTCTGGCCCTTGTTATAATCGCGAAATGCAAGCTCCCGCGATTGACGTCGTTGCCTGCCCAAAACCGGCCGTGAAGGCATGCCTTGAGCTGCTCATGCGCGAGCTATCGGCCGCCCAACGTCAGGAATGCATTGCCCCTTACCAATCTGCAAGCCCACCTGGGCTCTTTGCTGCCCTTGAAAACCAAACCGTGGTGGGAGCCATTTGGGCCCAGCCGGCAGCGGGCAGGACAACCTGTTTTTGGTTACCCCAGCTCCACCAAGATACTCCCAAGGTTGTCGAAGATAACTTGACTGCCCTAGCGACGGACTACCTTCAGGAGTCGGGTTGTCAATTCGCCCAGGCATTGGTGCCCGCGCAGTCCGGCCCAGAAGCTCAACTTTTCCACAGGCATGGCTTTATTTTTGTCGCCAACTTGCTTTATCTCACTGCCCAGACCCAACGGGTGAGACCACAAGCTGAAAATCCAGCGACTCTCACTTTCGAGGTGTACCATCCGACACAGTTTGACCGCTTGCTGAGCCTCATCGAACAAACCTATCTGGGTACGCTTGATTGCCCTCGTCTCAACAGCGCAAGGAACCTTCACGATGTGATTTCTGGTTATCGAGCAACCGGGGTCCACGATCCCAGGACATGGTTTTTTGTGAGGGATCGTGCCTGCGACGTGGGAGTCCTTTTGATCGGAAGACACCCTCAATTGGGGTATTGCGAATTGATGTACATGGGTTTGATCCCGACATCCCGCGGCCAGGGATTTGGGAGCCCCATGGTGCGGCATGCCCTGACAACGGCCACCGAATTAGGCGCCACTGAGCTGATCCTGGCCGTCGACCGGGCCAATCTTCCTGCAATTGCAACCTATGAACATGCCGGATTCACCCAGTGGGACCGTCGCACAATCCTTGGATGGTTTCCTCGGTTGGCTCTCAACACGTCGCCGGATTCCCCGGAAGACCGTAAGTCTTGAAACCATAGTGACTTCCAGCTTTCTGTACGACCAGCCCATCGATGAACTTCACAAGTCGCGAACATCTTATCCACGCCGCCTGCCGTTAGATAAAAGTTTTTTAGTCGTTTGGAAAACTCCGAAAGCGGACCAAAGTCCGCGATCTAAGGCACCAACACACAAGTCGGCCAAAGACTCCAAAGCGGAATGCGTCGCGGCCGTTTGACAGGCGTGCTAGCTGTCGTAAAATCGGCCTCTCCGGCATTGGACCGGCCTAATTCAATTTACTTTTATCGGCAGGGCTTATCCCGGCCGGCTTTTCCAGTTCGCGAAGCATTTCCTTACACGAGGGACGCCGATGTTTCGCAGGTGCTATCAAGAGGGTAGTGCTGCCTGAGCTGGATTTTGCGCATCGGGAGATGGAATTCATGGATGATGCTCAACAAATAGCGGATTTCCGTTCTTTGTTGGCCAAGCGAATTGGCAATCAGCGCTATGAGCTGTGGTTTGGTGGCCAAACTCGCCTGTCTTGCTCTGGCAACGTGCTCACCATCGGTATTACCAGCGCGTTTATCCGCGATTGGATTCGACAGCACTTCGTCCAGGAATTGAAAGCTACCTCCACCACCGTTTTTGGACGTCAACTCCAGGTAGCGTTCGAAGTGGACGGGTCGTTACTGCTCGAGAAAAAACATAACACCCCTCCGATCACTTCGCTCGACGAATCGCCTGTCGAGGAGCCAAAGACAAGCACGATTCGCAGATCAACACGCGAACCGGCCAATCCTCCAGCCTCTTACCGCTCCTCTCCCTCGGGGAGAGCTATCGATGATTCTCTTTGTTTTGATTCAGTCGTGATTGGCAACGGGAACCGGTTTGCAGTCAGTTCGGCACAAATGATCTCCCAAGGTCTCCACCAGGCATCCCCCGTATTATTTTGGGGAGCCACAGGTGTTGGAAAAACACATCTTTTGCGTGCAGTGCGCACTTCGTATCGTCAAACATACCCCAAAGCACGGGCTCTTTATTTGACGGCTGAGCAATTTACGACGGGCTTTATAGAAGCACTTCGCAGCAGTGGATTGGCAAATTTTCGGCAAAAATGTCGTGGGACCGACCTGCTTCTTCTGGATGACATTCACTTCCTCGCAGGCAAGCGGGCCACCGTCGAAGAACTCTTTCATACGCTTGATTCCCTTACAACAGGGGGCCGCAAGGTCGTACTGGCTAGCAACCGACCGCTGGGAGAACTCCAACCGCTGGGAATGGAACTCGTTTCCCGTCTTTCCGCGGGGGCCATCTGTGAAATCGGGCCACCTGACTACGCCATGCGGTGCGAAATCCTCCGCCAACAGTGCAAAAGCATGTCTTTCACGTTGGCCGAGAAGTTGCTCGAAGCGATTGCAACCCAGGTGACCGCTGGCGCCCGCGAGTTGCAAGGCGCGCTGAACCGCATCCAACTCACCAGTCAGGTTCAAGAGCAGGTGGCATGCCAAGAAATGGTGGACGAGGTCCTCAACGACCTTACTCAGCAAAACACCCGGGCAGTGCGACTCAATGACATCCAAAAAGCGGTTTGCGATGTATTTGGTGTCGAAGCAGCCGGCCTAAGGTCGGAAGTCAAAGCCCGCTCGCTAACCGAACCACGGATGTTAGCCATGTGGCTGGCCCGCAAGTATACCCGGGCTCCCTGGAGTGAAATCGGTCAGTTCTTTGGCCGGCGCAGTCACAGTACGGTCATCTCTGCGCACCGCCGCGTCGAGCGACTGATGAGCCAGCAGGCAACGATGGCGGTCTCGGACAAAACCTGCCGCGTCGAGGATGCGATCCGTCGTGTCGAACTGGCACTCCGGACCGCATAATTCTTTCGCCCGTCGTTGCCCACCGATACTACACCGCAGCCGACCGCCCCTGGCTGCCCTTGGACTTCCGCTGAAGCCTGTCTCCTGGGGTCCGATCTCGCGGGGCAATGGTCATGGCAATTGCGATCAGCAGTAATTGACTGATGGCAAACAGAAAGAGCCACAGCGTCGTGCCTTCTCGAAATCCATACGAATGGAGCCCAACTCCCAGTTCATTCACGCCAAACCAGGACCAACTCGTCACGATATTACCCGCCACCACCAAAGCGGCCAATCCTCGCGAACCAACCAGCCCACCCCAGCGTGCGTGCAACACCAGGGCATTCCACAGCACGATAATGAGTGCACCGTTCTCCTTCGGATCCCAACCCCAAAACCGTCCCCAGGAGTCATCCGCCCAGAGCCCCCCCAGTACGGTTCCGATAAAGCTGAAAAAGAGAGCAAAGCAGAGCGAGCCATAAATCATCCGGCTGAGTTGTTGTCGTTTTGCCCGATCAAGTATGCCCAGAACAGATCCCATCACGATGTAAAGTGCGCCGAGGAATCCGGCCAGGAAGGTGGTCGAATAACCCAGAGTGATACAAACCACGTGTGTTGCAAGCCAAAACTGGGTATCGAGAACCGCTTGCAAAACAATAAACGTATCACCATCCAGAGAAAGGTTGTAAGCGATAATCAAGGTGAGAAACCCGATGACCGATGCCACAATATTGCCGATCCCCCACCGATAGAGCGCCTCAAGGATGAGCCCAAAGAGCACACAAGCCCAGCCAATAAAAATGGCCGACGAATAAAGGTTGGTCACGGGTGGGCGACCCGATATGTAGATTCGCGCAAGCAGCGCAAACGTGTGCAACAAAAAGGCAAGCATTAAGACCCAACTGGCGGCCCGGTTAAGAGGCTGCGACCACCCCAACCACGACAGCGAGGCCAGCAGAAAAGCCAGCAGGTACAACACGGCAGCGTAATAAAACGGGCTGAAACGGTTAAAGAAAACCTCAAAGTCAATCTTCCCCTGGTTCATCATCTCCGATTCGGCCATTCCTTCCGCGCGGAGTTGGTCTTGTTGCTGAACGAGTTCTTTCTGATAGCTGGCGAGAATTGTACGATACTTCCCAAGTTCCCGATTGAAGGTGACCGAGTCATTCCTCGCATAAGCGCTCAGCAGCGTACTCATCGCCACGGTCGCCGGGTTCACTTCCTTGCCCAAAACACGATTGCGTAGCAGGTTGAACTCCGCATCGAGTAAAAATGTCCACGCTTTACTTGCGGTCGCCGGGGGAACTGCCAAAATGAGCTTCCATTCGCGCCGCTTGTCGTGCATCCCTTCGAACAGTTCCTGAATCTGCGCTTGAGCCCGCTGCATATCTGCAAGAATGTGTTCACGATCCGCACGAATTTCTGGGGAACTGAAGACCTGCTTGATGAGGAAATAGCGACTTAACTTCTGATACAACTCGTCGACCTTCTGTTGAAACAGGGTCCGTTCTGCGGGCGGCACACTTCGCGCAAGCCGAGCCTGCTTGTCAATGACCGAATCTCCAATCACGCGGCCTTCTTCATCCTGCTCTGGCTCGATCGATGGTCTTAACTCCGCAAACGAATAGCGGAACGATCCAGGCCGACGCTCAAGACCCAGCGCATCGAGCAGTTCTAAATTATCAATCCGAAAGACCCGATGCTGGTCACCTCCCGGGCGGGCTGAAATCACATCGAGGAACCACTCGATCGCAGGCAACTGCCTGGGCCCCGAAGGCGACTCGGACAACCCGCCGGAGGGAGCGTCTTCTGGTACGATTACCGTTTGCCTTCCCGAAAGGATCTGCAAACTATTTCGGGCAACCGTATCGAAGGGCTGAATTCGCCCCTGGTAGGCAACGGGAAATTTCGCAAACTGGCTGAATTTCAGTTCCCCAACCGGATCTTTGACGACCCGCGCCTTGCCTCCCACATAGGCTCCGCACAACACGAGCACCACCAGCGGGAACCAGTTGCACCTCAACCAACCTTTGCGAGAGCTACCGTTTGCAGCAACCGTGGCAGAAACGCCACCGCTCACCGAGGAGTTGGCCTTTGTCAACCGAACGGCTACTTCATAGCGACGCCGCATGAAACGCTGCAGCGTCAGCCCGAAATGGGCGAGCATCCCAATACCCACAAGCATGCAGGCGACGTAGGGCATCATCCAGCCAGGATTCGAAACGACCTGCAGGACGGTCGCCTGTTCGGTTTTTTCATCGAAACTTGCCTGGTATAAAGTCTCTCCCGAATACCGAAGCGGATTGTTCATCCAGATGCGAAATTCGCGGTCAATTTTCTGGACAGGGTCCCGCAGGCGGATCAGCGAGGTAAAGTCTTTCGGTTTATTGGTGCCCACATAACGGTTGTGCTGAAAATCGAGCAGCGTGACCGAGTAGGGCTTGTAATCTCGCTCGAATCGCAATCCCACATCATAGGGCCGCCCGTCGACATCCATCTTTTCGTCGGACAAGTAGACCTCGCGGGGGGAGCCATCGTCCCCCACAGTCTGAAATCCGGCTGTCGAGAACAGGTAAGTCCCCAGAGCTTCGCCACTTTTTTTGGAGATCAGGCGCAAATAAACCGACGGCATATCGACCATGTCGTCCGTCGATACACCCGCTGCAGTTTTGACCGACTTCGCAACCACATGCTTTCCGGCACCGACATTCGCCAGATTGTCACCCCCGGGTTTTGTCTCGGCGAGTCGGGAATTTTCGAGAAACCGAATGACTTCAATATCAAACGGAAGTTGCTCGTCGGAAATAATTTCGCCTGGCCGTGCCGAGGCTAAAATGGCCGCAGGAATCACCGTCACATGATCTTCAGTCTCGGAGGCCATGTGGTCAACAATCGCAAGCTCCGTTGCCCGTGTGTCGTAGCTATAATTGGCCGTTTGCCCTTCAAAAATCGTCATGTTCGATTCTTTGGCCGTCACGCCTGTCCAGAACTCGCTGAACATCAACAGTAAAATGCCTCCATGCAGGAGCACAATTCCGGCGCGACGCGCAAACACGATGGCGCAACCGGACAGAAGCACACTACCTGCAAGGACCCCCTTGAGCAGTTGCCACAGAATCCGCAAACCTGAATCGTCCAGCCGCACACTCGGGTTTAAAAACAACCACAGGACCATCGCCGTAACGAGCAGGTTCAGCACCAGCATGAGTGTCCATTCCACCCAGCGAATACGGCCATAACTTAGGAGCAGGCCATAAGCACCAGCGAGCACTAGAGCAGCACTCCCCAGCTTTAACGATTGCCACAGCCAATAGCAAAACGTGGTAGAAAGCTCACTTTCGAGCGCATTGTCCATGCCACTTAGAATAATCGCATAGGTTAGCGCCAAGCCGACCCCGATGACGCCAACTCCCGCCGCGAGGCGGTTTCCCTTGGCAACCAGCTTGAATCGCAATTGGTGGGCCACCAGGAGATTGACCGCCATGACCGCGCCAATCAGGTAGCCACCCGGAAAAGGAAAACTTCCGGCAAGGTTCCATTCCACGGGCGTCAGCATTTGGACCAGACGTTCCAACGTTTGAAATTCAATTTCGGCGATCCAAACGCGAAAATAGGCATGGTCCACCACATACCAGATCCCGTGATCGACCTGTGCCAAAGTTCCCACAAAGACGAGGAAAATCAGCAAAGCAAAAAGTACCACTGTAAGCCGCAAAGAGGCCAAGCTCCCAAAGAAGCGACCGGTCAGATTACCGATCGGTTCAGACCATGCTGAACCGGACCTATTCCATTCATCTTGGAAGTCGACCTTTGTGGCTTGAGGTGGTTCACTGGTGGTCATCACTGCCTCCAGAATTTGCCGACTCCAGCGCCGGATCAAACCGAACCGACTTCAGAAATTCGCGGAACTTGCCCTGCTGCGTGGCAACCAGATCACGATCCCCCTTCATCTTGAAAAACCAAATCAATCCGTCGCGCTCGGCCATTGCAACCAGGGTTGCCTGGCCGGCGTCGTTTTCAGGAAAGAGGGCAGCGAAGTTCCCTTTGGTGCCCCCCAGTTCGATTGCTTCAAACTGACCAGGCAAATCCTCTTCAGCAAGGGCTTGCATCCCCAGTTCATCCCGCCAACGGTTGAGATTGGTTAGCGGATCACTCATCGCAGATCCCCCACTGGCAGGAAAGTCCATCACGGTAATCTCTGCTTGCTGGCCCGGCCCCTTGACCACAAAGGCTGCTTTACGAAATGAATTGAGTCGTCCCGGTTGCCACTCTTCTGGCGGCTCCATCTCTGGTGCGCCGGAAACCCGGCCCGCAGAAGGTGTAGAAGGTACTTTAGAGGGTGGCAAGCTGCGCGCCTTAGCTCCGGCGGAGAAGGGAGCTTTCATGCTGGCTTCTTTCCGCCAACCGCGCAAATCAACCCGCGTGGCCACGACATCTCCCAGCTGAAGTTCCGAGGTACATTCGGACATTTCCTGAGGCCCAATTGCCGAAAGCCCCATTTGGCGTCGCCATCGATTGACATTGGCCAACACGCCATCCTGTGGAGAACCTGTCCAGGGAAGGCTCAGCACCGACAGCTCAAGCGGAACGTCGGTGGTGGGAATTGAGATCGTCGCAGCCCGCATTCCGCTGCCAGGTTGCTCCTCCCATCCTGCCGGCAAGGTCCAGTCTGGCTGCTCCCCATCGGATGCAACTTCGATCCCCTCCAAGAATTTGTCGATTTCGGGAGCAACCGAGTTAATTGGCTTCAGGGGCCCTGTCACTTTAAAAAACCAGGCTTTCTCCCCCGCCGGAACGATCGCTGCCAACATGCGGTCAGTGGGTTCCAATGCCGGTGCCTGGGCAACCTTGGATGGTTCTTTCGGCACGCTGTACGACCGTATGGAAGCTGCGGGACGACAGGCCGCAAAAACCAGTCCACACATCGTACTGATGGCGAGAAAACCAGGGCGAAACGTTTTAACTTGCAGCATGAGGGAGTTGACGCAGGACAGCACCGTACCCAGGAGGAAGGGAGTTCATGGCAGGTACAACACCTGTATCCTGACAGAAAAACATGGCAAGAAGTGGTCGGAAGATAACTTCTTTTGCCTGGCTCCAATTTGAGTTTGACCACGGTCAATTATAACGCTCAGGCTCAAACCGAACACAGTGGTTCCGTCCACTTACCGAAAACTTCGCCAGACAGGCCTAAAACCAGCTGAAATCCTTTGGCCCAAAAAAAATCGGGCCCCAAAGATAGCTCCAAATCATGGTGAAGCCAGCCGCTAGAGCTAACTGGGAAACAAGCTCAAGAGCGACTCGATCAGTGAGCTGTTTAAAGAATAGGTTTTGTTCCAACTCCAAATATTACGAACAAGATCAAACATCATAATCCCGCCCAGACACAGCAGTACGACGCAGCCGGTGAGTCCCAATACGCTGCCGAGTGAGAAAGAAGCCTCCGTCGACGCGGTCACCGGCCCCCCTTCCATTGCGCCACTCGTCAGCCCTCCGTCATCCGCCAGCCCCGAGTCGCCCAACACGTCGTCGAAAACGGCCGCTCCCGCCGCCATTTCCTCCGAATCGACCACCTCATCCAGGGCAATAATTTGAGAGCTACTGTCATCATCGGCCGCCCCTGACTCGGTATCGGCTGTCAGAGAAAACTCGTCTGCACCTTCACCACCCGCACTCCCATCGCCGGCACCAAGGCCGATCGCCTCATCATCAAGGTTAAGCCCCGACTCGATGCCAATGGCGGAACCAATGGCCGAGCCGCCCAGATCGATTGGACCATCATCCAGTGCCAACCCACTGTCGGAAGGCAACAAATTAATACCACTGTCCTGGCTGGAAAGGGTAATGTCGCTTGCGTCCGACAATACATCTTCCTCTTCGTCGGTGTCCAGCTCCAACCTTGAAAGACCGCTCAGGTCCCCCTGCGATTCATCACCAACATGGAGTTGAGAAAGGCCGCTAAGCCCCACTTCAGAACCTTTCTCCGAACCCTCGTCAGCCTCCAACTCCAAGGAGGAGATTCCCCCTAAACCGTGGGATTCTCCTGCCCCGGAAAGCTCCAAATCACTGCTGTCGGTGACCTGGGAAGACGATCTACCAGCAGCTTCTGCCTCGGCTGCCTGTTGGGCTTCCACGACGTCACGCGGCGACAAAATCCGGCTCGACTCCGCTTCCAGGTCGATCTCCAACTCCTCAATTCCCTCAAACTTGGATTTCGACGTCTCCGGACCAGTACTGGTCAGATGTGCGGAAGCCTCCGAGGACAACACGTCTGAATCGGTTGCCAAACGGACATCGCTCTGCGCGGCTGCATCATCGCCAAGTTCGAGAACCAAATCGGAATCAAGGTCGACCTTACCAATGATCGTGCTGGGGGGCCGATTCTCCGAATCGCCAAACTCCGTTTCACTCAGCAGAACCGATTCTGGATCGTCCTGATCGTCATCAACCGCCCCGCTTTCAAGCCCCTCTAAACCCTCCAAAACAATTTCAGAATCGGCTGGCACCGTTGGATCATCCAGCCCCTCTAAGCTGATGTCGCTGGCCGCCGGATCATCGTTACCAACAACCGCGAAATCTCCAAGGTCGGCACTTAGTGGTTCGTCATCATCCACATTTTGGTCTGCGTTCTGGAGGCTCTCGGCTGCCAATTTGTCGATCTCATCAACCCGAAACTTCCAGCTTGCGCCGTCGCGATACCCGCGCAGCTTACCCTGTTCGCGCAGTCGATTTAATTGTTCCTGCTCAATGCCGAGTTGACCGGCTGCTTCGCCTAGGTCGATAAACTTCTGCTGGGCCATCGCGTCCTCTTGATCACTGCCTAAGCAGCGAGACAAACTGACTCTTGGCGGACCGGTTCCGTTTCGACCGCTTGAGTGAATGGGTAGGGGATTTTATTCCCATATCTAAGGCGTTAACCCGCTACGTATTTCCTTTGGCGACGGGTTCTCACTATTAAATTGAATCATTTCCAAATCCCAGCGAATCTGGCGAACACTTTTCAGGAAAATGGCTCCTGTGGTCGCGTTCACGTGATAAACGCCAAGCACCTTTTGCTTGGGATCCACCACAACAAGGGTATGCGGCCCGTTGTCAGATTCCGCGAAGTGTGTCACCAATTCCAATGCTGGATCGTTGGCGCGGCTTGTTGGTGACGAATAGACCGAGGCGTTACGATTCTGCCCCCTTGCCATCGCCAGGAATAAGCCGGCCGTTATCAGACCACCGAGCAGCGCCGTACGCATCTGCACTCTCCTCAAAAGTCCGCTGATTCGGGAGACGATTGAAGAGCCTGGGCCCTACTCCCATTTTAGAAGCCCACACTCTGAATTCAAGCTAAATCTTTCCCACTGTTATACTTAGGGCAGGCACCCCAATCCGCAGAAACCGTGGATTCCAAAAATTCAGTAACCGTGGGAAAGTTCGTAAAATACTTTGCCAACAGGGTTTGCAGCCAGACTAAGGCCGCATTCTATCAAACTGGGGTGGAAGTTTAGCCAGGAAAACCACCCCCTACAAGGTCATCACAGAGGCTTGCCAAAGGAGCTTTCGCTCCGTATCCGCCCCTCGCTTTCTGGTAGCAATGCCAGCCCAAACCGCGGTGTGGCCTCTTGGTGGATCACCCGCTGTCATACTGCTTTCCCCTTAAAGCGAGCCCCTGACCCACCATTGCTTACGCCGGGCCACTTTGCGTGGCTCCATCCGGCCTGGCTTCTGGTAGGGTTCGCTGTTGGCTTGGGCAGGTCGCTTGCCAAACCCTGCCTTGCATCCACCGCGAGGACTGCTAGCCTTGGGGAATCATGAACGACAAATCGTCTGACAGCACCGATACCCCGGCCAGCATCGCCGCCAGGCTCCACCTGGCCGTCGAGATTGCCGAGGAGGCAGGCAAGTTGACGCTTCGTTACTTTCGTGAGCCCCAACTTCAGATCGATCGCAAGGCTGACGACTCACCGGTCACGATTGCCGACCGCGAGGCCGAGACGCTTTTGCGCAAGCGGATAGGCGAACAGTTCCCTGAGGATGCTATTGTCGGAGAAGAGTTCGACAATACGGACGGAAATACTGATTTTTGCTGGGTTCTCGACCCGATTGACGGCACAAAATCTTTTATTCATGGAGTTCCTCTCTACACCACGCTGGTCGCCGTCCTCAAGGAGCAAGTACCTGTCGTTGGCGTCATTCATGCCCCGGCGACCGGCGAAACCGTTTACGCTTCGACCGGCCAGGGGTGCTGGTACGTAGAGGCAAACCGGGATCCAGATCTCCCTCAACCAGCCCGGGTTTCAGAGGTGTCAGACTTAGGCAAGGCGCTGGTGCTCACGAGCGATGTCCGGTCGCACGCGGAGCACCGGACGCCCGATGCACTCGATGACTACATCAAACTTGAAAAAATGGCACG
>JAKVCB010000117.1 GCA_022448345.1 Pirellulales bacterium
CTTCATAAATACTGTGGGTCAGCGGCTTTTCACAATAGACATGTTTTCCCAATTGAAGTGCCGGGAGCGTGGCAAATGCGTGCGTGTGCTCACAGGTACTCACAACCACTGCGTCAAACTCCTGCGCGTGATCAAACAGTTTTCGGAAATCGGTGACCTTGCGGGCCTGGGGATGCTGTTTGCTGGCCGCCCCCAAACCGTTTTCGTTGACGTCACAAAGGGCAACGATGTTTTCCGACGCCACACCGGCGAGGTTTGAGCCACCACGACCGCCACATCCGATAATGGCCACATTCAATTTTTCGTTGAGATTCGTGCCGCGTACGATGGCCGGTGCTGCAAATGCAGCGCCTGCTCCCATTGCCGTCGCGGCACGCAAGAAATTGCGCCGGTCCGTTTTTCGAACGGAATGATTGCCTTGTTGGGAAGATGCCATTATGTCGGTCCTGTAAAATTTCGGGCTGAAATATTTGTGTCATGGCCTGAACGTCAGAGAACCACAATTTTTAGGGTAATTCACGAATCCGAATGTGTCGAAATTCAATGGGGGACCCTTCTGATTCCAGACACAGATAACCGCGGCGCGGTTCGCAATGGTTTCCCCCGGAAACCTCACCGCCGTTAACCCACAGGCGCACTTCTCCGTTAATCGCGCGGATGTAGTAATGGTTCCAGTGGCCAAATCCTTTCGTCCGATCCTCGGAGGGAAAACTCCGCGAGCCATCCGCTGACAAGGGAGGAAACGGTGTCATGTGAGTGCGAACGGGAAACACATCGCCGTTGGTCGAGAACCAGTCACTCTTTTCCCCATGGCGTTTTTCATAATTCTCGGCATAGCCATGGTCAAGAATCTGAACCTCAATGCCAGAGGGAAGGTTGCCTGGCGCAAGCGAGGTCAGCGACTCCGGGACGGTCCAAACGAAGATCCCCGAATTACCAGCCGAACGAAGGTGCTTCCACTGGGCGACGAGTTCAAAATTTTCATACTCTTTCTGAGAGCGAATGACTCCGACCGGCTTGCCCGTGCAATGCGCATTCTCCCCCTTCCAGGTCCAGGTATCTTCGGCGCAATTGACGTTGACAAAATCTTTTCCTGTCAGTGCTATCCAACCAGGTCCACTGCCATCTAAAAAAGCCCGCTGGAAGGGCGGCTCAGCACGGACAACACCGCTGCCACTCATAGATGACTCTGAA
Source organism: Pirellulales bacterium (assembly GCA_022448345.1). Lineage (GTDB taxonomy): Bacteria > Planctomycetota > Planctomycetia > Pirellulales > Lacipirellulaceae > JAKVCB01. Next base: position 1,195 of record JAKVCB010000117.1, read on the forward strand.
AAGTTTGCCAGCAGGACGACACCCGCCAACAGCATCCATGGAAACCGCACAATCATGGGAGACAGTATTTTCACGGCACGAATTTCCTGGGATTCTCAGAAAAACCAACTTTCGTGGTGTTCAGCTTACCGTATCTCTGCGTGGCCGCCAAACCGGCTCCCGGGTTTTCTGTCATACAACGCAAACCTCTCTTTTGGCCGACAAATAGCGCGAGACCTTTTTAAGGACGTTCCTCTACCCAAGACCTGCACGGCGGTCGATAATAGACTACAGGCGATGTCCCTCCGAGCGACTTCACGCGACATTGTGAATTGCCATAACAATTTTTTGGCAACTCGTTTTTGAAACGCAGCCACTTCTTTGACTGCCTGCCGGCGGCCTGGTTGTACTGCGGGTTGCAGTTTGCAACAGGACCGAATCTGTGCCCACAATATACCGATTGCGTTGAAAACAGGTACACATGACTAACCTCTTGCTGGACCGATCTCCGGAAAACTAACTTCGTGACACAGAACTTAAAAAAGCTGGTCTGTTTCTTACTGGTTGTAACCGGCGGCCTGCCCCTCGCTGATTGTGGCGCCAAATCACCTGGCCTCGAAATCCGTCCTGCAGACCACATCTGCTACATCGGCAATACGATGGCGGATCGAATGCAGCACCACGCCTGGTTGGAAACCTACCTCCATGCACTCTATCCCAATTACCAATTGACGTTTCGCAACCTTGGTTTTTCGGGCGACGAACTCCAAACCAGGCCACGGTCAGAGAACTTCGGCAGTCCCGACGAGTGGCTCTTTAAGTGTCAGGCCGACATTATCTTTTGTTTCTTTGGATACAACGAAGCACTTCGTGGCGAGGCAGGTGTTGCCAGTTTCCAAGCCGACCTGGAAGCACTGGTCGATCAAATGCAGTCGCAACAATACAACGGCAAGTCGCCGCCCCGCATCGTCATCTTTTCGCCCATTGCCCACGAGAACCTGCGTAGCCCACACCTGCCCGACGGCACTGAAAACAACAAGAAAATTGCCCGGTATCGGGATGTCATGGAGCAGGTCTGCTCTACCAAACAGGTAACCTTTGTCGACCTGTTTACCCCCACACAAAGATTGTACCCGACAGCCCGCGCGCCGCTGACGCTCAATGGCATTCATCTACTGGACCATGGAAACCAGGCAGTCGCAGAGGTCATCCTGCAGGAATTGTTTCCCGCGGTTTCGCTGGCTGATTTGCAACACCTGAACCAACTGCGAAAGGCCGTTCAGCAAAAGAACGAATACTGGTTCAATCGATACCGGGTAGTCGATGGCTATAACGTTTACGGGGGACGCTCCAAATTGGCCTGGCATGGGCAGTCAAACGCAGATGTCATGCGCCGCGAGATGGAAATCTTTGACGTTCTGACAGCCAATCGCGATCACAACGTGTGGCGAGTTGCTCAGGGCAAAACTCCGGAGATCAACGACGACAACCTTCCCGAATTACTCACCGTCAAAACGAATAAAGAAGGCCCCCTTGATGATGGGAGTTTCCCCTACCTCGATGCCCAGCAAGCCATCCATAAAATGAAGCTCGCCGAAGGAATGGAAATCAATCTTTTTGCCTCCGAGGCCATGTTCCCCCGATTGATCAATCCGGTGCAAATGGCAGTTGATACCAACAGCCGTTTATGGGCATCCGTGTGGCCGTCGTATCCACACTGGAAACCAACCGAACCTCGCAGAGATGCGCTGCTGATCCTGCCCGACGAGGATGGTGATGGGATTGCGGATGAATGCATTGTCTTTGCAGACCAACTGAACAGTGTTACGGGCTTTGAATTCTGGGGAGGTGGCGTATTGGTTGCAGCTCCCCCCGAGATCTGGTTCTTGAAAGACACCGATGGCGATGACCGGGCCGACGTGAAGATCCGCATGCTCCAGGGAATTTCCAGCGCCGACACCCATCACACTGCCAACGCCATGCTGATTGGTCCCGATGGCTGGCTCTATTGGTCACGTGGGGTTTTCAATGTGGCCAATTTTGAAACACCAACACGCACCTACCGTTCCAGTCAATCTGGCGTTCACCGGTTTAATCCCCGCACTTTTGAGGTCGAGTTTCACTTTCCAATAGGCCCCAACCCCCATGGAGATGTTTTTGATCGTTGGGGTTATCAGTTTGCCAACGACGGCACCAGTGGCACCGGAAGCTATGTCAACATTGGTCGCGGCATTTCGAACAAGCAGTGGTTTGACAGACGGGTCCGCCCGGTTTCCAGCACAGGAATTCTTTCCAGCGAACATTTCCCAGCCGAGAACAACAATAATTTTCTTATTTGCAACACGATTGGATTTCTCGGTGTACTACAACATCGCGTGAATTATAACGGAGCTGATATTACGGCAACCGAGACCGAACCGATTTTGGTCTCTTCGGACCCTAATTTCCGCCCGAGTGACCTTGAAATTGGAGGGGATGGAGCGCTCTATGTATCCGACTGGCACAATGTGTTGATCGGCCATATGCAGCACAACATGCGTGATCCCAACCGCGATCACGAGCACGGTCGCATCTATCGGGTAACCGCCAAAGGGCGCAAACTTCTCGAGCCCGCCAGGCTGAAAGAAAAACCGGTTGCCGAGGTTTGCCAGCATCTGCTGGACCCGACCAATAGCGTGAGATACCGGGCCCGCATTGAGATGAGCGGACGGGATACGTCCGAGGTGGTCGCTACAATTGAAAAGTTTGCTGCCGGCTTGACGCCAAAAAACACATTGCCAAACCAAGATGAAGCCCAAGCGCTGCTGGAATGTCTCTGGATACTCGAAGAACACCGCCAGCCCAATACGACGCTTCTGAAAAAGGTCTACGAATCGCATGAACCACGTGTTCGTGCCGCCGCCATTCGGACACTGGGACACTGGGCAGGAAAAATTGACGGTTGGCAATCCATTTTGCAGTCTGCGGCACGGGATGCCTCACCCCTGGTACGAGCAGAGGCAGTGAAGGCTGCAACTTGTTTTCCAAAGTATCCTGCGAGCGAAGTGATTCTTGAGGTTGCCTCGCGCCCCGTCGACCCGGAATTGAATACCGTCATCAGCTACGCTGCAAACGAAATTGACATTAAATCTCTTCTTAAGGAAACGATCCTGTCAGGCACCCGCCTGTCGCCGACTGCACGGACATATGCGCTCCAAAATATGGCGGTCGAAGACCTGCTGAAATTACCCCTCGACCAGGAAATCTGCCGAACCATTCTCAACCGCAAAAACGCGACCGCCAAAGAGCTAACATTAACCCTAAGCGAGCTAGCCAGCCTGACCAATCGCAATTCACTGGATCTACTTTTGGAGTTACTGACTGACGAACAGTCACAGTCAAGTGTCCACGTGTTTGGGCTGGGAGAACTACTGGCAAACTATTCTTCAGAAGAACTGGCTCTATTTAATGGGCAACTCCAAAACATGGCAACAAATGGCGCTACCGCGGAAATCAAGTCCCTTGGATATGCCGCATGGATTATCGCTGATCGTTCCGCCGACAATGCTTTTCTTGCCGCATCCAACAACAATCAGGAACTTCGCTGCTTTCTGGAAGGCATCTCCAACATTCCAGATGATTTAAAAACTCCCCTTTATGAAAAAGTTCGACCGTTAGTTTTTTCTTCCACTCCAAATCTCACAGACTCCCAAAAGGACTTTTCCCCTGCCTTCCCTGGGATTCACGTCGACTACTTTTACCCCAGCCTCGACAACGTAAAAGCTGAAACATTAGATCGCCTGGATCCAATTGCCAGTGGATTTGTCCACAACCTTTCATTGGACATACCGCAGCGAACACCAACCGGCAATTTTTCTCTCCGATTTTCCGGTGAACTACGTATTACCACCCCTGGGAAATACCGGTTCTTTACTGTCTCTGACGATGGTTCACGACTCTACATCAATGGACAACTCGTAGTAGACAATGATGGCCCCCACGGCATGCGAAAGAGAGAAGGCTCCATCAAACTTGCAGTTGGAAAACACCCCTGGAGCCTCAACTATTTCAACCAGGGTAAAAACGAGGGACTCAGAGTCAGTTGGTCAGGTCCTGGATTTGGCGAACAGCCAATCCCACCAGATCGACTCATGACAGACAACAACGAATCCTTGCAAGAAAAAGCGATACGTACCCTGGGAATCATTCCCGGACAGGAATCGCAAAAGATCAGGGATCTGGTTGGGGTTTTAAAAACTGGCAAACATCTTTCCGCTGCAATCAGCGAGTTGCGCTCCATTCCAATCGATCATTGGTCCGCAAACCAGGTTCGTCCCGTCATTGACAACCTGATCAGCTACCTCAGCGCAATGCCTGTCCGCTATCGCACCAACCGCCCAGCCCAAGACGCGATAACTTTGGCTAAAACGCTCGCCTCCATCCTTCCTCCCGGCGATGCTGACGAGATCGATTCACGGTTAAAAAATCTGGATGTACGCGTCATCGCCATTGGCACAGTCCCCCACCGCATGATCTTTGACAAGGAAAAAATCGTGGTGCAGGCGGACTCACCGGTTGAATTTCGTTTTTCCAATTCGGATGCAATGCCACACAATTTTGCAATTCTGCTTCCCGGCTTTTTGCAGCAGGTGGGTGAACTGGCCGAAGCAACCGCCCGCGAGGCAGATGCGGCAGACCGGCATTACCTTCCGAAATCCGACAAGATCCTCCTGGCCAGCCATCTTTTGCAACCCGGCCAAAACCAGACACTCAGTTTTCACGCCCCCACCGAACCGGGAATCTTCCCTTATGTCTGCACCTATCCAGGACACTGGCGCCGGATGTTCGGTGCGCTCTATGTCGTGCGCGATCTCTCCGAGTACATGGCCAATCCGGCTCTTTACCTTGCAGAGAATCCGCTACCAGTCAAAGACGAGTTGCTCACCCTGAACTCGCGTGCTCGCGAGTGGACCTTCGATGAATTGGAAGCCGATGTCCACGAACTGTCGCGCGGCCGATCATTCGAAGTGGGCCAGGAACTTTTTAAAGTTGCCAATTGTGTTGCTTGCCATTCCCTCAATAATCAGGGGCGAGTGTTTGGTCCTGATTTGGTCGCGCTCGATCCTCAAAAGAAAACGGTGGCGTATATTTTGCAATCGATCCTGGAACCCTCCAAGGATATCGAAAAGAAGTTCCAATCTTACACGTTCCTTCTCGATTCGGGAAAAGTCATTACCGGAATGATCGTGGCCGAAAATGACCAGCAGGTGAGCGTGGTCATCGACCCGCTCGCCAAGGACAAGCCAACCGTCCTTGAGAGGGACGAAATCGAAGAAACAATCAAGTCCCCTGTCTCACTTATGCCGGAGGGTCTATTGAACAAGCTGTCGCGGGAGGAAATCCTGGACCTGGTTGCTTACGTTTACGCTGGCGGGAATGCGAAGCACAAGCTCTTTGAGGGGCATGACCACGCGCACCATCATCACTAGAATAGACCCCTGGTCCGAAACAACCTGCCAGCCTTTGCCGGTAAGTCGATTGGCCATCCCGACTTGTTCCCAAACCTCACTTTCAATATCGAACTTTAAAAACGGAGAACACTGTGCGACCTGCTTCGACATTAGGATTGCAGCCATCGTTTGGATTTGGAGATCGCATTGGCCTCGCCACCCCGGGCCACGCCGCGGCCATGCGAACCGCAGGGGCGGGTTTTGCCCCGATTTTTGCCCAGCAGTCCATCCGCGAAATGACGCGCACCTCGCGCAGCCCACAGGGCGTTATGGATGATGCACTCGCCGCACTGGAGGCCGTTCAGTGGGAAGAGCTGCACGGGGCGGATGCGGATCACCTCAAAACCGAAGAGGACGTTGATTGCACAGCGGCAGCAGGCTTCACGTTCTTTACGATCGACCCTTCTGGCCACGTTGACCAGCAGGCTGATGATTATGATGAAACGACGCTGCGCGGAAAAGTCGCTGGCCTCCGCGAATCCATTTCGTGGCTGGACTGCTACACCCAAAAGCCAATCGTCCTGGCAACGGGTGCGAAGATTGATTTTACCGAAGGCGAGGTGATGCGGGCAGCCGTCAAGTACGGGCCTGCGATTGAAGCTGCCATTGGGCTTGCCGATTATATTTGCCAGGTCCAAACCGCAGCAAATCGCGAACACGAAATTGAACTCAGCATTGACGAAACCGAACAGCCAACCTCGCTGGCCGAACATTGGATCATTGCCGACCAGTGCCTGCTGCGTGGAGTCAAACTCGTTTCTCTCGCTCCCCGTTTTGTGGGCGATTTCGAAAAAGGTGTCGATTACATTGGCGATGTCGAGATCCTCGAGCAATCCCTCGCTAATCACGCTGCCATTGCCCGACAACTGGGACCTTACAAACTGAGTTTGCACTCTGGTTCCGACAAACTCTCGATGTACCCTGCCCTTGCACGTGCGACCCAGGGACATTTTCACGTAAAGACAGCGGGCACCTCCTACCTGGAAGCATTAAGGGTGATCGCAATTCACGAACCAGGATTGTTTCGTGAGATTTGCGATTTTTCCCGGACTCGCTATGATCACGACCGGGCAACCTACCACGTCCACGCAACACTGGACAATGTGGCTCCTCCAAGTGAACTGATCGGGGACCGTCAGTTAGAACAGGCCTATCTCGAACGGTGGGAAGATGTCCCCGAGGGACAAGGTTTTACCGAAGCCGGTCGGCAAATTTTGCACTGCACGTTTGGATCGGTGTTGACCGACTCCGGTTTTGGCAAGGCCTTCAACGACTGCGTGCGCACGCACGGCGACACGTATACCGAAGTCATTGCCGAGCACTTCAGCAAACACCTGGCAGCACTACAGTCGGGCTGCTGAAATATTTGAAAATCTGGCAACCGACACCACCGGTTCAACTGTTTTTCCGGCCAGCGACTGAGAGTACCCATGTTTTCTGGAAACCTATATTGACAGGCCGCTCACCGTGAAATACTTGATTCCGAGCAAACTGTCTTTTATCATCGAACCAGGGACCCAAGTCTCACTCCAAGGCCCTAATCCTAGGATTTTATGATTCTCCGAATACTCTTATTCGTCAGTTCGTGCATCCCAGGAGTCTCCCTGGCCGGAGAAGATCCAGTCCGGTTCAACCAAGATATCCGGCCGATCCTGTCACAAAAGTGCTTCCAATGTCACGGTCCCGACCAAAAGGAGCGGCAGGCTCACCTGCGATTGGACCGACAAGATGGCGACGACGGTGCGTACCGCGAGCACGATGGTTCACAAGCCATCCAACCAGGGTCGCTCGATGGCAGCGCGGTGTGGTACCGAATCAACACCACCGATCCGAACGAGATGATGCCACCGGAAGGTGCTCACATTCACGGGCCTTTGACGGCCACTGAAAAAAAACTTCTCGGGCAATGGATTGTCGAAGGGGCCAGGTACGACGACTTCTGGTCATTCGTGCCCCCTCAACAGGCAAAGCTCCCTGAGCCAAAGAGCGGATCATGGCGCAGCTCACAGCCGATCGATCGTTTTGTGATGGCGCGGCTTGAGCAGGAAGGCCTGCAGCTTAATCCTCCCGCCAGCAGACGAACGCTAATTCGCCGAGTCACCTTTGACCTCACCGGCCTGCCTCCCACCCCCGAGGAAATTGATTCTTTTCTTGGTGACTCGTCGGAGCGGGCCTACGAAAACCTGGTGGACCGGTTGCTTGAAAGCCCCCGGTATGGTGAACACATGGCGAGGTTCTGGCTGGACCTGGTCCGTTTTGCAGACACCAACGGTCTCCACCATGACCACTATCGTCAAATGACTCCCTACAGGGACTGGGTCATCCGTGCCTTCAACGACAACTTGAGCTTTGACCAGTTTACGAAGTATCAAATTGCTGGAGATCTCTTCCCGGAACCAAGTGTGGACCAGCAGATCGCCTCAGGCTTCAACCGTCTCCACCTGATTATCGATAGTGGCACCGCGCTGCCTGAAGAGAGTTTTACACGAAACGTGATCGATCGCGTCACCGCTGTTGGAACAGCCTTTCTAGGCCTGACCGTCCAGTGTGCGGTCTGCCATGACCACAAATACGATCCTATCACGCAAAAAGATTTCTATCAGCTCTTTGCTTTTTTCAACAACTTCGACGGTGCTCCCGAAACGGAAATGAACCGCAAGTCTCTGCTATTCCGGCGTGGCCTTCAAACTCCCTATATTGAGTTCCCCACTCCAGAGCAAAAAACCCAACGAAACCTTATCCAGAAGGAAATCGTCCGGCTCGAAAAGGAACTCGACAACACAAAGCCCGCTGGAGATTCAACCGAACCAAGCGAGCGTGACGATGTCCACACACAACTGGAAGAACAATTAAAAGAGAGACGCAAGTCGCTGGAATCCCTCGAAGAGAAAATCCCTGCAACCCATGTGATGAAAGAGCGCTCAGAGGTTCGGCCAGCCCACATTCTTATTCGAGGCATCTACGATCAACCGGGAGAGCCGGTTGATCGTGACGTACCTGCCTTTCTGCCACCGATGCAGAAAAAAGAGGGCCTGCGGACACGCACCGATTTTGCAGAATGGCTCGTCGCCCCCTCCAATCCCCTCACCGCCCGCGTCACCGTCAATCGTTTCTGGCAGCAGTTCTTCGGCACTGGAATCGTAAAGACTTCAGAGAATTTTGGAACCCAGGGCGAGTGGCCAAGTCATCCGAAACTACTCGACCACCTGTCGCTTGAGTTCGTGCAGTCTGGCTGGGACATCAGGAAACTGGTGCGTGATATTGTTCTCTCGGAAACCTACCAGCAGTCCTCCGACGCATCCCCGGAAAATTACACCATCGATCCCGAGAACCGGCTATTGGCTCGTGGCCCCCGGTTCCGCCTCGACGCCGAAATGATCCGTGACCAGGTTCTGTTTGTAGGTGGCCTGCTCAATCCAACCCTCTATGGGAAAAGTGTCAAACCGCCACAACCGGCAGGCCTTTGGACTGCGGTGGCAATGCCATCCTCCTACCCGCGGATCTACGAAGCCGACAAAGGAGATCAAATTTATCGCCGAAGTGTCTACACCTTCTGGAAGCGGGCCGTGCCTCCACCCCAGATGGCCATCTTCGACGCACCGATGCGAGAGAGTTGCATCGCCCGACGAGAACGGACCAACACCCCGCTACAGGCGCTGGTTCTGATGAACGAACAGCAGTACTTCCAGGCCGCTTTGCACTGTGCAATAGAACTGCTGGCGGAGCCGGCCCTCAGTGAAGACGAAAGAATTCGACTCGCGTACGAACAGGTGACCTCTCAGCTTCCTGGTTCAAACGAGATGGTGAGCCTTCAGAATGCGCTGCAAGACTTCAAGCAAATCTACACCAAAGACCCGGTTACCGCCCAAGCCATAACTGCAAACCTCACCGATGAAGACCTGTCTGTAGACAAACCGGTCGAGTTGGCATCCTGGACGATGCTTGTTCACTCGATGCTGAACCTCGACATCACCAAGACTCGCCAGTGAGCCTGACTATGCCCCCAGTGCAACAGTTTAACGACCTTCAAACTCGCCGCAGGTTCCTGAAGGGATCCACGATGGGACTTGGCGCCGCGGCACTTGGTTCCTTACTGTCCGAATCGACACCTGCAGGAGAATTTGGCAAGACGCATTTCCCTCCTAAAGTGAGGCGTGTGATCTTCCTGTTTATGGCCGGTGCGCCAAGCCAACTTGATCTGTTTGATTACAAACCCCAACTGCAAAAACAGTTCAACGAGCCCTTGCCCAAAAGCATCAGCAATGGACAACGTGTCACTGCCATGACAAAGGGACTCGAGCAGCGAGTCGCACCATCGATGTTCAAGTTTCACCGCGCAGGTGAAAGCGGCCTCTGGATGTCGGAACTTCTGCCGCACCTCTCCACGGTGGCAGACGATCTCTGTATTATCAAGTCCACGAATACCGATTCGATCAACCACGACCCCGGCAAAACCCTCTTCTGTACCGGGTCGGAAATTCCGGGCAAGGCGAGTCTCGGCTCCTGGTTAAGTTATGGCCTGGGCAGCCTGAACCGGAATCTTCCCGACTTTGTGGTACTACCCTCCGCCTTTTGGACCGGTGACCAGGCAAATATCCAGGCCCTCTACAGTCGACTATGGGGCTCCGGGTTTCTGCCATCGAAGCATCAGGGAGTCTCCTTTCAGACATCGGGGGACCCGGTCCTGTTTCTTTCCAATCCTAGCGGGGTGAGTCGTACCAGTCGTCATCGAATGCTGGATCTTGTCACGGAACTCAACGAGGCGCATCTCAACGAAATTGGGGACCCCGAGATTCAAACAACGATCTCCCAGCAGGAAATGGCCTTCCGTATGCAGGCCTCAGTGCCGGAACTGACCGATCTCTCTGGAGAACCAGAGCACATCCTCAAGCGGTACGGGCCCGAGGTACACAAAACCGGCTCTTTTGCACGCAACTGTCTTTTGGCCCGGCGCATGGTAGAGCGGGACGTGCGATTTGTACAACTCTTCCACCGTGGCTGGGATCACCACTCCAACCTCCCTCGAAAGATGCGTGGACAGGCCTACGATATCGACCAGGCCTGTGCCGCACTGATCACCGACCTGAAGCAACGTGGCCTTCTGGACGACACCCTCGTGGTCTTTGGCGGCGAGTTTGGTCGCACCAGTTATTGCCAGGGTAAACTGACCCCTACCGACTATGGTCGCGACCATCACCCCAGATGCTTTACCACCTGGATGGCCGGTGGTGGCATTCGCGGTGGTATTACGTATGGCCGGACGGATGACTTCAGCTACAACATCGTTGAAAACCCGGTGCACGTCCGCGACTTCAACGCCACCATCCTTCACCAGCTTGGGATTGACCACAACCGCCTGACATTTCCCTTTCTGGGACTGGCACAAAGGGCGACGGGAGTGCAGGAGGCCCACGTCGTCAAAGAGATTCTCGCCTGACCTGGCAGGTCGCCATTGTTGCACTGCTCGGCGCCCGGCCATTCGTGGCATAAGCTGAATTTTTCGATCCTGGGCCACCCAGGCCCACTCTCTGTCGAAATCAGACCCACCCAATTCTCTGGCAAGAGCGGCGCGACCGCCTCGGCAGGGTAAACGACTTGGGGCCGGCACTCCCTGTTTTCCGCCAAATCGT
>JAKVCB010000118.1 GCA_022448345.1 Pirellulales bacterium
ACTGGGAGCAACCACACAAACCAGTTGGCATGAAGAGTGAGGCGACCGGCATCACTCCAAGCCGCTGGGATTCGTAGACAACTGGACGACCGTTCACAGGCGGTGCGTTTATCGCAATGGTCGACGGTGGTGTGTACTTTACCAGTGGCTTTTTTGAACTCGTCATGATTGAACCAGAGAATTAGTAACCACCTTCGCAAAAATTTATAAAACAGGGACTTCCGATGGTAATCCGCCTCCAAGTTTTGATGGTTTTTTCCGTGCTACTCACAGGCTCACTCGAGGCAGGGGAAACTCCCAACGGCCTGCTCGCCGAGTGGACTTTCGACGAAGGTCAGGGCAACCTGGCTGCGGATTCAAGCGGCCACGGATTGAACGCCACTATTTACGGTGCCAACTGGACCCCACAAGGAAACGGTTACGCACTCACGTTTGATGGCCTGGACGACTACGTTGCCTGCACGGCAGAAAAACCATTGGCGGTCGAGGGGCCAATCACGATTGAATCGTGGATCAAGCCTATGGCCAAGAGCCAGGGACTCGCATCCCTGTTTGGGGAATCACTATCCAGCTATCTGGTTGGCTATTATGCCCACGCCGAATTTGTCTATTTATTTATCGGTGGCGGCGGAAACAAGGTTTATCACAAAATCAATTTCAAACAGTGGAATCATATTGCTGCGACCTTCGACGGGAAACAGCTGCAACTATGGATCAATGGCCGGTCTGCCGCAACAAACCCAACTCAATTTCCCGCTTATAAGACATCTGGTGGATTCACCATCGGGACCAAAGGACGGCCCGACCTGCCCAAGTATAAGGGAATGATCGACCACGTGCGCGTTTACAACCGGGCACTTACCGAAGAGGAAGTCGTCACTCACTTCCGAGCAGAAGCACCCCATTATGGATTTGATCCGTCATTATTTCGTCGAGTCCAGGTAAAGCCTTACTATTATTTTGACCACAACGAAATAATCCTGGAGGTAGACTGGACGTTTCTTCAGCCCCTACGGGATCAGGGCAAACTCCACGTAAGCCTGGCTCCGCAACAGCCAGGCTCTCGATTGGTGCAGGATGAAGTCATCATGCCGACACCTCCATCGGGGAGTATCGACATCACGCTCTCGACGACAAGCCTTCCACCAGGAAACTATGTCGCCCGCGTGGAATTTACCGATGGCGATCATCTCTATCCGGTTGAACTGGTACCTTTCACCTATCCCCAGCCAACTGCGCCATTGCCACCACCATCGAAGACCACTGTCTCTTCCCTGCCAGACAGCAAACCGGCTCCATTTTCAGTGAAAGTTCAGCAGGCAGGCGGTTTCTCAGTAGAGTTCGACGATTCGGTTTATCAATTCACTTCCCGAATCTCCTGGCCCCACGGCGAGTTTAACTACCTCGGCAAGAATGTGCAGGGCGAACCAAAGTGGCAACCAAAGGTCGAGCAACTCGATGCGAACACCTACCGCGTGCATGGCCATGGTGACTATTACGAGGTGAAACGGACTCTCCAAATATTTTCCACCCATATCGCCATCGCCGATACCTTTTCTAACCACACCGATGACGATCTGGGACTGTTGGTCTACAACGAGCTCAATCTCGCTACCGACAGTGTTGCCAGCTCCCGGATCGGAGGGTTTCAGCGCGGCGGGCGCCTTCACGATGTATTCAGTCCCAGCATTTTCGTCGACGATGGTCAGGCTGGGATTGGCATGCTGCCCCTGGATGATGTGTTCGTAATTCAAAGCGTGCTTTACAACGAATTTCCCGTGATGGGAATGGGAACTGAAAAACTGGCGCTCGCTCCTGGTGGATCTTATACGCTCCAGTGGGCTGTCTACCCAACTGGTTCACGTGATTACTACGATTTCATCAATACCTTTCGAAAGGTTGAAAATCGTATCGGAACTATTGATGGCGGGCTGGGATTTTTTACGGCCGGCCCCAAAAACCGTGATCAAATCCCCGCCAGGGAATTTCTCCAACAGCGAGGTATCCAATATGGCCTGATGCATAACCTCGCCGGGATCGTAGATGACCCCCAACTTTCGATTCAGGGTATTGAATTTATCGACTTTCCTAAAGAACGCGCTCGGCTTCAAGCGCAGGCAACCGCCATCCATGCTGACCATCCTGATCTAAAAATCGCCGTGCATCTTGCCCACAGTCTTTACTGCACCAATGACACCGACCGGTATGCAGACTCCAAGGTGATCCTTAAAAATGGCAAACAGGCAACCTGGGGAGTACCCCACGCTTACATCTCCAAAGAACGACAGGATGCTGGCTGGAAATTCTGGGTTTTTTACCCCACACCAGGAAACCTGTTTCACAAGGCAATGCTCAATAGTGTGGATGTCCTACTCGATGAAATTGGCATGGACGGTGCATTTATGGATGGATTTTTTGCCGGTTACGGAAGCCGCTGGACCTACGACGGACGTTGGGACGGTTTTTCGGCAGAGATCGATCTGAAAACCAAAACTATCCAGCGAAAAATGGGATCGGTGCTACTGCTGTCCCAACCATCCATGATCGAGTTCTGCCGTAAAATTCATGACAAAGGTGGAGTTGTGGTGGCCAACAACACAGTCGTCACCCGCTCCATCGCCAACGAACAATATATTCTGCACGATTCAGAGTCGGGAGCCGGCCCCCAACTCCATCTCGCCCCAACCTTAACTGCCCTGGCAAGTCCTACCACCTTGACTCCCCGAGACGTCTATCAAAACACGCTTGAAAACCTCCGGTGGGGTGAGCTTTTTATGTATTACCGGGGGAACTTTGAGGCTCCCTATCGATCATTAGCATCCCGGCAATTCCCGATGACCTTTGAAGAGGTGCGGGCAGGAATGGTTCGAGGCCCAGAGCGAATTGTGACCATGAACTCGGGTATCTATAGTTGGCCTGGAAAACGCCAGCTGCACCAGGTTTACAAGTTTGACGCGCGTGGCGCACCAACGACCCACGATTTTCTCACGACGGTTGACCAGGCCGGCGTCCGAACGCTGGCAGAGTTTCGCAAAGACGAGTCAGCAGTCATCGTACCGGTACCGATCACGCTGGAGTCCACCACACCTGTCAATGTGCGCTTGTTGCGATATGATGACGGTCCGCTCACGATGCTACTCAACGGTCGGGGCCCTGCTAAACTAGAAATCCACCAACCAGGAATCGCGGACACAAGCTACCGCGCCACCGTCAACGGCCAGCCTACCCCGGTCACCAGCAACGAGGAGAGGCTCTCTGTTTCACTACCATTGACCGGTCCGGTCGAGCTTGTCCTCGATCCACGATAGCCCGCCCAACAGGGATAATGACGGCGAATTATGCCTCAGCCAGCTGAAAACAACTTGACCGACAACTGGTACACACCCGCATTTTATGCGGACCCTTATCCCTATTACGACGCTGTGCGAAATGTGGCGCCGGTGATCTGGAGCGAGTCAGAGCAAGGGTGGGTGGTGACTGGCTACGAACAGGTGGCTGCAATTTTGCACGACCCTGAACGATTCTCAAGCGCCGGCCGCATGGCGGCCCTGCTCGACCGGTTGCCCGTCGAAGATCGGGACCACTTCCAACCGATTTATGACCATTTTTCAGGGGGGATGATTCGCTCCGATCCTCCCGATCACACCCGTTTGCGTCAATTGATCAACGCCACGTTTACACCACGGGTCATCAAAACAAATCAGGCCAATATCGAAACAACTATGCGTTGTTTGTTCGACCGGTTTGAAGCTGACCAGAACGTCGACCTGGTAAGCCAGTTTGCCTTTCCGCTACCGGCGACGGTCATTTGTCAAATGCTGGGTGTGCCGACTGACGATCTTGAGCAGGTACGTGACTGGACAATCCGAATCAATTCGGTGGTTGCCGGTGCGCTGCCACTCCGCGAGGCGGCCGAGGAGATGCAGAAAGCGCTCGTCGAATTGCAAGATTTCTATCGCGCCATGATCGCCCAGCGACATCAATCTCCGCAGGAGGATTTGATGAGTTTACTCGTCGCCGCCGAAGACGAAGGGGAGCGGCTCACCGAGGCTGAATTGCTCTCCACCGCAGAAAACCTGCTCGCTGCAGGCCATGAAACAACCACGAACCTCATTTCCAATACCGTGTTGACCTTATTGCGACATCCCCAACAGTGGCAACGCCTGGCCACACACCCGGATGGGATACCCCAGGCCGTGGAGGAGGTGTTGCGTTACGAAAGCCCACTCCAACGACAAACCCGCATTGTCAAGCAGGACATGACGTTTGAGGGACAGTCGCTGCGCCAGGGCCAGATCGTCTACCTGATGATTGGCGCGGCCAATCGTGACCCGGCAGCATTTGTTGATCCAAATTGCTTTGATATCGAACGTACCAATAACCGTCATCTTGCATTTGGAGTTGGTGTTCATTTTTGTATTGGTGCACCACTGGCCCGGCTGGAAGGCAAACTGGCCCTCGAGGCTTTGCTGCGCGAGTTTCCGAAGATGCAGCTCGCCGGTGACCATCTCCGCTGGTCACCAACGGCAGCCATCCGGGGCCCTGTCTCCCTCCCTGTGCAATTGAAACCGTGATCGATGACTGCGAACAACGCAGTTTCTTGGCGAGGATCGACTCAACGAGACACCGTGATGGAAGATCGTAAGAACCGCGTTGGCCACATAAACTCTCTCGGTTTATACTTCCGGTCGCCCTAGAGCCAAAACAGGCGCCTTCCATGTTTAAACACCGTACAATTCGGTGGTACGACAGGCGCCCAGTCCAATCGAGCCTCCGGAACCTGCGGTTGCGATAGCCTCGAACGACTAACCAACAAATTTACCCAACCAACTTACCGTAGTGATCTTACCAACGATGACTTGTCGATCTCTATTTTTGGGAATTTCATCCTTCAGCATCCTGCTGATATTGACCTGTGAATCGGGCGCTGGGGAGTGGCCTCAGATCTTGGGTCCCTCCCGCGATGGAGCAGCCCACGGTGAAACAATTCAAAGAGAGTGGGGAAAAGCCACGCCAAGGGAATTGTGGAACCATCCAGTCGGCCAGGGATACGCAGGTGTCGCGGTCGTAGGACCCCGAGCGATTTTGTTCCACCGCATGGAAGATGATGAGGTCGTCGAGGCACTCGACACCACCACCGGAAAGGTCTTGTGGTCGACTCGCTGGCCCGTGCAGTACCATGCGCGAATCGATCCCGATACCGGCCCGCGGTGCATTCCTTTGATTCATAACAATGCGGTTTATTTGCACGGCATCGCCGGACGGCTTGTCTGCCTTGACCTTAAAACTGGCGCCGAACGTTGGGCGCGCGACACCCGTCGCGACTACCAGTTTCCTGAATCGTATTTCGGTGTCGGCAGTTCGCCCCTGTTGGTTGACGACAAGTTGATCGTCAACGTCGGCGGCCCGCAGGACGGAGGTATCGTTGCCTTTTCTGTAGACACCGGAAAAACTCTCTGGCAATCGACAGCGACCCGTGCCAGTTATGCCTCGCCCATCGCAACGGTCGTTGACGATCAACCCTTGGTTCTCGTAACTGGCTGGGTGGAGTTCGTGGGCCTTGACCCAGAGAGCGGTGATGTCAAATTCAGCATGCCTTATGGAAAGCGTGGCCCAACGGTCACTGCCGCCAATCCTGTACTTATTGACCCGCACCACGTTTTTCTATCGGCCAGCTATCGTATCGGGGCTCGGTTGATACAGATCAAGAGTCCCGGTGCTGTTTGTGAGGCACAAACCGTCTGGGACGCTGACGACCTCATGTCGAGCCAATACTCAACGTCTGTTGGAAGCCGGGGAATCTTCTATGGCGTCGACGGGCGGGAAGATGGTGCCACACCCCGACTGCGATGCTTCGATCCCAAAAGTCGCGAGGTGTATTGGAGTGCCGAAAATTTTGGCATGGCGACTCTCATCCGCGCCGGGGACACCCTGCTTGCGATGAAAACCGACGGTGAACTGGTCCTCATCGACGCTTCGATCGACGCGTACCATGAACTGGCCCGTTTCCGCCTCTTTCACACCACCACCCGTGCCCTGCCGGCGTTGGCCGATGGCAAGTTCTATGTACACAACAGTCACACGCTGAAGGTTTTTGACCTGGGCACACCCGAAACAGCCCGATGAAGTCAACACCACAAGGGTGTTTTGAGGACAGGTACAACGGATCTCGAATCGAGAAAGCCACCATCGGCGGCCGCAACCACTGCGGCTTACCGCATTCCGCCCCAGCAACAAAACGTGTATGTGGACTCCAGCACCCCTGTCGAAAAACAGGAGGCGACAACTCACCAGCCGTCTCCCCAGACACCCTCGACTCCTCGAAAGGCCGGTCAACTTCTCCCTTACAATCAACCTCAACAGCCCCGGCCACGCCCGGCCGCTCCGCTTAGGGATATCGTGATGACCTATTGGGGCAGCCAAGAACCCGATGAGGTGAACCCTTTAACCGAACATCGCTGGAAGTCATTTTTACCGGACAGGTTTCCTAAGTAGCTACAGAGTCGCGACTCGCACCCTTGGGAGCCTCCGTGGTTGAGCGGCTTTTTCATCATCGTGGCAACCACGATGAAAACAGCTCTGTACCAAAACAGCTCTGTACCAAAACAGCTCTGTACCAAAACAGCTCTGTACCAAAACAGCTCTGTACCAAAAAGGTCCAGCGTCAAAAAGATCCAGCATTGACCTGTCGCGCATAGCTTTCTCACTCACTCAGGAAACCACCTATTTGTTTTTTGCGGGTACCGCCTGAGTGGTCGCTCTTTACTCTTTTGTGCGCGAGGCAGTGGCGGGCATCGCATTCCACTGGGGCATCAGAACCACAGCAGCCGTCAACGCCATGCCACCCAAGAGCAAAAAGACGCCGTTCCAGCCCCAACGGTCGGCGAAGAACCCGGGAATGGTGCCTCCGATAATCCCGCCCACCGAGCCGGCTCCGTTAATAAATCCGGCCGCAGTAGCGGCGCCTTGCTTGGTCCCGAAGTCAATCGCGGCGGGGCCGTTGAGGATCGTGTCGGGGACAAAAATCAGCAAACCAATCAGCAGATAAGAACCAGCCATCACCACTCTTGTGGCTGGCAAACCGTCCATGACCAATAGGAACCCACCCAGCGCCACGAGGGCGATCACGCATACCGGTGCGCGGCGGGCGCCAAAAACCCGATCCGAAACAACCCCCGAGAGAATGGCACCCGCGATTCCCGCCGTCTCAAACAAGGCGCTGATCGCTCCCGACTCGGTCATCCCGCTCCCGAGTTTCTCGTTGATGTATTTCGGTCCCCAAAAAAGAATGGCGTAGCGGGCAGGCTTGGTCAGAAAATAGGCCAGGCAAATGACCAGCAAGGTGCGGTTGCTGAGCACTTCCTTAATAACCTTCCAAGAACCTTTATGTTCGTCTTCAGGCGATGGGTCTTCGACCAGCACGGCTGTCTCTTCACCGTGGTAAGTTTCAATCGAAGGGAGGCCAACATCTTCAGGACGGTTTCGCTGGAAGAGAATAAAGAGAACCCACACTCCCAGCAGTGTGGCAGCGGGAATAAAAAATGCAAACCGCCAGCCCATCAGGTCTCCCCAGTAACCAGCGAAGACGGATGCCACCATGCCACCCACCGCATAATTGGTACTCCATAATCCAATGACAGTACCCCGTTCACGCTGGGAAAAAAAGTTTCCCATATTTTTCATCAACGGTGCCCAACCGGTCGACTGGCAGGCACCCTGCAGACAAAAGAATATGCCCAGCATCACAGTAATCGACGAGGCACCCATCGCAGCTGCGGCCAGCACGGAAACGGACATACCGACCAACACGACTTTCCGGGTACCACTCCGGTCCGCAAAAATTCCCGAAAGGAATTGGCCGACCGCGTAGGCCACCAGGTAGGCACCATCGATCCAGGCCATGTCACTCGGCGTGAGCAACACGTCTGGATCCTGCTCCATACCAATCTTGGCTACCGAAAATGTCTTTCGGGTCAGGTAAAATCCAAAATAAGCCAGCCACGTGATGGCAAAAATCTGCCAACGCCAGCGCTCGTAGTGCAGGTTGCGACCGATGCGATTGGAAGAGGGGGTTGTCATTTTGCTTGCGCCGGAAAGTTGCTTACGTTTCTGGTCTCACCGCCACCCGCAAGTCTTGTCCCTTCACAGCGCGGGCGAACGCAGCTTCAGCATCTGGCAAAGAAAAACCGTCGTGCACCAGATCGGCAAACGGGAATTTTCCACCATGTTCGACCAGAAATGCGACCGCCGCCGCTAAATCTTCGGGGCGATAGTTGTGATTTCCCACAATCGTCAAACATCTACGAACCACAGACTCCGGATCCAGCTCAGCGGGCGGAGTGGGAAATGTGCTGCCGATCAGCACATATCGGCCGCCAATCCGTAGCAGTTTTACACCCGTTTGCACAGCACTGGTGGCACCTGAGAGTTCTACAGCCAGGTCAACTCCCCGCCCTTCGGTCAAATCCTGGACCGAAGCCATCAATGCCTGCTCGTCCCCGCCGACCAACAAAGTTTGTGTCGCTCCGAACTGGCTGGCCCGCCGGAGACGCTCCGCATCGACGTCACAAACGATCAACTGACGGGCACCGCGACTCTGCGCCATGGCGGTGGCGGTCAACCCAAGCATCCCTGCACCTTGAATCAAGACCGACTTGCCTTCACAACCACCTCCCACGCGAATCGCACCTGCGACCGTTGCCGTTGCACAATTGGCGGGGCACGCAACCACGTCGGGTAAAGAGTCGGGCACGCGAAAAATTGCCGTTCCAGCGGCCAGGTGACAATAATCGGCCAATCCACCACTCAGGGGATGCTCTGGAACAATTTTTTCGTGACCATACTTGAAGAGATGCTCACATTTTTGCGGGACCTCGTTGTCGCAAAAAAAACAAGCATCACAGCTGGCTGCAATCGACCAGGTAATTCGATCGCCCACTTGCAGAGGTTGACCCTCATAATCACTCACGGCTTGCTCGGTAGAGAGGCTTTCGACAACCCCCATGATCTCATGCCCCAGCACCGTAGGCACCGGTGTGGAGCGGCGCCCCAAAAAGGTGTGCACATCACTTCCACAAAGGGTTGAACAGGTAATGCGGACCAATACCTCACCAGGACCGGGTGTTGGCAATTCGTACTGCGGGAATGTGAGCGGCTGGCCTGCTTCGTGAAATACAGCGGCTAGTGACGTTTTAGCCATAACTTTTTTCCCGCTACCAACCCAAATTTATATTCTTGATTTGCGTGTAACTGAGCAGCTCTTCAAAACACTCTTCCTGTCCAATGCCACTTTGTTTCCAACCACCGTAGGGTGCCCCTAAATAACGGCCATTGGTGTTGACCCAAACGTACCCGGCTTCGACCCGCTGGGCTGTTTCCATGGCCTGTGCCAGGTCGTTGGTAACAATCGCTGCGGTCAGCCCATAGATCAATTCGTTCGCATGACCAATCATCGTTTCGTAATCATCCCACGTGAATACTGACATCACGGGACCGAAAATCTCTTCGCGGGCAATCCGCATATGCGGCTGTACACCATCGAACACCGTGGGCGACACGAAGAAACCTCGCTCGTACATCTCGCCCTCCGGCTTGCCACCACCAGTGAGCAGTTGTGCCCCTTCTTCCCGGGCCGATGCGATGTACCCCATCACGCGATCGAATTGCTCCTGGGAGACAATCGGCCCGACCTCGTATTCTTCCAACCAGGGAAATCCTACTGGGAGTTTTTCCGCCTCTGCCACCAAATGCCCAACAACCTCATCGTGGATCGACCGGTGGACAAAGACGCGCGACGTCGAACTGCACGATTGGCCCTGGCGGTTCATGTTCATACCCTTGATCGCCATCCTGGCCGCCTGCTGGGGATCTGCATCGGGAAAAACAATGATTGGATTTTTGCCACCCAGTTCCAGCGACACCTTCTTGAGACCTGCTGCTGCTTCGGTGGCAATAATTCGCCCGGTTTCCACCGAACCAATAAAGGCGATGCGATGCACGTCGGGGTGACGCACCAATGCCGAACCTGCCACGGCATCCCCTGTTAACACATTCACCACGCCATCTGGAAAAATACCTTCACACAATTCGCCAAATCGCAGTCCCGACAAGGGGGCTTGTTCGGGCTGCTTCACTACAACGCAGTTGCCCGCAGCCAACGGGGCGGCTACCTTGTCTGCACAAAAACGGAACGGATGATTGAACGGATTGATCTTGGCCACAACGCCAAACGGCTGGCGCATGGTCAGGTTTAAATGGCGAGGCCCGTTGAGCAGCGTTTCGCCTTTGACCTCGCGCAACATGGCCGCAAAATATCGCAGCGAATCGGCGGAGATCTTCATGTCCGCCCGCATACCTGCGACGGCATTGCCGGAATCAAAAGCGTCCATCAGGGCCAGTTCCTCGGTGTTCTCGAGGATGCGCGCAGCCAACTGCTCAAGACATTGCGCTCTCTCGACCGAGGGAACGTTTCTCCATTGGGCAAAGGCTTGTTTGGCCGTGGCCACAGCCCGGTTGACGTCTTCTTCGCTCGCCAGTGGCACTTCGCCGAGCAGCTCACCCGTAGCTGGATTGTGCGAGGCGAGTGTTTTCCCTGACGAACTCGGCGACCATTTGCCACCGATGTAAAGACCTTTGGGAGTGAAGTTGAAGGTAGACATGAGAAGCCGCCAGTTCGTTAGCGATTGTGTGTTCCGTTACAAACAAAATCGAATATGTCAAAATTCCTGGGATCTTTTGCTGCTTTTGCCATGTAATCATCCGTTAATGGCTCGGTGATCACCATCGGCACCATTTCTTCATAACGCCCTCCGTGAGAACGCAAGCCACCTTTGATGAGCGACAAGTCATGGTACTCGGGATTTCTGCCAATCACGACATCCCGGGCAGACATCACAATCAAGTCACCAATCCGGTCGCCAGGCAACTCCATTTTTTTTACCGCTGTCGGGCGATCCATCACCTCGGTTATCCCATCGAGTTGAAATATCCAGTCCGCGATTTCGGAAGTTTGCGACGGGTCTTTCAGGTACACCATCACCTCCGATCCTAGCGAACCGTGATGGACCACGTAGGGATCGGTGATCGGACAGATGACGTCGTTGCCCTTGCCAAATTTCTCGTCCAGCAGCGACTCGAGGTAGATTACGTTGGGACTTCCGTCCGGCTTGTCCTTGGCGTTCATACCATGGTCAGCGGTAATTCCAATCACCGCTCCCAACTTGAGCATATTTCCAATTTGGGTGTCGATACCCTCGTAGAAGTCGAGCGACTCGGGCGTGTGCGGCGCAAACTTGTGCTGCATGTAGTCGGTCAGCGACAAGTACAGGAAATCGGCCAGGTTGCGCTCGATCAATTTGGTACCCGCTGCCAGGACAAACAGGCTGGCGTCCCCGCTGTAGATTGGTGGCGTAGGAAGTCCTACCAACGCTTCAACATCCCCAATTCCATGGGTCGACTCTTCTGCCTGGCTGGCAAACTCTGAGGAAAACGCGATTCCTTCCAGGTCATGCGACAAGATGTCGAGCAATTTGTTCTTTGCGGTAACCATGGCAACTTTACGTCCCGCCTTCGCCGCTGCCGCCAGAATGGTTCCGCAGCGCAGGTATTTGGACGAATTCATCATCACCTCTTCACCTGTCTCCGGTTCGATGAAGAAATTACCCCCAAAACCGGTCACCACCGGTGGCATGCCTGTTGTGATCGACGCGTTGTTGACGTTGGTGAACGAAGGCAACGCACCGCGGACCATTCCGCGATACCCGCCAGCAATCACAGCCGCCAGGTGAGGCATCCGGCCGTGCGCAAGGGAGGTACTGAGATATTCATCCCCACAACCATCCACGCAAATCACCACAACCGGTCGCGCCGGCGGGGAATAGGACCGGTCGTTTACCGAAAACGTGGCTGCAATGGGTTCACCTTCTGTGTGGTCTGAAGTGCTATTCATAAATGGATGTTAACTCGCCGAAATACAATCTTTGGGATGGTCAAGAAAAGTCCTGCCGCTGCTACAATTGCACCAACGGTAATTGCACAAACGGTGCGCGCTCGGAACAGGAAACCAGTTTTACACCCGGGAGTCCCGACGTAAAGGGACAGGCTTATTTTTCGACCACGGCGGCTATCCCCGCCTTCCGAATCCGCAGCCGATCTGGAAGTCGTACAACGGGTAAAACTCTG
>JAKVCB010000119.1 GCA_022448345.1 Pirellulales bacterium
ACAAACTGTTTACTACAACAGTTGCGGTAGTCACGGAGGCGTTATTTACGAATCGGCCCCCGTCGAAATTGAGGATGCGGCGCCAGCAGACGCTGCGGAGGCGGAGGTCGCCCCCGGATCGGCAAGCTACGGTCGTCGTTACGGTCGCGTTGCCTCCAAGGGCTCACTACGAGTGACCGTGCCCTCAGATGCCAAGGTCTATGTCAACGACAAACCGACCAAGAGCACAGGGGTTGACCGACACTACGTATCCCATGGCCTCCGAGGAGGACAAACGTACTCCTACACCGTACGGGCCGAATTTAATCGTGATGGCAAGCCGGTCGTTGAAACCAAAGTGGTTAAACTTGTGGCCGGCCGCGAGGCAAAACTTGCTTTCTCGGCCCCGGAAAAAGAACCTGTTGCTGCAACCGACGCAAACTCTGAGACCAAATTGACGCTGACGGTTCCCGCCGAGGCCAAGGTGACACTGGCTGGTACCGTGACCAAACAGACTGGCAAAGTCCGCCACTTCGCCTCACGGCACCTGGCTGACGGCCAGACGTGGGATGACTACACCATCTTGGTCGAGGTCGAGCGGGATGGAAAGAAGCTCTCGGATGAGCGGACTATCAAACTGGTCGGTGGACAATCGCGAGAGTTGGTGTTCAACCTCGACGGGATGGTCCTGGCTTCCAAGTAGCGTAAAATTTGGAAAATAAGGGCAATAGCCGGGTACAACTCGGTTTGAATATAATTCCCCCGCATCGGTGTTGACCGGTGCGGGGGTTTTTCCTTTGCTATGGGTGGCCCCCACCCCCGGTGCTAGCAAGCAATGCGTAAAAACCGCTCCAAGCAACCCGCAAACCCGGGCTCACAGCCCGGCCCACCTACCGGCAAACCCTCCCGTCCGGCGGAGAATTCACGCCATCCAGGCCTGGTGGTACGTAGTCTCATCAGCCTCTTGTTGTTGTGGCATCTCTTCGCGGTGTTTATGGCCCCGTTATCGCTGCCACCAACCTCACAACTTGTTTCGAAAATGGCTCAGGGGGAGCCTTTCGCCCCGTCGCTGATGCAACGGTATCTTGACGCGCTTTACATCAACCACGGCTACCATTTTTTTGCGCCCGAACCTGGACCGGGACACCTGGTTTACTACGACATATTTGACAATCAACGGAAACAAATTGCCACGGGCAAATTCCCCGATTTAAAAGAGTATTGGCCCCGCCTGCGATACCACCGCTATTTCATGTTAGCCGAACAAGCGGAACTTCCTTTTCCAAATCGCAAAGCTATGGAATCTCAACAACTGACACTCGACGGTTATGCACGGCATTTATTGCGCGCGCACGACGGAACAGAAGCACGTTTAAGACGGGATCGTCATTACATCCTTTCGCCGGAAGATAGCCTCAGCGGCGATGACCCTAACGACCACGGTTTGTTTGAGACGACTTCCCAAACGGTGCAGCAAGCGAGCGACTTAACGCAAGCAGAATCAGCCAGTGCAACCCATCAACCAACGTACGGTGGCGCCCATGTGCCCTCAAGCCCCCGGAGTTACCGATGAACATTGGCCTGGCCGCAACCCGCGATTATTGGTCTTCCGTATGGCAGGCATGGAACCGTTTTTGGTTCACACCGACCGATCCTTCTACGCTGTCGATCATCCGCATGTTGGCGGGGGCCATGCTGTTCTACACCCACCTGGTGTGGACCAGGGACTTGGACGCTTTTTTTGGTCCCGACGGATGGTTGCCGCTGGAACTTATGCGTGAAGTGCACGCGGGACGCACCTTTGCCTGGAGTTTGTTTTTTCACATTGAATCACCCGTCGGGCTTTGGACGGTGCACATCCTTGCGTTGATTGTGTTTTTCTGCCTGATGGTTGGCCTATTTAGCCGTGTAATGGCCATCCTGGCATTCCTGCTAGCGGTCACCTATGCAAATCGCATTACTCCAGGCGCCTACTTTGGGCTCGATAAAATCAATTGCATGTTGGCTATGTATTTGATGCTCGGGCCATGTGGGGCGCGATACTCAATCGACCGACTTTGGCGCATGCGACGAGGTAAAGCGGTAACGACCAGCCCAAGCGTTGCCGCCAATGTGGTAATCCGTCTCATTCAATTGCATATGTGCATTATCTATTTATTCTCCGGACTTGGAAAACTCCAGGGCCCCGCCTGGTGGGACGGGGAAGCAGTATGGATGAGCGTAGCCAACTTGGAGTACCAGTCGCTTGACATGATGTGGCTGGCCAGACACACCTGGCTCTACAACCTGATGACCCACGTGACGGTCTTCTGGGAGCTCACCTATGCTGTCTTTATATGGAATCGCTACACGCGGCCCTGGGTCCTGGCAATGGCCGTTCTCGTACATGGCGGTATTGCCCTTGCCCTCGGAATGGCAACCTTTGGCCTGGTAATGCTGATTGGCAACCTGGCGTTTATTTCACCGTCAGCGATTCAGCGGTTCGCCAATCCGATTGCCAGTCGAATCTCGCTGGCCCTGGTCGGTACCAGCGTGGCCAAAAGCGGGGCTGGAGGATAGAATGAGATCCGTTAAAATTTGCAGACTTCTGGCGAATGATTTCCAACTCACAGGATCTACCCGGTAATACCCGGGCCCCCAAGAGCCAGTGAGTGAGTGCCCCAAGGCCAACTATTGCACCACAGCTTGAAACCCCTATGCGGAGATTGCGATTGTGTTTGACTCGATAGCTATTGCAGGCGCCACCGGCGCCGTCGGGAGGATTATCCGAAAACTGCTGCAAGAGCGGAAATTCCCCCATAAAAAGATCACTTTCCTGGCTTCTGAACGCTCAGCCGGCTCAACCATTGAGTTTGCAGGAGAACAACACACCGTTGAATTATTGCGCCCCGAGGCGTTCAACGACATCGACCTTGTTATTGGGAGCACTCCTGATCCTGTCGCAGCGGAATTCGCCCCCTGGGCCGTCGAACACAACTGCGTGGTTGTCGACGAAAGCGGATATTGGCGGATGGATCCAAAAGTTCCCTTGGTGGTGCCAGAGGTCAATCCAGAGGCCGCATTATCACATCAGGGGATCATAGCAAGTCCAAATTGCTCAACGACTCAAATGGTCCTCGCCATGAAGCCCTTGCATGATGCGGGCAAAATTCGCCGCGTTGTCGTGAGTACCTACCAGGCTACCAGTGGGGCAGGAGTTTCGGGTGAACAAGACCTTCAGGAGGGGACCCGTGCCAGCCTGGAAGGAAAAGATTATCAATACCAGGCGTTTGCTCATCCGATTGCTTTTAATCTGATACCGCAGATCGGATCTTCTAAACACGCAGGTTACACCTCCGAAGAAATGAAAATGGTGTACGAAACGCAGAAGATTTTTGAAGATGAATCGATACGTGTTTGTCCCACATGTGTCCGTGCTCCGGTGGTGAATTGCCACAGCGAAAGCATGCTGGTGGAAACGGAAAAGAAGATCTCCGTCGACGCCGCGCGGGAACTTTTTGCGGCGACCCCCGGAATTAAGGTGATCGATGATCTTGAATCAGGCCAGTATCCCATGCCAAAAGACTGCGATGGCGATGATGCGGTATTTATTGGCCGCATTCGTGAAGACTTATCGAGCGAAAATGGCCTTGCGTTTTGGTGCGTGAGCGACAACCTCCGCAAGGGAGCAGCAACCAATGCTGTCCAAATTGCTGAGTTGCTCGTGGATAAAGCTGTAGCAGCAGGATAAACCGTCCTTTAATGCGTTGGCTTAAACTTACGGTTACCTACGATGGAGGGCGCTATGCGGGTTGGCAGGTACAACCCCAGGAGTCGACCGTCCAGGGAGTACTTGAGACTGTCTGGCAATCAATTACGCAGGAAACCGTCCGAGTGACCGTCGCAGGCCGAACTGATGCCGGAGTTCATGCGATTGGGCAGGTTGTTGCCGTGGGCACCACCAGCCTGCTATCGAACCACGACTTGAGGCGGGCGTTGAATGCCAAGCTGCCCGACGACATAGCCGTAATAGCGATTGACGATGCGCCACCCCAGTTTCATGCCACCCACGACGCAATTAGCAAACTATATCGCTACCAGATTCACAATAGCCGGATTCCTACCGTTTTCGATCGCCAGTTCACCTGGCATGTTCCCCGGCCGCTTGACGCGGAGGCCATGCATCGGGCCGGTCAGGCGTTGGTGGGACGGCACGATTTTTCCAGCTTCGAATCCAGTGGGTCACCCCGCCCTGATCCTGTCCGCACCCTGTTTCGACTCGATGTCACTCGCGAATCTGCCCCGCTGTGTGACCAGATTACCATCGAAGTTGAGGGAGATGGCTTTTTGTACAACATGGTACGTTCTATCGTGGGTACTTTAGTGCCAATCGGGCTCGGCAACCGACCCTCGGAATGGGCTGCTGAGGTACTGGCAGTTCGCGACCGGCGCCGCGCAGGTCAAACGGCACCGCCGCACGGCCTGTTCCTGGTACGCGTCCAATACTAGAGTTCACGGTAACCACGATCCCATTTGCAACCGGTCTCCTCATGCGCGTCCTGCACATCATTACACGGCTGATCGTTGGTGGCGCTCAAGAAAATACGATTCTCAATTGTCAAGACTTGCAGAATCAATATCAGGATGATGTTCTCCTGGTGAGTGGGCCAGGACTTGGCCCAGAGGGAAGCCTGGAAGCCGATGCGCGGGGCAGGGGGGTACCCCTGGAAATCATTCCTGCCTTGAAGCGGCCTATTCACCCAATGCGCGATTGGCAAAGCTATTGTGCGATCGCTCGTATCCTGCGGGCCTATCATCCTGACGTAGTTCATACCCACAGCGGCAAGGCTGGCCTGCTGGGACGACTGGCAGCTTACCGTGCAAACGTTGGTGTTATTGTGCACACCGTTCACGGCGCCCCCTTCCACCGCTACCAGTCGCGACCTGCGCGAATATTTTTTCGCCAATGCGAACGGCTCGCAGCTGCCCGATGCCATGCAATCATTAGTGTGGCAGACGCGATGACCGACCAGCTTGTGGCAGCAAAAGTTGCCCCCCGAGAAAAATTTACGACGATCTATAGTGGGATGGAAGTAGAGTCCTTTCTGCAAGCCAACAAGCAGCGTCAACAAGTTCGACATGAACTTGGATTTACTGATGACGATGTGGTCGTCGGAAAATTTGCCCGCCTGTTTCACCTGAAGGGCCATCAAGACTTCATCGCTGCCATCGCAAAAGTCGCCAGGCGGATGCCTCAACTTCGGGTGGTGCTGGTGGGGGATGGCATCCTGCGCCCAGCCTTGGAACAACAAATCATGACGGCGGGACTAGCCGATCGTGTACGACTGACCGGCCTGGTCCCTCCACAGCAAATTCCTCAACTGCTTGCAGCAACCGATCTGGTTGTTCACACAAGTTTACGTGAGGGACTGGCTCGCGTTCTTCCGCAAGCACTGTTAGCAGGGCGACCTGTGATCAGCTACGACATTGACGGTGCAAGCGAAGTTGTCCTCGAACGCGAGACCGGCTTTCTCGTCCAGCCCGGCGATGTTGATACGCTGGCAGAGCGGATTTACGAACTGGCCCATTCGGACAAACTGCGAGGGCAAATGGCCCAGACCGGAAGCCAACTCTGCGCAAAACGATTTGACCACCAGCAGATGACCTCCCAAATCCATGAGCTTTATCAACGGCTAACCCGTAAACACGCACTTTCCTGAAGTTTTGTTCGGCACTAGAATTGGGCATTACGACTTAACTTCGATCAAAGGTCCCCCATGGCAACAAGCGAAAAACTTGTCGGCACCTATCGCTTGTTCCATCTTATCCGCGCTGGAAGCGTGTACGAGATTTGGACGGTTCGGTCGATATCGGAGAACACGCCCTACGCAATGAAGTGGCTGCCTCCCGGAAACAAGTACACTCGTCAGGCTGTCGAAGATTTGAAGCATGAGAATGCGGTTGGCAAGAACATCAACCACCCATCAGTCATTGAAACCTATGAATTCAACACCACTTCTAATGGCGCCTATCTGCTCCTGGAGCTCTACAAATTCCCGAACTTAAAACAACATATCAATGCCGGTTATCGCAACCTGCACCCCAAGGCAAAAGAGATCATTATCAACGCAGCAACAGGACTTACACACCTGCATGAAGCAGGTTGGATCCATCGGGACGTCAAGCCCGACAATTTCCTGCTGGGTGAAAATGCCGACGTCAAATTGATCGATTTCAATTTGTGCCACAAGAAGCCAAGTACACTATCCAAGCTACTCCGCTCCAAGGCAAAAGTGCAGGGCACCTATAGCTACATGTCGCCGGAACAGATCCGGGGAGAAGTCGTCAACGTCCAATCCGATATCTACGGCCTGGGGTGCATGATCCACGAATTAATAAGCGGAAAGCCACCTTTTACGGCCAATTCTCCAGCAGAATTGCTGCAACGTCACTTGCGTACAAAACCGCGGCCACTTACGGTTACGGATAAAAATGTCAAACCGGAGTTCGCCGCGTACGTGCAAAAGCTCATGGCTAAGGACCCCAATGATCGTCCTGCCAGCATGAAAGACGTACAAATGGGAATTCGCGCGCAAAAACTTTTTTACAACCCTCCTGAAGCATTAGATAACAACTCCAGTCAAGAAGGAGAGGATTGAAATAGTTCCTGGCGATCGTGGACTATCACTTAAAACTATGGCAACTACATCGTATCAGCTTGAATTCGAAAAGCCGCTTCACGAACTCGAAAGGCGAATTCGTGAAATCGAACCCCGTACCGATAAAAGCCCGGACGATCGCGAACTGGTCCGCAAACTCAAACGCGAACTTGCTTCGACCACAAAGCAGATCTACAGCGAGCTTGATCCCTGGGAAACCGTTCGCGTAGCAAGACACCCCGATCGGCCCATGCTGACCGATTACCTTGACCTGGTCTTTGATGAGTTTGTCGAGTTGCATGGCGATAAATTCTTTGGAGACGATCGGGCACTCCGAACTGGATTTGCAAAACTCGATCAATACAAGGTCTTGGTGGTAGGGCACCACAAAGGCAAAACCCTCAAAGAACGCAATGATTGCTACTTTGGCTGTGCTCATCCAGAAGGTTATCGCAAAGCCCTGTCCAAAATGAGACTGGCCGCCAAGTACGGAATGCCAATTCTTTGCATGATCGATACACCTGGCGCCTATCCGGGTATTGGTGCCGAAGAACGTGGCCAAGCGCAGGTGATCGCCGAAAATATGTTCGAAATGTCCCAATTGAGGACCCCGATCATCTGTGTTGTTATCGGTGAAGGTGGTTCCGGTGGAGCTCTTGGCATTGGAGTCGGTGACCGAGTCGCCGTACTTGAGTTTGCGTACTATTCGGTAATCAGCCCAGAAGGCTGTGCTGGGATTCTCTGGAAAAGTCACGACTACGCGAAAGACGCCGCACGGGCACTCAAGTGCACTGCCAAGCACCTCAAGGAGCTCAGTGCGGTTGATGACGTGATTGATGAGCCTCTCGGGGCAGCCCATCGTGACCACCATCAAATGGCAGCCCGCTTGAAGATGTACTTCGTGAAGACCCTCCGAGATCTGGTCCATCAACCGGTCGACGAACTGCTGGCTGCACGTTACGAAAAGTTCCGCCACATCGGAAAATTTCTGGACGTTTCTAAAGAGCCATCCACGAGCGAATCCGATCCGCCCCCAGAGCACGATGGACCGTGAAGATGCTCGGCCTGCCTGGCCGGCGAACCGTTTGTCTGGCCGCTGGGCGTGGCGGCTTGGGAATCAACTCCCAGCCCCTTATTGCCAGGGGAGGCTGCCGCTCGCAGGCCACCAAGTGACAAGAAACTGGCTTAATGACAGGGAAAACGTGTTTTGAAAAGCCAAGGGTCCAACGTCCGATAATCTCTGTTATGTTCGTTTTAGACCCCTGATTTCTGCGGTTTTAGCCAAATTCTGTACCTGTACCCTCCAGGCTGCCTGCAAGGCACCACTGAAGATCTAAGGCGGCCCAGAGGGCCGAGGCTTCGTCCATCCGGCACTCACCACTTTGGCATGGCAAATCCTCAAGGTGCTTAGGCTGGCCTATTTTCGTCCTCTTGCCATGCGGGAGAAGCTGCCATTGGGCGGGTCAATACGCTTGCCTGGGAACCGGCTGACCCACCGAGTGCGGAAGCCCTGGAAATGCTCGTGGCGGGTCGTCCTGAGTCGCAAACGGAGCCTCTTGCGGAGTCAGCTGAGGTGGGGGCTGGATTGCCTGTCCCTGCCCCTGCCCCTGGAAATACCTGCGGAGGTCCGACGGCTGAATCTGGGGTGTGGACTCCGGGTGCTGGCCTGGTTTTAGTTCCTGCCGCACGCGCTGAATATACGGATCAATCGTACTATGGACACCTGCTGGCAAAATTGAATCTGCTTCATCCAGTAACAGGACGATATATTGCCCGGAATGAGAGGCGATGATGTTCTCTTTCTGGACATGGCTCAGCCACGGAAGCCACATCGCAAAGAACGTGATCAAAATACACCACAGGACACCCCGGCCAAAACCGAGCAGCGCACCCAACTGGTGGTCAAATGCGTTCAGTTTTAACTTGTCAATAAAGTTGGAAACGAACCGGAACACAATCCAAATCGCCGCACCACAACCAATAAAAATAACCAGCATCGCCAGCGGTGCAGAACCGCCCAGCTTGGGGGCCAATTCGGGACTGAATCGAAGTCCGACATAATAACTGACAACGATCGATGTGATCCAGGCAATTTGCCAGGCAAATCCCTTCCAAAAACCAAACAGGGTAAGTGCGGAAAGCACTAAAACCATAAACAGGTCATACGATTCCATGGCTGGGTTCCATGTGAGAGACCGAAGCAACAAAGCGCAATTTCAAGTGGCAGAGTATAGCTGCGCGATCCCGGCTGACGAAGGGCACTCGTAACCGGCTCCAGGGTGGCTGCTGCCAACAGAAACTGCAGTGTCCCCATTTGTGGCACAATCTCCCTGCCGGCAAAAGGAAAATTGTGCTTGCAGCCCCATGAGAATGACCGATTACCCACAACTCCAACAACTTCTGCTAGCACTCCATTCCGGCTGGGATGGCCTTGGCAAGGCCACCACCAGTTTTCTACAGTTGGGGCCAATCCACAAAAGACAGTGACCGGCGGACCTTGAAATTATGGCCAACTTTCGCACACACGTTACGTTCAGTTCCATGCTCGGCTGTGGTTACACGGCAGCCGGTTATGCGATGGGTGTGCCGCTTGACTCAGCGCTGGTTGCAGGTGGAATGTGCGGCATTAGTGGTATGCTGCCTGATCTGGATAGCGACACAGGAATACCGCTTCGCGAATCAATGGCCTTTGCAGCGGCGGTTGCCCCCGCCCTGTTGCGAGAACGGCTGGAAAAACTCCATATAACCCATGATCAAATGATCTTGATTGGGGCTGCGTTGTATTTCCTGGTACGGTTTGGTGCAACGAAGATGATTGCCCACCGAACGTCACATCGCGGCATGTTTCACAGTGTTCCGGCTGCGCTGATTTTCGCTGGAATGGCTTTTCTGGTGGCTGGAGGTGACAACGTGAATCTCCGTTACTTCAAAGCAGGCGGAGTCTTTCTGGGAGTCATGTCCCATCTTTTGCTTGATGAAATCTATAGCTTCGAGGTGAAACGTGGGCGATTGCGAGTCAAAAAGTCGTTTGGTACGGCTATCAAATTTTGGAGCAAAGACACCTATTCGAATTTCTCAACCTACGCAAAACTGTGCGTGGTGATAGTCCTTATCTTCAGTGAAACTACAGTCTTAAAACAAAGCGGGCATCCCACGCCAACCCTCGCCAATACCTACCAGCAACTTCGAGACTGGTGGGGTCGGCCACCCTCCGCAGCCGATCCAACACCGCAACAAGCTCCATTCAATGTGACCCCAGGACAGTGGACGGGAATGACCTCGCCACAAAAACCTAACATCAGGGATGCCACACCTGGCGCATCCGACAGCTATGGCCAGAGCCTGCAGCAAGCTGCCGAGGGTGCTTACCGACGGACCGAAAGCACTTTTCGACAAGGTGCAAATTACTTTCAGCCGCCACCGACCGCCTCTTCTCCTGCGAGCCAGCCGCCTTCCCAAAACATGCTGTACGATTCGGCCCGAAAAATCTACCGGCCATTTGGCCAATCACCGCCCAACGCCCAACCCCGTTAAGGGAGGCCGTTGCCGGGCTCATCCGGAGGCCTGGTCATCTCTAAAGCCCTCCAGCCAACAACAACCAGAACTGGAATCCCCACCGACCGCGCACCCTTAAACAGAAAACACTCTCGAACAATGCTCCCGCTCTCACCCACTGCTGAGAAACGGACCCGCCGGTGGTTGAACGCCCGTTTTGGGAAGTTCATCCACTGGGCCCCCTAATTGGGCAATGAGTTTGCCTGCTGGGGAACTCACGGTAGGTACGGGCACGGCCGGAATACCGCCGCTACCCGTTTAAACCGAAGACCTGAAAGCAGACTGGCTGCCACCAGGAGCAAAAGCCCGGTTGAGGATTCCGGAATGACGATTAAAGGAGTCACAGAACCAACTCCCGCACCGTAGATGGCCTGAATTCCAGCGATGTCATCCGGATGCAAGGAAGCCGTGCCAAGACCACTCGATCGCTGAAAGATCCAATACATGTTGGCCGAGGGGATACTGGTATGGTGCAGGCCAAGCGAGTGCCCGAGTTCATGAACTGTCGCCCCCAAGACGTCCGGTTCTGTCAGGGTTCCAACTTCTCGCCACCGATCTCCATGGTCGTAATAGACATCGCCCGCCTGGTTTCCACCTCCGGGAAAGTAGGCTTGCGCTTTTGCTTTGGCGCCGCAGGTGCCCGGATTGGCACCTGGCTCAAAGCACGCCGGAGAGTCAGGGCCATTGATGTATCGGTGGTGGAACCGAATCTGTCCATATTGCCCATTTGGATAATTTCCCATCACGACAGGACCACCTTCATCGGACACTTCGACAAAGTGCAGCGGGGACACACTCGCCCAAAGTCCCAAGGCCTCTTCCGCCGAACTGCGGAGAAAACTGGGAGATAGAGGACTTCCGCTGGGATCAAGCAAGCCTCCATCTAGAAAATTGTTGTAGCTATAGCTGATCGTGACAGGGGCACCGGACACATTTTGTGGCCACTTGGTTCCGGTGGTTACAAAACTACTAACCGCTGTCCCGGTAGATCCATCACCGCTGTGCAGTCCATGGCAGCAAGCCCCGGTACAATGGTGCGCATGGTGGTGATTTTCGATCAACAGCGTCTCAACTACCGCCGCCAATAATTTGGCACTGGGGACCCAGTGGGCAGCCAAGATGGCTACCACCACCAAAAGTAAAACCCGCTTACTGTTCATGAGAACACCCAGCAAAAAACAAAAATGGTTAGCACTGCGGCAAAGAACCGCAAGCAAAGTCGGCAAATTGATTGCAGGGTAAACCGGGAAAGAAATAGCAGGACAGGGCCAAAAACCGCAAAGCGCCAGCCCCCTGCCCTGCCACTATTGTACTCATAGGTGCATCGGTTGCAAACTTTTGACCTCCTTTCCACAGCATTTTAAGCGAGTCACCCACCCCAGCACTTTCAAAAGAGATCGGTCGCAGTGGAGGAATTTTTTCGATATCATTTGTCGTCGGCTCGCTCTCCAACACCCTATTAGTCTGCCATCATGAAAACTGACGAACTCCGCGAAAAGTACCTGGCCTTTTACGAAACCAAGGGACACCGGCGCTGCCCCAGCGACGTACTCGTACCGACTTGGGACCCGTCTGTACTGTTTACCCCGGCCGGGATGAACCAATTCAAAGACCATTTCCTGGGGAAAGTGAAGCTCGATTTCACTCGGGCCACCACGTGCCAGAAGTGTTTACGTACAGGAGATATCGAGAATGTCGGCCGGACAGCCTATCATCACACGTTTTTTGAAATGCTGGGAAATTTTAGTTTTGGCGACTACTTCAAGCGGGAAGCGATCGAGTGGGCCTGGGAGTTCCTGACGGACAAAAAGTGGCTGGGCATCGATCCCAACCAATTGACCGTGACTGTCTACAAGGATGATCACGAAGCGGCTGAAATCTGGGCCAGTGACATTGGCTTGCCACAATCGCGGATTGAGCGATGTGAAGAGGACGAGAACTTCTGGCCTGCCAGCGCACCAAGCCAGGGACCAGATGGTGTATGCGGGCCTTGTAGTGAAATCTA
>JAKVCB010000012.1 GCA_022448345.1 Pirellulales bacterium
TTTTGCCGTCCGGGGTTATAGTTCGAGAGTATTGTTTCGCCAGAACTATGACTGCCATTAGTTCGCCCTACCGAGATTGCGTTGTAACTATGGGCAAAGAGATAGGACATATTTGTCGAAGATCCATTGTTAAGGCCAGCGGCCACAATGATTTCTTGATTGTCGATCGTAAAATCGAAGCGCCGTAAGGCTTGTAGAATTGTCGCGAATATAGGATCGTCGTTATGGTTCGTATAGGTTCCAATCCAACTATGATTTTGAATGTTGAATGCCTGGTCGGTTGGATCACCTCCGTTAACGTTCAAAATATTGTCGAGGTAATCATCCGCTTCGTAAACGGTGATGTCTGTAATGCCAGGTGCGACACTAGTGTCAATGCCGTAGAAGCTATATCCCACGCCTCGTGCATGGGTGGAGTGATTGCTGTTGGTGTTGGAGCCATTGATAATAGTTTTCCCGCCGAATTGGGGATCTTCCGTATCAGGCATGTAGGGTCCGTTATCCGACCCTTGGCTAGCTTCCACCTGGGAAACCACGACTCCGGAACCATCTGGCAGGTTATCTCCCAGGGCGTCTTCGAGGACATCATATCCAATTTCGGACATGGACCCGATTGCCCTGGGAATGGCAATGTTCAGTAAGAGTAGAACCAAGGCCCAGCCGACGTATACTTTCCCGGGATTTCGGGCACGGCGAACATTATTAGCCTGCAGCAAAAAGCAGTGCATCAGCTGCCCTTTTAGAAAATTTTCAGGTGGCGCGATCCTTCAGAGTCGGTGCTGTCAACGTCAAGCGGGGCTAGCCAGCCATTTGTAAGGCTATTGGAGGCAAGTCAACTCAATGGCAACTTCTCTGACTTTCATCTTTCATTATTCGCTAGAACCCTGGTGGCGGCAATAATTTCCTGAGCCTTGCCGGTTTGGTTTGTAATAAATTTAAACCCTGATCTGGCTGGAGGGTGTCGGAAAACTAGGGAAATAGTGTTTGCAACGGTTTGAAGCTTCTCTGTCTTCAAATATTTTCCTCTTCCCAAGTCGCGATATCACTAAATCACGAAGTTTGACCCCCGAGAACTGGCCCTTATTTCGACCACGGAAACCCGGGAAAAGAGGTCGGGGCAAGGACCACGTCTCGACCGAGAGCCAGCTGCCGCTCAATCGCTTCCCTTTTTTCTTCATCGGTACCCGTCAAATGGAGTTGAATCATGACCCGGTTTTTGGTGTCCTGCTGTGGCCGGGCCCACCGGCCCCATTGCCGATTATGGTGATGCCGTCCTGAGGCTGGGACGTCCCACCAGCGATCGGTCGTGTAAGTGCTGCACAAATCAAGGGCCCACCGGGCATTCAGGAGAATTCCGCCCTCGAAATAAATACGGTGTCCGTGGGCGGTCAGATCGCCTACCAATTGGGCAACGGCGCCTTCTGCCCCCCCGGTGAAATGGTAACAGCTCTTAGGATTTGGGTCCCATGGTTGCCCAAAAGTATTGTCCATCCCGATTGCTGGTGGTGGTGTGATGTATAGTACAGGGCCATACACTTGCTTTGCGCGCGCCACCCAGGCGGTCTGAGACTCCCCGGGTAGTGGGTCCAACTGGTGGGGCGACCCCATGTAAATCAGCAACCGATAATTCTGGCTGATGGAAACCATGGCTTCCAAAAAAGCCACATCGTCTAGGGCAAGTGCAAGCTTCGGATTTTGCGTTGCCTCATAATCCTGATAACAACGTTCCCGTTGGTTAAATTCCATCGGCATTGGTGTACCATCCTTGACGGACCGCCCCCAGGGATGATGAATCTGCACCCCATAAACCGAAATCTTTTCTCTTTTCGAAATTGCGGCGATTTGAGGAAATACGGTTTGCTCAGCGAACTTTTTCCATCCATCTTTCCACCAACCAATCATACGGGCATCGTAATCTTTGTAGCTTGCAGCATAGCGGATCCAGACTCGACCTCGTTGTTGGGCAAGAGGGAGTTCCCGGGCATGTAAGCCAGAAACACTGGCCACCATAAGGCTGAGTATTATTAAAAGTCGCGACATTTGAGTAAATCCGTCAGCACCGAGTGACCACAACCACTTTTTGGAGGACCCGCGCGGGAACTGACAAGTATTGTAGCGCCACGTTTCGATTCGTGAAGTATCGGTCCATGAGTGTCGTTAGCAAATGCAATGAGTACAGCGGTGAATTGTGTGTGCCAAGGTGGCGACAATACAGGGACGGCACGAACCCAACAGTTGTCAGGTGGTACTTGTGGAGTGCCGTTTTCGTGATGTGTTGGGTTGAGTGGAGCAGGTCATGACAACATTCGCTACGAGTCGGATATCGCAAGCAACAGGGCGGGACAGCGAGACAAAAGAACCAATTTAGAACTGGAGGCTGGTTTTGGAGTTCGACGAGAGACGCAACACCGGTTGTCGAAAAACGTCAGTCGCGACTAACTCCCAGGAGTCACTGTCTGAGCCGAGGAGGCCTCGCCAGAACTAGCCGGTTTCTCCGGGACATTGTTCAGGTTCAATGAGGATTGCTTGCCCTGGAGTTCTTCCATGATATGCCGGACATCTTTTTCAAGAGGCTCGAGAAAATCAAGAACCTGTTGCATGTGTGGCAGAGTGGCCTTCTTGCGAGCGATTCCTTCAATCTCCACATGACCAACAACATCGTCATCTACAATAATTGGATAATTCACGTGCCAACTTTGTTCAGCTGGTTCTTTTTGATCTCGCGTGGCGTCCCATGAACCAAAATAGTCTTCATGCAGGGCGGGTATACGAATGACCAGCTTAAGGCGCGTGATGTGGTAATCTTGCATCGGTTCAATAATCGCCATCCAAAGTTTGTCCCATTCCCGCGCACCCTGTAAGTGAATGTGGCTTTCGTGTGGGCGACTGTGTTTCCGGTTTGCACCACCAGCAAACGACAACCCGCGGGAACGCAGGTGCTCTTTTACAAGCGCAAATTCTATATGTCCGAAAGTTTGCGTTGCGATCAGAAATGTGACCACGGCAGCTACGGTGAGTATCGCAATCAACTCGTTGCCAAAGTAAACGCTCATAACGGCACTTAGGCAGGTGGTTGCACAAATCAGGCCAATAAACAAAACTGCCTGGCGAACCGTCCAGCCCCGTACCAACAGAGAATGGTGCAAATGTCCCCGGTCGGGAGCAAAGAAGCTGCGACCCGTAAGCTTGCGACGCAGGATAGCAGCCATCGAGTCAAGAATTGGAATCGCCCACACACCGATTGGGACGGCCAGTGCTACGGTGGCAGCGGACTTCAGTGAGGAGTGAATTGCAATTCCGCCAATCAGCAGGCCAATCAACATGCTGCCTGCATCTCCCAAATAAATGGACGCAGGAGCAAAATTAAAGCGGAGAAAACCGAGTAGAGCTCCAGCCAGAGAAAGCATGACTAGTGTCTCAAAGTAGTGCCCTTTCCATAATGTAATCGAAGCAATAGTCGCACAAAGTACCAGGCCAACACTGGAAGCTAACCCATCGATACCATCAATCAAATTAATGGCGTTAATGGCGCCTAATAACCAAAATAAGGTAAACGGAATGGCAAATAATCCAAGGTTGATCCCGCGCGACGTTGGCTGACCGGGTGTGGTGCTCGAAATTGCTGAGGTTTCAAGGGACTCGCTTGCATTCGCTTCGTCAGACCCGCCTGCGTCTGACTCTACCGCGGGTTCGTCCGCAAGAGCTTCCTGTTCAGCTTGCGGTGAGGGTCTGCCGGCAAAGATGGAAACAGATTCAATGCGTACGCCGAAATAAATTAACAACCCGGCTGCCACGATTTGGCCAAGCAACTTATAGCGACCCGCCAAATGAATGAAGTCATCCAGCAATCCTAAAAGGACGATGCATGCTGAGGCCACCAGCAATCCAATCATTACCTTCGTATCATCCGGTTGGATGATATCGTCGCCTTTTAGAAATGCGTAAAGGATGGTGAATGCGATTGCCGAAAGGGCTGCCAGGAAAACTGCAGCGCCGCCCCCTAAAGCAACCGGAGTTTTGTGCGCCTTGCGTTTTCCATCCGGCTTATCCACAAAACCAAATTTGGTGGATATTCGCTTAACCAGCGGGGTAAGTAGAAAACTTGCCGCAAATGCAATCAGAAAAGCAAAGAGTAGTTCCATCGCCGGCAGCCGTTTAGTTTATGTGGAAGATGTTCTTTGGGTAGGTGGAAATTCAATGGAAGAGTCGAATGAAAGCCGTTCACCGAAAGTCAGTAGATTGAGGTGCCAACAAAACCAAATCCACATTTAAGCGGTAACAATCCTGTTCCAACCAGATTACTTCGGTTGGATCCTTTGATCGACAAGAACGGGTTCGTTTAGCAGGCCATAGTCGTTTACACGTGACTTCACATGCCTGACTGGACCCCTTCTGCGATACCGGTCTAGAGATGCTTTATGCCAAGGCTTTTGCGTACTGGCCCTCGACTGGCATAATAGATCTGGTTTCAAATACCGTCAATCAGATGGTCAATTATAGGGCAGCAAAGTACGCGGCGCAGACATGTGGGCCTTGCAATCTGCCAGACTCTGGGATGGTTTTACCCGTGCAGTTGGTTTGACGGGAAAAACCCGTTTATGCCGAAATAAACCGACATTGGGACCAGACACTTGGAATGCCAGGGGTTTCTTTCCCTGCCCACGAATTTCAGACAGGCCGTTCGCGTTGTTTTACAAAACGGGCAGGATTTCCCGCCACAATCGCAGCTGGGGGGACATCTTTGGTAACAATACTGCCGGCAGCAACCAATGCGTTCACACCGACTTCAACACCGCCCAAAACAAGGCTTGTTGCTCCGATCCAGGCCCCATCGCCGACGACGACCTTTCGAGCGATCAAGTTGAAAGTAGTTCGTTTATAGTCGTGGCTGCCCGTGCAAAGGAATGCACCTTGCGATAGGCAAACGTTTGCACCAATCGCAACGTCGGCAAGGTTGTCGATCCAGACATCCTGCCCAATCCAGCAATGATTCCCGATCTTCAGGCGCCAAGGGTACTTGATCCGTACGTTTGGCTTGATGACCACATGCGTACCAATGTGGGCCCCAAAAAGTCGCAGCAGCAATGGTTTAAAGTGGATGAATGGGAACCAGGCCGATTCGAAAACAACCAAACTCACGTAGTACCACAAAATGCGACCCAGCCGACCTCCACCAGGATCATATTCTGGGTTGGAAAAGGATCCCAGGTCCACCCAGGCTGCTGACTCATGCTGAGTTGTCGTAGTCATAGATTAATACAAGTGAACCACACTTTTATTTTTGTAGAACACTTTTCGACGGGTGTTTTTTGCCGAGTTTGTTGTCCTGTTCTGCAGAGGGGGTATCCTACCCGGCCGGTTCGACTGGTTTTGTCTCGAAAGTTTGAATCGGTGTTTCAATCCGGATAACCTTGAACTTGGCCGCTTCGGCAGCTTCCCACAACGCAAGCGGCGAAAGCGTCTTCTTTGTTTCAGGAATCACGACCGCAAAATCGTGCTCGATGTTCGCCTTGACCTTTTTCACCCCCGCAACGGCAAATAACTTGCGTGCCAATCGTTTGGCGCAATGTTTGCAGTGCATATCTTCGACGAAGATCACTGTATTTGAGGATTCTTTGGGGTCTTCTCCCGAGGCTTTTACGACTGGATTGACTGCGGGTGTCGATTGGGTCTTAGCGACCAGATGACTCGCTGCAGCCAACACAAACAGGCCAGTTATCAGAACGGATTTGCTTCGCACCATTGCTTCGAGTCCTTGTTGTGAGATGATTCATTCAAGCGAAGACCGTGAGCACTCATGTTCCTACTGACGGACATACATCCCGTCAGCATCGATCACAAGTATCTTGCCGCCGACCAGACGAGCTTGGCCACGTACGACCACGGTTGCTTGTTCTTCCAGGTTGAGTAGTGGCTGCGCCCCAATGTCGAGCACGTCTCCGTTTGGGTCGATAAAATTCACGACAGCTAACGAGTCGATGTTGTCTTTCACCTTGCGGGCACAGAATGGGCAATCGCATGCCTCATCATGTTCGCTATCCCCGAATTCCTCCGCCGTAGCTGGATCGACCAGGAAAACGGTTGCCACCTTTTGCTTCCAGGGAAAAGCGGGTTCTTTTTCAGGCCATGGATTCGGCATTCCACCGATTTTTCCAACCATCACAACCTCCTGGGGGCCAACTGGCTCAGTCATTGTGGGAGCCGTGACATCAGCCTCTGTGAATTCAAGTTCTCCCTCAGCAGGGTTCTCCTCAGGCGGATGGGTATGGAGGTCGTCTTCCTCCGGTGGGCCCGTGAATATTTCGCGTACGTCAAGTACAGCTTGAGCACCGGTTGGTTCGTCTGCAAGCAACAGGCGACTGCGATGGTGTGCTACCAAGGCGGGATCCACGTTGGTTCCAGAGTCGGCACAACCGAACGTCAACATGCTCACCAGACTAAAGGTAGCGATTCGACAGTGGATTGACATCGGATGGTTCTCCAACGACTACCGGGACGACGCCCCAACGGGATGCGGAAGCGAACGGGCGAGAATATTATCAACTTCTGGCATTGTATACTACTCCCATTTCACCGTGATGAAACGCCTGCTGTGTCTGTGTGGCAACATGCTAGCCGATGGAATGCCCTTGGGCAGGTTGGTGCCACGGAAGCAGTGGTAATTTTCCCGAAGTCCTGCATTGAGCTGCAATGTTCGTTTCCCAGGACCAGGCGTCTTTGGGGGAACTCCAATTTGGCGGAATTCTTACTCTGGACCATGCTGTTGATGAGGGCCAGTTCAAGCTATCGTTTTCCGTTGTCGAGGAATCATTCAATGGCCAGACGTACAGTGTTTGCGGGGGACCTGGTGTCGTCTTGCAGCCCAACACCGAGGCGATCAGGTCCGTTGCAACGTCTGCCACAAGCGGGCCGCCGCATTTGTTCGGGAGCTTATGACGCGTCGGCCTTCCCAAAGTTCAGTAAAAAGTTCTCCAAAGAGCACTTCGGAAAGAGACAAAACATATACTCTCGTGAGTCTAGTACAGAACTGGCCTGAACCTGTTGGGCCAAGCGATGGTACTGGTCAGTGAGCGCCGCACGTTTTTCCGCCAGGAAGGGTTTCAGGTCGCGATTTGCCCCGACGATTGCCCGATGGCGTTGGGCTGCGTTTGCCGGTGTCTTTGGTGTTTTTACCCATTTCGATTTTTCCGCAAGGATGCTGGCCAACATCGACATTCGGTCCTGTTCTTGATGCTGCAGATCAAGGAACCGTTCTGGGTGGAATGTCATTTCACGAAGTTCTTGTTGCAACTGACGAGTGCGATCTGGTGTAACCGACGGATGTTCAATTGGGAGGTGCCTGGTAGCTGAAATAGTGGCGTATTGCGGCGGGTTGATGTTGTAGAAACCGTGGAGAATATGATCGGTCACTTCATCGTATTTCGAACCACCAATCCCATGAACGAACAGGTCAGCCAGGAATAATCGGGCGAAGAGAGTCGTTGTAATTGCCCGGGTACGAATCTTGATACCATCTTCGGACAGTTGCTGCAGCTGTTCTGCAGCCGATGTGAAGTTTCCATTGGGCCCGAGCGAAAGTTCGTGTTCCTCTTTGGCTTGATCTCCAATAAGTATCTTTCCAGTTCCTAGTCGGGCAAACAGCGGGCGACGGTGGGGATCGGATTTCGACCAGATCCAGAATGGTGTCTCCAGCCATCCGCCGTTCTCGGAAAGGTTTGGTACCGGGTGAGCCAAGTTTCTCAAGCGATAAGTCTTTCGGTATTGCTGGAGTGCTTGATTATAAGTGTTTACAAAGTGGGGCAGACTGACGAGAAGGTGAGTAACAAACTGATGGAAGATTGGCAGTTGGCAAACCATACTTTGAGGGAGTTCTAGACTTTCTAAGGCACCGTTTGAATTCCCAAATTGCCCTTCCATCTGGTGACGTGCCTGGGCCAATGCGCGGCCCAGGTTCGGTTCCTGCTGGTAACGGGCCAGGACGAGTGGCCAGAACGATTCGACCATTGGGTTGGGAATCAAGTCTCCCACTTGATCCAAGACTCGTTTAGCAAAGCTTGAGAAAGTCTCCTCGTCACAGACCGCCCGCTCTTCGTAGGGGAGAGGCAGAGTTGGGTGGTCATAAGCGACGGAGGCAATTTGTGGGCGATCATAGGAGCCAGTCGGTACGCGGGTTGAAACTATCCGGCACAGATCACCATCGATGGTCAAGTTGACCGCGATCCCACCAATGAGGCGGGACAATTCAGCAATTGCGAAATTTTTGTACCACACTCCTGGATGGAATAATTGCGGCTGGTGGCCAGCGAATATCAATGTTGGCAGTTGCTGTACCGAAACCGATGCAAAATTTGCAGGTAGGTGATGGTAGCCAGCTGTGTAGGTAGCGGCGGAAGCCAGCAGGTCGCGACGGGCTCCCGCGGCCAACTCAGCAAGAGACACTCCTTGGATTTCAAGATCAGCCTGTTGAATTGCTGCACGATTGTCGGCCACCACTTGAGGCAAACTCGACCAGGCAGGTTCAACAAGGGTACCACCATCCTGGGTTGGAACTTGTATCCGACGATACTT
The DNA here is from genome assembly GCA_022448345.1 of Pirellulales bacterium. Lineage (GTDB taxonomy): Bacteria > Planctomycetota > Planctomycetia > Pirellulales > Lacipirellulaceae > JAKVCB01. The sequence goes on from JAKVCB010000012.1 coordinate 8,569, forward strand.
TTTCGTTTGCTCCATTTAGAAGCCTCGGCGTCCGAAGTTATTAGTTCTTTTAAAAATCAGACGACCACTCTGCGATGCTATCTGCACAATGCATACGATAACCGAAAGGTTATTTTCCAGAGGACAAGAACTTCCAATAAGTCACGAACGGTGTGTGAGACAGATTCAACACACTACGGCAGCCGGCGGAGATAGCTTTGAAAGATCGCAGGTACATGTTTACTCAGGGGCCAATTGCACTACAAACTCGGGAGATATGCTGTGATGCGTTCTGTGCGGCTGCAGCCTCTGCCCGATCCAATACGGAGTAGTAATAGCGACGTCTGGCCTTGCCGCTATCGAGTTGACCTCCAAAGCTCCTCTTTTCTTCTAGGTAGATGAGCGGAACCGGCATCTCGACGATGTGAAGCTCGTGATGAACGGCTTGTACCCACAGTTCTAAGGGCATTGCATAGCCAGATTCAGTCAACTCCAGTTGGGCCAGCGAGTGAGTCCGATAGGCTTTGAATCCACAAAAGGCGTCGGTCAGCGATAGACCCAACCGCCGATTTAATTCCTGGGTAACCTCGCGGTTTATCTGCATGCGTTCAGCGGGTGCCTGCCCATTGCTCTGGTTGGGACAGAGATATCGACTCCCAGAGACTATGTCAGCCTGCTGGCAAGCATCAACGAGCTTGTGGATTCTCTGCGGTTCATGTTGACCATCGCAGTCGATCGTCACCACAACGTCATAGCACTGCAAAATTGCATAATCAAAGGCGGTGCGTAACGCAGCCCCATAGCCATAATTCTCCGGATGGCGAATCTGTGCAATGTCGCTGCGCTGATCAAGCAGTTGGGTAGTGCCGTCGGAGGATCCATCATCCACGACGAGAACGTCACGCGCATAGGAAACAACTTCATTAAGAACACTCGTGACGTGACCAGCCTCGTTGTAGACAGGTAACACGGTAAGGAATTTCATATTTGATCCTGTTTGCAAGGAGCCATGATTTACAAGGAGCCATGACGCGATATGAGCTTTGCCAATGCCTTACAGGTCACATTCAGTGCACTACGATGTGAGGTAGGTTAGGTTGCGGATAGGAGACTGCTTGCTGACAGGATTGCAGGCGACAATGTCAGCTGCAGAGTTGCATCAGGTGGACTGTCTTTCAGCGCGGTCAATTTCAGTAGGTTGGATGGTTTCCGTAGATGGGATCATCAAGCGGTATGCCGTTCTCCCTAGGACGACTCCCCAGAACACCTTTATTGCCCACAACACCTTATTGCCCAGAACACCTTATTGATTGCCCACAACACCCCTTTGATTGTAAGAGGCCTTCTGCGGAGCGGCAACTAGCAGTGGTAGCACCAGGCAATCTTTCCTCGCGCGAGGACCGTCAGTATAGGTATTTTCGCGATCGTCGGTGTCCGAACAGGCCTGATAGGTGTGCTGGATGACAGGATGAATCTCGCCGGGTCAGCACCGGAAGTGACTCGCCTTGTTCGGGGAATGCAGGCTTACTATAAGTCTTAGCTCGGTGGTCTGCTCCTAGTAGTCTGCTCCTGTCACTTTACAACTCTGCAACTGGTGAGCCCAAGCTACCAGTGACCTACTAGCCGCGCGCTTGCACCAAAGTCCGGCTTTGCCGTAGAAAACTGCTGCCAAGATGAAGTTTGCCCTTCACTTTCGTTGGACCGTGGTAGTCGCCTTACTTCTCACGAAGTCCACAAAAATCCTTGCCGATCAGCCTGATCTTCTGCCGCCACATGGTTCCAAAGTGGAGGTCTCTCAGTCGTATCTCCTTGCCACCTATCCAAGCACACCCTACCCACCAATGGTCTTGCCTGCATCAATACCGAGAGCCACTGTTGCCGCACCAGAATTTATCCCAATCTCAGAGCCGACGGAGGTTGTTCCCGTTCCGTTGGAAAATCGGGCAGACAACGGGATGTTCCTTCAGCAGGCCCAGGAGCATCCACCGGCCTGGTACGAATCGCCAACACGTTGGCTTGACACGATACCATGGGATGCAGGACTGGAACTGGGTATCAATGGGTCAACTGGAAACAACGAAGCAGTGAGCATTCGAACCGGTGGGTATTTCCACCGTGAATCGGAGTTTGCAAAGATCAATATTAACGCCTACTACAACAAGACTTCTGCCGGTGGTATAGAAACTCAAAGTAATGGGCAACTGAACATTACTAACGATTGGCTCTTTCACGAGGATTCGCTCTGGACTTTATTTACAACCAGCACCCTATTCTACGACGAGTTTCAAGCCTTCGACATTCAAGTCAATATGGATGGTGGTATTGGATACCGGTTAATCGACGGTGACCACCTTGCATTAACTACTCGCATGGGTGCCGGTAGTTCGCGGGAAGTTGGTGGGCCTAACGACGAATGGATTGCTGAAGCAATCTTCAGCGTTGTTTCTGAGATCGAAGTCTCGACGCGTCAAAGTATTTATGCCACTTTGGATTACTTCCCTGAATTGCAGCGCTTTGACGAGTTTCGGCTAGTAACCGACTTGGGGTGGGAAATTGAACTCGAACAACCGGCTAATCTAAGTCTTAAAATTTCTGTCACAGATCGCTACGATAGCACGCTAGTCGACACCAACCCGCAACTGTTAAACTACTCGGTTCTGCTGCTGTGGAAAATTTGAGGCAACAAGCCAACTTTGCAAAAGTCCTCCCTCATGCAAGGTTGCAAAATGGCAGGTTCAGGAGGACTTGACGTAAGGAAAACGGTAGACGGGGGCTAAGCGGTTGGGAGCCAATCGCATAAAATTTATCAAGCAGTGGTCGGGACCTGATAAAAATGGACTTGCCCGATGTATGACCCCAACCCATTGAAAACGATGTCCGAACAATCAGCGCTCGACGAGTTGCAGGGTTTCCTCGAAAAGGAGATCCCTATGTATTTACAAATGGGGATTCGGATCGATCAATATGGCCCGGATGGGCTGACCATGCAGTTGCCTCTAAAACCCAATCGAAATCACCACCAGACGGCGTTCGCAGGTAGTCTGAACGCACTTTGCACGATGGCCGGCTGGGGAATGACTTATCTGTTGCTGCAAGAACTGGGGCGTGACGGCAAAATCGTAATTCAGCGGAGCTCCATTCGATATCACACTCCTGTCAAGACCGCTGAGGTTTTTGCCCGCTGTGAGCCGATTGCGGACGAATCCAAGGCGTTTTTCCTCGAGATGCTCGACGAAAAAGATCAGACGAAGCTGGACCTGAAGGTCGAAGTCCCCGGCACGAGTCGCCCCGCGGTTGCTTTTGAAGGGTCTTACGTCGTCATTGCCCGCGGCTGAGGCTAGTCTCCTCTGGCTGGCCTCCTCTGGCTGGCTCACGCCGGCTGGTCCTGGGGCGAGTCTCCAAGGCAAAGCTTCGTCATTGAACCCTATTCGATGCCAAAATCTTGGTCACTCCAAGCCACCTGGGACTGCCAATTTGGCGTTCCATGTTTTCATATTTGCCCCCGGATGCCAATATGTCGACTGCCAAGATGGCAATTCCGATCTATTTTATAATCTATAAGTAGTTACTGTATAACATTTTACAATAAAATTAAGGCTTCATTTCTAATTGGCATTCGACTTGCGTTATTAACCACTCAACGGCGGCTGAAGCGCCGGCTCATTGAGTGTTGAAGTGCGTGCCTGGCCACTTTTGATGCAGGCAGAGAAGACGACACAAGGAGAATTAAAAATGACCACTACATTGACGAAGAACCGCGTGAAAGAAATTTTTCCTGGTAAGTTTGGCGACTTCGATTATCTGTTTGACCAGCTGTTGGGCTCCGATCGCGGAGCGTCCTCATTGGCCTGGCAGGTTCCGGCGTCGCTTTGGGAAGCCGACGACAAGATCCACGTTGAGTTGGATGTACCCGGTACAAGCCAGGAAAACGTGGACCTGACCTATGACAAGGGGGTGCTGAAGATCGATGTCGAGCGGAAGGCGCCCGAGGGTGATCACAAGCAGTGGCACAACGAACGAGCATTCGGCAAAGTGACCCGCAACCTGGTGTTGCCCGAATCGGCCGATCCCGATTCGATCGGTGCTGAGCTCAACGACGGTGTACTGCACGTGACCATCGCGAAGCGGGCTGACGCACAGCCGAAACGGATTGCGGTCAAAACGGCGTGAGCTAGTGCGTCTTCTATGCGTTGACCGGTAGTACAACCTAGTTGTTCTAAAAAACTACTCTCTTTCTCTCTCTTGCGGGGTCGCACACTTGTGCGACCCCGTTTTTGTGTTTCCGATCTGATTTCACGGTGACATAGGGTGTGTTTTCGAGAGAGGCTTTTCACACACGGGACATTCTCTCGACCAGCAGGTCGCGAATTCCCAAAAAGGTCTTCCCTGTTTAGAAAGCCCTTTGCAACTACCGGTCTGGGCGCTGCAAAACTTGTTCAATTCTTTAGGAACTCTTCACACGAGTCTTCGCAAATCCTTCACGTCGCAGCGACATACTCTGTAAGTATTTTGCAATTCTGCTAGGAATGTCCCCTGCGGGGGGCAGATTCACGGCGATGCCGTTGAAATTAGGCTGGGAGAAGAAAATCAAATCCACATGGAACTTACAGCCCGTGATTTTAAAAGCCTAAAGATGCGACGTGGTCCGCCAAAACGTTAATCAAAATAACATTTTGCTCCGTCGCTAAAACGCTCTTGCGCTTCCAAGCCGTCGCACGGCGATACCGCCTGCCTCTGCCAGATCGGGCGGTATTTTTTTCCGAATGCCGGGGAATGCGTCTGGGGGGAAGGGGATCCGCCTTGGCGTAACCGCGTGGGGCGACTGGACTGATATGGGTGCTGACAGGCGGTTTGCTGTTGATCGGTCAGTTGGTTGATCTCTTCTTGATTCCAGGCCAATGCAGACGACCCAAGTGGTAACCCCGGGCGTTAAAATCGGTTGCCCGCCGGGAGTGAGCCAACTGAGGGAGGGCGGGGTGTGAACTCAGAGGGAGACTTCTCAAGAAGTCGATTCCCCTGTTTTCGCAGGCGTCGACGGGCCACCGATCGACCCGGACTACCAGCCTTTTTGTTGGCTTTACCAATAAATGGTCCGACTGACTCAGTTGCCTGCGTGAGACCCGCAAGCGGTCTAAGCGGCTGGTTTTCAGTCGGATGGGCCAATCGTAGACCCGGTTGCTAACCAGCCCTAAAGCCAACAAGGTTCCTCGGGGTGAACTTTTCTTGCCGGTCTTGCCTTTTATATTTTAGCTAACCATCTCTTTTTACCGATCTTATCTATATATCGCATTATGAAGATTTTGGTCGCATTCCGCTCGGTGCGGGGCACAGGAGGTCTGTAAGTGCGTGGGACAGGAGGTCCACGATGTATGTTCAACGAAAACAGCCACTTTGGCCCTGCCTTGCGCCACTGTTTGTGTTGCTGATATTTTGTCTCGCGTCGCCACGCTTATGGCAGGTGGGCCATCAGGGCCCCGCACACTCAGTGAGTGTTGCGACTCCGCAAAAAAAGAGCGCGGAAATTCTGTGTGTGCGCCGAAAGCCACTGAGTTTTTCGACCCATTCGGTGGCGGGTGGTGTGCAGTTTTTTCTTCCGTTGGAACCGCCCGAGTTGCAACCTGCTCCCCTTTCGGCAACGTTGGTCAGCGTCCAGACCAAGACGTCCAACGAAGTTAAGGCATCAAAACCAGCCAGTTTAGATAACCTGTTTCCAGGCTTGGACACCTCAGGTGCCCTTTATGACTTGGGGCGTTGGTTTGCCATTCTCCAACCGGAGGCAGTTACCAGGCCGGTCTTGAAGTTGATTTCGCAGCACCTCCCTCGGTTCCCCGAACCAACGGTGCAACCGGTGATACTGATTCGTTCGTCGGACGAGCAGACCGCTCCGATGTTCTCGCTTCGTCCTGGCGTTCGCGTGGCGATGGTCCCCACGCGACGCCAAAAAGCCCCACAATTTCGACTTCGCGAGAGACCAACCGCTGAGGACTCTCCAGACAAAGTTGTGGGGAGATCAACCGTCAGTATTGTGAAGAATCGACCCTGGTCTTCACCGGTGTCTCTGGTACTTCAGGTGAAACGGCTTCGGCGCCACCCGTTGTCGCGTGGTTGGGCGGAGCAGGTACTCAGTGAACTGAAAGTTTTGCAAGAGATTTCAGACCCTGCCGACCGCGAAATCAGCAGGCGGTTCGATTCCCTTAATCAGCTGAGTTCCCAGGCAAGAATGTTGGCCGAAAGTACTTATGACGAGTCTTTGGCGACGGAGTGTTTACGCGCCCACTATGCTTTGAAACGTCGAGTGGATGTGTGGTCGTGTGCTCACACGCTTCAAGGAATAGTTGCTGCTGAGCCTAACGCACGACTGCTGGGCACAGAGCAACTGCGAATGGCGTTGGACCAAATCAAGGTAAGAACTGCTGGTTCGGACCAGGGTGCCCTCTGGCGTGACTATCTGTTCATGAATCCACTAGACACCTGGGTTGGTGGTCAGACTCGGCTGTCCCTTAATGAGCGTCACCGATTGGCTCAACGTATTCTAGCGCGACTAACGACTGGTGGCTTGACCGGATCACAGCGAAAGTTCGTCTCAACGGACCCTGTGGCTGGACTGACGGACGAGTTGCGATACTGGGCCGAAGAATACCTGGATACCAATGGGCTGGCGACGAATTTGGAAACCTACGAGGCCACCGGTAGCCCAAGAATGGCCCGGGAAATTGCTCGCCAGCGACGCAGGCTGGCATGGTCACCTCGTTTGGCTCAACGTGAAATGGCCAAGTCGATTGATGGTCACTACCGCAATGCGAATATACGACTTGCCGTGACCGAAGAGTTTTTGAACCAGATATTTCCTCAGCCGGAAGGAACCGACCTGGCCAAAGTGCACGATTGCATCGTCGGCACGCCGGTGCGGGGACGGTCGTGGACTGACACAGCGGTCAAGGTGCGGCTGGTTCCCGCTGAACATCATGTGCGGTTTTTCATAGAAGCCAACGGGACTGCAGTTTCGAAAACGGTTGCTTTCGGGGAGGGAGCGCGTCTCCGGAGTGTAGGAAACACCAACTTCCACGCCCGCAAACTTGTGGCAGTTACCACCGACGGTCTGAAACAGTGGCCTGCCGAAGCTGAGGCGGAGAACTACAGTCGACTGGTTCGCATTCGCACCAATTACGACGGCGTTCCTTTTGCCGGATCTTGGGCCAAGTCAGAGGCGATGACTCAATATCGCCAAAAACGTGCCCGTGCCCGACGGGAAGTCGAGTCGAAGGTTGCCAACAAGGCCAAGTCGCGTCTTGACCAAAGTGCAAAATCATATCTGCATGACGTTGAACCACGGATTCGCCAGCGGATCAAGAGCCTTGATGCCAAAGGAATTCATGTCGAGCCGATTGACCTTAAAACGTCCGAAAAACGGGCTGTCATCCGCTTGCGAATCGCAGGAGATGAGCAACTAGCTGCCCATACACCTCGCAATCGTGCTCCATCTGACAGCCTGGCAAGTTTGCAACTCCACCAGTCGGTACTTGTCAATGCGACACAGGCACTGGATCTTGATGGCCAGAGGCTAACGGCAGTTGAACTTCACAATCTTTTTACCGAACAATTTCCCAAAGCAAAGGCGAACTCTGGCGACGACATTCCCCGAGATACCATATTTCATTTTGAGTACGAAGATGCGCTGGGTTTTCGCATTGCCGACGGGCAATTGGAATTTACGATTGCTTTGGTCGAACTTGTTCACGATGGTCGGTCAGTCCGCCGCTTTAAGGTGCATGCTTTCTACCGTCCGCAAATCAAAGGTGCGAATGTCTTTCTGGTACGCGATGGTGCGCTGGGTATTGAGGGCCGTTTGCGGGTTGTAGATCGGGCCAGGATGCACGCGGTGTTCAACAAGATTCTTCCGGAAGAACAACAGATTCCTGTTATCGACTTCCAGCTTTGGGGAGTTCCCGATCCGGCGGGAGTGATGGTTACGCAAGCGGTACTCGAAGATGGCTGGCTGGGACTTGCGCTCGGGCCCGCCCGCCCCGACCGCGCAGTCCAGTTGGAGCGATCGTTAAGGTAACAGTGTTGCAAACGGTTTCAGCCACGATCTTTATCCCTGGTGTAACTTGATGTGCCGCCAAAGGTGGCCCGAAGATTTCGCGCACATTGATTACGTAACCAGGCCCATGACCGCTGGTCTTATTGGAGGACATGGACTATCCTGCTGTCATGCGAACCTGGGTCTTGTTTCCTAAGACGACTTCACCAATGAATGCCAACGATTTGTGCCGGCGGGATGAAAGGTGTGTTTGGCAAGGTAGAAGACGGATGAGGGTGTTGGCAATCCTTTGCCTGGGAGCACCTCTTTCCTTGGTAGTCCATGCTCAAGATGGGCTCAAGCCACCGTCCCACAAACCAGCAACGGTGAACCCGGTCTCTGGTCACGACTGGCCCGATTTCCTCGGGCCCCACCGGGATGGAAAGTCGTCCGAAGTTGGTTTGAATTTCTCCTGGCCGGTGGTTGGACCTCCTCTCGTATGGAAGCTTCCGTTGGGCACTGGCTACACGGCTCCTACGATTAGCGCCGGTCGGTTATTTCAATTCGATCGCTATGGCGACGAGGATCGGCTTGTTTGTTTCGAGGCAACCAGTGGTCAAAAGTTGTGGGAGATTAGTCACCCTACCGACTTTGAAGATATGCTTGGGTATGACAATGGACCACGTTGTTCTGCGGTAGTTGATGGCCCGCGTGTGTTTACGTTCAGTGCCGGGGGGATATTGCAATGTGTTCGTGCTGCCGACGGTAAACGGATTTGGCTGGTGGATACGACCGAGGAATTTGGCGTCGTTAAAAACTTTTTTGGAGTTGGAAGTACACCGGTGGTGGTGGGAGATTTGCTGATTGCAAACATTGGGGGTAGCCCTGAAGGAAGTCCTCCGGATGTGTACTCGGCCAATGGCAATGTCCTGGGCAATGGAAGTGGCATTGTTGCCTTTGACAAGAAAACAGGAACCGTTCGCTGGAAGGCAACGGACGAACTGGCGTCCTATGCCAGTCCGGTTGTTGCGAAAATCGCTGACCACACATGGTGTTTTGTTTTTGCTCGTGGGGGATTGGTTGGGTTGGACCCACACAATGGAAACGTCGAATTTGAGTATCCTTGGCGCGCAAAGATCTTAGAAAGCGTGAATGCATCGACCCCAATCGTCGTGGGCAACGAGGTCTTCATATCCGAAACCTACGGGCCAGGCAGTACGCTGCTGCGGGTGCGTCGTGGAGGGTACGACGTTGTCTGGAAAGATGAACTGCGGACTCGCCAGAAGGCAATGATGTTACATTGGAATACACCGATTTATCACGACGGGTATTTGTACGGCTGCAGTGGCAGACACGCCAATGGGGCTGAATTGCGTTGCGTCGAATGGTCCACCGGAAAAATACAATGGAGTGAACCTTGCGCGGGCCGTGCTTCACTGCTTTATGCCGACGGACATCTAATTAGCCTGGTGGAGAACGGAACCTTGTTACTCATGAAGGCCAACCGCGAGAAATATGAGCTGCTTCAGTCGGTCGTATTGCGCAACGAGGCAGGTCGCCGACTCTTGCAGCCTCCGGCCTGGACCTCTCCGGTTCTGGCGAATGGCTACCTCTATTTGAGGGGCCGCGACCAGCTCGTGTGCCTCGATCTCACCACCTCAGAAAACTAATAAAACAACTCTTATTGCCTCGACAATGGATGCGGTCGGGTCACAAATTGCGCGGAATCAGGCCACGATCAAGCGCGATTAAGAACAACATGAGCCCGATGATAAAGGCAAACCCGATCGTGTGCATTGCGACCACGAATTTTTCGTTTGCAGGTCGGCGAAAGATTCCCTCGTAGGCTAGAAAGACCATGTGCCCGCCGTCGAGTATCGGGATCGGCAGGAAGTTGACGACGGCCAGGTTGGCACTGAGCATCGTCAGGAACACCAGCAAAGCGGCAGTACCCTCGGACGCGGAATAAAAGGCTGCCTTGGCAATCGTCTCGGGGCCTCCCAGTGCAGTCACCGGAACCTGGGTGCCGAGTTTTTGCAAGAACCGATAGACCAGCATCAAGGACTCCGCGGTGCGATCCCAACCGAGCTGGAACTGTCCGGCTACGGTTTTGGCCTCGCGAACCCGTTGTAGAGTTTGGAGTAGAAAACCACGGTCGACGAGGTAAACAGGGTGCTCAGAATCGGGTTTCGCTTGCAGGATAACCTGGTTCTCTTTTTCACCGCGTCGATAGGTCAGCTCAACTTTTGTTTCAATGGGTAACCGCTGCAGTGTCCCAATGAGCATAGGGAAATTCGCTTGGTCGCCAAGTTGGATTGGCAAGGTCTTGGTTTTTCCGCCATCCGCCTGCGGAAAAGAAATCTCTGCGGCCACGAGTTCATCTCCCGCTTGAAGGCCTGCCTCCTGGGCGGGACTGTTGTCTGTTACCGAGACCACGACATTACGAACTTCATAGGCAATTCCCAGCGATGAAAGTGCAACCGGTGTCCCTGGCGTTGAATCGGAATCGAGCCAATTGACTTTGCGTTGCTTGACAGCCAGGTTTGTGCTGTCCGAGAGAGAGAGTTCAATGGTAGATCCATCGTTTTCCTTCGTCAGCTGCCTCAACAGGTGCGGCAGGGAGAGGGGATCGAGAGGTTGGTCCCCTGCGGCATTGGAAAACCGCCCAGTAGGAGTCGTGATGGCCACGATGGAGTGGCCGGTGGGGAGTTTTGCGGCTTGAGCCGGTGAATCTTGCTGGGTTGCAATGACAGGTCCCATTTGCATGACGAGTCCCAAACGGCGCATGGGATTCGGAGGAACCTCGAGCGTTACTTTTTTGCCACCTTGAATCGTGTTTTCGTTCCCGCTTTCTGCCGGGGTGCCGTCGCGGCGCACGGTGACTTCCAGGGGTTGATCAACCTGGGCCACCAATGCGGCGATGAGTTCTTGATAGTTCTCGACGGGGTTCCCCTGGATCTCGATGATTTCATCACCACCTTCGAAACCATTTTCCACGGCAGCTGCGCTACCGGTACGAACGGGCTCTTCCTTGATGAGCTGTAGCGAATACGGGCTGACGATGCCAATTTTGGCTAACCCTTTACCGTCTTGTTGTCGGGGATGAAGTGTGACGGTGGATTTGGTTCCCGACGCTCCGTGTTGGATGACCAATGGCAATCCCTGCTCCAGGTCGGCAAGCGTCACTTTTCCCGTGAGTTGGGAGAAGCTTGGATCCTCGACATTGCCGATTTCCACAATGTCGTCACCGGTGCGCAAATTGGCTTGCCATGCTGGCGAACCTGGGACAGTTTGAGAAACAATGGAGGGAACATAGGGAACGCCCAAGCCAAAGGCTATGACCGCAAAGATAAAGGCAAAGATGATGTTCATAATGACGCCGGCCGAAATGATAGCCATCCGCTGCGGAACACTTTTGGCCAGATAGCTGCGCGGGTCGACCTTGTATTTTTCCCCACCAGGTCCAGTCACTTCGACACCTTCTAACTGTGGATCGAGTCGGGATTGCTCGATCTGTTCGGCAATTTTACTCGGATCATCATCTTGCCCCAGCATTTTGACGTATCCGCCCAGAGGTATGATGCCAATCCCGTAAACAGTTTCCCCCCATTTCTTACTGATCTTGCAACCACCAATATCAAATCCAATCATGAATTTGTCGCATTGAACACCACACATTTTGGCGACAGCAAAGTGCCCCAACTCGTGAACAAAAATCACGAAACCAAGGCCAATTGCGACCTGAACGATGGCCCAAATAAATTCCACACTCATGTTGACCGCTCACTCTTTTATCGAAGGGAAATCGGCTGATGAAACAACAAATAGATCTCGTGTAAAGGGTGAATGAAAATAAACTCATTCTTGTAAACAGACATGCGTGACACAGGTGCCTGCTATCGTGTAGCCAGCTGGGCAAGGGGTGACCCGTGCCAACCGCGTACTGTTTTTTTCTCGGGCGACTTCGTTAGTAAGTTCATTCGTTCTATGTCAGCTTCTTTTGCTTGGCCAGTTGCCCAACCTTCCTGTTTCAATATCAGGCACATACCCATCGCGAGATCTCGTTGCGGGCCCAATCATCGCAGGAAATCAACTCCTCAAGTGAGGGACTCGCTATAAACAGGTGTTCTTCCAGGACACTCCTGCAGGCCGACACGATCTCAGTAAAATGGATTTTTCCTTCAAGAAATGCTGCCACCGCCGCCTCATTTGCTGCGTTGAGGACAGCTCCGCTTGTACCACCGGATCGGGCACACTGATATCCCAGTTCTAATGCCGGAAAGCGTTCTGGGTCAGGTGGCTCAAAATCAAAATGCATGGGATTGGACCAGTCGATCCGATTGACTACGCACGGCTGCCGATGAGGATGGCAAAGCGCATATTGAATGGGCAATTTCATGTCAGGTGAACTCATCTGGGCTATCACCGAACCATCGATGAATTCCACCAAAGAATGAACAATGGACTGGGGGTGAATTACCACTTCGATTTGCTCAGCTGGCACGCCGAACAGCCACCGTGCTTCAATGATTTCGAGAGCCTTATTCATCATGGTTGCTGAGTCGACCGTGATTTTTGGTCCCATGTCCCAGGTCGGATGGTCCAGTGCGTCGCTTACGGTTACTTGGAGCAACTCCTCTGGAGAAGTCCCTCGAAATGGTCCGCCGCTGGCTGTCAGTACAATCCGCTCGACTTCCTGAACCCGACCACCCTGTAGTGCCTGGAAGATTGCACTATGTTCACTGTCAATTGGCATGATGTGGGCATTGCACTCTTTGGCGAGTTGGACAATCAACTGTCCACCCATGACCAGCGTTTCTTTGTTGGCGAGAGCAACCGTTTTCTGGGCTTCCAGCGCTTTCCAGGTACTGCGCAAGCCAGCACTTCCAACAATTCCTGCCAATACAATATCGACATCGGGACATTCAACGACCTGTTGTAGCCCAGCATCGCCAACCAACAACTTGGTCTCTGGTGGTAAACTGGCCCAGTCATAATTCTGGGCGGCCACTTGGTCAGTGGCAACTATCCAGCGTGGTTTTACCCGTCGTGCTTGCGCTACCAACCGATCGAGCTTGGCGTGGGCTGAAAGGGCGATTGTTTGCAACTGCCCATCACTGCTGCTGATGACTTCCAGGGCATTCGTGCCAATGCTTCCGGTGGAACCGAGAACGGCAACGTTTTTTGTCGCAAAAGTGCTCAACGCTTAGCCACCGAGTAGGAAATCGAGTCTGTAACGACAAACCCCGCCATCGGCAGGGAAAGGAGGTTATCATTTTCAAGGGGACATCTGGCGACACGCCCAGCAAAAGGGATTTGAAGCGAGTTTGTCGCTTGTAGGGCCAACCCAAGGGAGTTGCACTGCCAGTCTGCCAGTGTGGTAATGTGGTAATCTCAAGCTAGACTTGAGGTTGCAGTCGCTAGAGCGCATTCTACGGGGCGACGAAACACCGAGCAAGGCAGGCTCCTGCGGCCGTCTTCCGGGACCGCCAGAGGAACCCTGGTTTCATTGCGTTTTTGCAGGCTCACCCCTACGATAAGCATATCAGACAAACCACAACGCTGACCAAAGCGGCCATCGATGGCCTCGTTCGCCATCCAGGACTCTGCGGTCAGGTCGAGTCAAGATCCAACTAACCCATGCTGGCCCCACAATGGAAAATACCCCGCCAAATCCCAAGTTGCCAGAAAAAAAACCTGCCCGTCAAAGTAGCAACCTCGTCTGGGCCTTTTTGGGTTTGGGAGTGCTGCTATTGCTGCTGGTAACGGTTTTGAACAGTGACACCGAGCAGGAAATCAGTTGGAGTCAATTTGAAAAGCTGATCAAAGCGAGTAACCCCCAAAATAAAGATCGGACCGGGTACATCGATATTAAGGATACGACAGGCGCTGATTCAAAGCAGTTCAGAATTTCGGATTTGCATGACATTGTGGTCGGTCTCAACACAATCACTGCCAAGGTGAACCGGAAGGAGCAAAACGGGCCGAATATAGACAATGCGGGCCTCGACCGCCAAACGATTGGTAAGCGGGATCCGGAGCAGGAAGAGAAAATCAAAATCAAGGTCCATCGCGACCAGAAACCGGTGGATGACAACCTCAAGGAACTTTTGGCGGAGAACCATCTCAACGTCAAATTCGAAGGTGTGCCCAGCCGCATCTTTCAGTGGATGCCGATGCTCCTGCTAACTGGATTGATGGTTTTCATGTTGATCGTCATGATTCGCAGGGTCGGTGGAGCAGGATCGCCCATGGCCTTTGGGCGCAGTCGAGGAAAACTTTATGCCCAGGAGGACATTGAAGTTACTTTTGAAGATGTAGCTGGCATTGATGAAGCGGTCGACGAACTACGCGAAGTCGTGGAGTTTTTGGAGAAGCCCGAAAAATACCAGATGCTTGGCGGCCGGATTCCCAAGGGTGTACTGCTGGTGGGGCCACCCGGAACGGGGAAAACATTGTTGGCCAAGGCTGTGGCTGGAGAAGCGGGTGTTCCTTTCTTTAGTCTGAGTGGATCCGATTTCGTAGAAATGTTTGTAGGTGTGGGTGCGGCTCGCGTGCGGGATATGTTCCAGCAGGCTGAACAAAAAGCCCCCTGCATCATTTTTATCGACGAGCTCGACGCACTCGGGAAAACACGTGGTAGTGGCAATGTTGGTGGGCATGACGAGCGGGAACAGACACTCAATGCCTTATTGGTTGAAATGGATGGCTTTGGGACCAATAGTGGCGTCATTGTGATGGGAGCTACGAATCGACCAGAAACACTAGATGCGGCACTGTTGCGACCCGGTCGATTTGATCGACACGTATTGGTGGATCGCCCCGATGTCCTTGGTCGGGAAGAGATTCTCAACGTCCATTTGCAGAAGATTAAGGTCGACGCTGAGGTCGATGTAAAGTCGCTGGCTGCAATTACAAGCGGATTCGTCGGAGCAGATCTCGCAAACATGGTTAATGAGTCCGCTTTGTTGGCAGCTCGCAAAGAAAAGAAAGTCGTCACCACAGAGGACTTTGACGAAGCAGTTGAACGCATCAGCGTGGGGCTCGAGAAGAAGAGCCGCATCATGCACGAGGACGAAAAACTCCGCATAGCCTATCACGAAGCAGGCCATGCCCTGGTCGGCTATTCACTTCCCAATACCGATTCAGTCCACAAAGTATCGATTATTCCTCGGGGCCTCGCAGCCCTTGGGTACACACTGCATCGTCCTGAGCAAGACCGATTTTTAATGACACAAAGTGAGTTGGAAAGTCGAATTCAGGTACTGCTCGCCGGTACCATTGCCGAGGAAATGGTGTTTGAGGATGTTTCCAGCGGTGCGCAAAATGATCTGGAA
Source organism: Pirellulales bacterium (assembly GCA_022448345.1). GTDB lineage: Bacteria > Planctomycetota > Planctomycetia > Pirellulales > Lacipirellulaceae > JAKVCB01. The sequence goes on from JAKVCB010000012.1 coordinate 23,905, forward strand.
AGAGCTACGGAACTTGCTCGCAGCATGGTCATGGATTTTGGAATGAGCCGCCTCGGCCGCGTCAATTATCGTGAGAGTGGCCGCAGTCCCTTCCTGGCCGGAGGTGAAATGCCCACTATGCAAACACATAGTGAGGAAACGGCACGCGAGATTGATCAGGAAGTAAAGCGGATTGTCGATGAGGGACTGCAAAGAGCGCGGAGTATTCTGGAGACGCGTAAGGCCGCGTTGTTGGCTACGGCAAAGGAACTGATCAAGCAAGAAGTGATCGATTCCAAAGAGCTAGCCAGGCTGATTGAGGAAAACTCTCCGAGTGTTCAAATCGTCCCCGGGACGGGTGTTGACAAGAAACGCGAACCGAAACCGGTTCCAGAGGATTCAAGTCCGGCGCAAGAAGCACCAGGTTCCGGGTCTGCCGAGGGATAATTTGCCGGTCAATTTTGGCTGGTAATGGCAGGTTTTTTTGGGAGGACAACCTCTTGAAATAGGACGTGGGGCGACTGGGGGCTTGGCTGCCCGGAGGGAGAATCGACAGTAATTCGGGCCGTTGACGCATTTGTTGAGCCGTTGCAGTCTGGCTACAATCAGGCGGGTTCTGTTCACGCAATAATACGCTTCAACCGCGTACTGTTTTCACTCACTGACGAGGTCTTCGGATGCCTGATGAGCGCATATCACGCCGGAAATTTACTGAAACTGCAGCAGCGGGTAGTGCAGCGATTATGGCCACGCCCCTGGTTTTGACGGCAAAAAAAACCGCCAGCTCCCTCACGATTGGCAGTGGCCAACATCAATACGAGGTCATTCACGATTGGCCCCAATTGCCGGAGAAATATTCCTGGCAAACGACACACAACGTGGCCGTTGATAAATCTGAGAACCTTTACGTCATTCACGAGGGAGATGTCGACAAGCCAGATCACCCGGCGATTTTTGTTTTTGACAACAAGGGTGCGTTTGTCCGCGCTTTTGGAAATCAATTTCAAGGAGGCGGACATGGTCTGGAAGTCCGGCAAGAGGGAAGTGAAGAATTCCTCTATATATGCTGTTATCAGCAGCTGAAAACCTTTGCCAAGCTCACGTTGACTGGCGAAATTGTGTGGCAGAAGTGGGCACCCATGGAAAGTGGTGTGTACGCGGCCAACGAAGATTCCAAGCCGGAAAACATTTGGGGAAGGGACCGGTTTTTGCCAACCAATTTCGCCTTCCTCGACGACGGAGGATTTTTTCTGTCTGATGGCTACGGATCTTTTCATATTCACCGCTATGACAAGGATGCAAATTATGTGTCATCTTTTGGAGGGCCAACTGATACTAAGGAACACGGCCTGTTTGACACACCGCATGGTATCTGGATTGACCGTCGTCCTAACCGGGCGCCGAGCGTGGTCATTGCCGATCGTGCCAACGGACGATTGCAATGGTTTACACTTGAAGGTGAACATTTGAGAACGATGGATGGATACCTCTTTCCTGCCAATATCGATACGCTTGATGAACTCATGCTGGTGCCAGACTTGCACGCTCGTATCACTCTGCTCGATGGTCAGGATCAGGTAGTGGCCCAGCTTGGGGAGGACATCGCCTGGCGGAGCCAGGTACTAGACGGCTTCAAATTGCGCAAAGAACCCACTCGTTGGCAGGCAGGAAAATTTCTCCATCCCCACGATGCCTGTTTTGATCCCCAAGGCAACATTTTTGTTGCCGAATGGGTGGCTACAGGAAGAATTACCAAGCTTCGTCCGTTGGCGTAATCTTCTTGTCGTGGAAGGCTCACTGAGCGTTGTGATCCAAGGTCTCTGGGCCCAATGTTCTTTGTTCAGCGGTAAAGATCATCGAAGCGATCAAGTGGAATTGCCTTGATGACTTCAGTGGCCGTCTCCGGAAGTGAATAGTTTTTGACGGTTTTTGCGACAATCCGTTTTGCAAGACCCGGCCAGGCTAAGAGCTGCAAGCTGACCCACCACAGCGGCACGACACTGAGCACGTCATCGCCTGGTCGGGTGAGTTCATCCTGGCTGTCACGGTAAATGCCGCGCTTCGCAAGCCGGTTGAACCACTCTTGGGCCAGTCGCCAGCGACCAGCACCCTCGTGTGCCAGGGTCATGAGAATCATAAAAAAGCTTTGCGTTTGCAAACCGCTTTTGCCTAATGTAGTCGGGTTGACTTGCTCGTTGGTTGAAACCCGCGCCAAAAGCTCACAGATATTGACGTCGCTTAGCCAGGCATTGACCGTTTCGCCAACGCGAGGGTTGCACTCAATGTACTCCGGTTGGCCCGTGTCATAATCATAGAAATAGTCGACAAACATGGACCCATGCCACTGAATGTGAGACCCTAACGTGGTGATTTGCTCACGGACAATCGGGTGATCGGCACTGACGCGGGCGGCCGACATACCACCTACACCTAACTGTCGTGCGTCGAACGAGTGACACCCAACCAGCTGGCCACGTTGAAATACAGCCTGAATCGTGGCCTGAACCCCACGGGCCGGCTGTTGCACCAGGACTTCGCGAGTGCCATTAAAAAAACCGCTTTCTTGTAAGGCATTGGCCTGCTGTTCTAACTGCTGCTCACAGAGGATGTGGAAAACACCCGCACCAGCCGTACTATGAGCCAACTTCAGAAAAAACGGATACCGCCATTTACCTAGAAGGTCTTCGCGTGAGCGGACAAATTGGGTTTCTGGATAAGGAAGGTCAAGTTCGGCCAAGACACGCGTGAAATGGGCCTTATTCTGCATTTGGTCCATGGCCTCGAAGGTTGGCAGCGCCAATCCTACCGAACGCCCTACGACATCACGAAAGCGACTCAGCAGGTAAACCTGCTCGTGCGTCGGAAAAAGGATGTCGTATTCTTGTTTGTCGAGTTGTGTGGCGAGAAAGCGGAGAAATTCTTCCGGTTCTCTGGCAAAGTGTGGTGAACGGATCCAGCGCCTCACATGGGTGGAGAATCGACACTGGCAGAGCGGATCGGGATCAAGAATGTCGATCGTGTGCCGGCCTCCCAGCGCATAAAGCGACTGGCGCGCCGAAAGGCTGGCCCCTTCGGTGAATAAAATTTTGAGACGGCGCTCGGCTGGCGCAAGGCTCATTTTTACCTATTTAGCCCAATTTGCGGTATTTGAGTTTCTAGAGTTTCGGATAAACTACGATTATCGGGTCTGGTTCCCCCATCAGCGGTCTTTGGGAACAGGCCACTCTCGACATTGTAAGCCCATTGGTTGACCGACGTAAGTCGTGGCAGCAAAGAACCTTACCATGAACACAGCGTCTGCAGATCTTTCCCGGCGCGAAATGTACGCCGAAATTCACAAGCTTTGCGCCGCCAACAGCTTTACCAACTGGCGGATTCTTCTCCAGGAATATGCCACCTATGCTGTTTTGGTGGCGATTTGCCTCGCGACTTACCATTGGATCAAGCCCCCTGGCCCTTGGATCGAGACCCCTGGTTGGTCAAAGTGGTCGATTTTGCCGGTTTACCTGCTGACCGTACTGGCCATTGGGTTGTGGACTCAAAATCGTCTGAGTTGCCTGGTGCATGAAGCAAGCCACTTTTTGCTGTTCAAGAACCGGCTTCTCAACGACGTGGCTGCCAATTTGTTGGTCTGCTTTCCGTTTTTTGCCAAGATCAGCAATTATCGTGCGGGACATTGGGGCCATCATCGCCATGTGAATGACCCGGAGAATGATCCCGACCTGAAACGTCTTGGTAAACACCAGGCGCGCGAATTTCCCGTGAGCAAGTTGCGTTTCTTATGGGAATACCTGTTTCTACAAATGTTGCCCCACAAGGCTTACAGCTATTTGAAGGGACGGGCCGAATACATTGCCTTCGTCAAGGGACCTAAACTGAAATCCGAAAAGAACCAACCACTCAAACAGCCCTGGATGTTCCTGCTCCGGGCAGGCTACTACTTAACCCTGGTCGTTGTTCTAACCCGGTTTGAATGGTGGCCCTACTATATTCTGTTCTGGATCGTACCGATGGTCACTGTTTACCCGGCCGCACTTTTTATTCGAGAGATTGCCCATCACGGTAACTACCCCGACAACGGCGATTACACAAACAGTCGTGTTTACGAAGGTTATCGGTTTGAGCGCGCGGTCTTTTTCCCCTTCGGCGAATGGAATCATGTACTGCATCACATGTTTCCAACCATACCGCATCATCGTCTTCGGCGAGCTCATCAAACGATGATGCGGTTTGGTCCTTATCGTGACAACGTCGTAATTTGCGACGGATTCTTTTTCAAAGGTCCACTTTCATCGGAGTATCCGATTGTCCTTGATGTATTGGCGCATCGGTCACACACCTATCTTCGGCAAGACAACAAGGCGGACCATAAACTTGAGGAAATCCGCAGCGACAATCCGCAAGATTCCGGAGATCGCAAGCTCGACACAGTTGGTCTTTTGCCGGGCGAATCGTAATGGCCTGGTATCTCCAAACTCTAAACCCTGAATTTATTCTTTATGAAAGTTAGCGTACTTGGCGCCGGCGCCATTGGTTCTATGTTTGGAGGGTTACTCCAACAGCACTCCAGCGACCTTGAGGTACTGCTGGTAACGCGTGGCGAGCATGGCGAAACGATCAGCCAGCGGGGTGCGATTGACCTGACTGGACCATGGGGCAAGCAGTCCGTCGCCATCCAAAATACCCAGGATATCTCTGCGATTGGCGATTCCGACTACGTGTTTTTGACGGTCAAGTCGCAGGGAACGGAGGCTGCGATTCGCGCTGCCCAGCCCTACCTGGGTGACGCCACGATCGTTTCTATTCAGAACGGAATCAACGATCATCTCCTCCTGGAATACGTTAATCCCGATCACCTTGTGATGGGTATGACCGCCACAAATGTCGCCCTGCTCACACCCGGTGAGGTCAGTCTCCAGCTGGATGGACTCACAGTGTTGGGGCCTGCAGCAAGTTGTCCCATGGGGCAACATGTCACGGGGGCGACCAATTTGTTGAAGCGCATTCGCACCGCCGGACTGAAGTTCCTGGCACATCCCAATGCACTTGGCATGCGCTATAACAAGCTCACGATCAATGCCCTCGGTTATGCATCCTGCCTGTCGGCTTCGAACTTTATCACCGAATGTCTTTGCCACACCACCTGGAGACAGGTAGTGGGTCGTCCCATTGTCGAAGAATGCCTGCGGGTCTACGAGGCTGCGCAAATCAAGCTCGAACCGGTCCCGGGGCGATCCAATCTTGTCAAGCTACAGCGATTAATGCGAATGCTCGAACGGCCGGTCTTGCGGGGTGCCATTTCCTTTTGGGCTCGCCAGATTTACAATCGCCGACCCATTGTGTTTTCCCTTTACCAGGACCTTTTGCATGGAAAAATGACCGAGGTCGAACACATTAATGGAGAGGTTGTGCGTTTGGCTCGGACAGCCGGCACCGCAGCTCCCATCAACCAGGAAATTGGTCGCATGGTGCACGAGCTTGAATCGCGACCGGACAATACCTTCTTCGATCGCCAGGAGGTCATCAACCGACTCCAGGCACAGCAGAAGGTAGTTTGATCTTTAAGGGCTGCGAGACAGATTCAAGCCGATACTTTGGCCTTGTCGTCGGTAATTGGGTTGTCCAATTACAACCACAGGTGAAGTCGCCCATCGAGCATGTCTGGAAGTCTTTTGGTGACTATGTTGCGGACCATTTTGGAATGGTACCTCGTACTGAGATGACCAGCGATGATTAATTCGTTTTGAAAACGGTCTCGCCGCTCGATAATGTCATCGAGGTGCATGTGCCCAGTTTTGTGGATTTTCTCGCGTCGATGATCTGGTGCGACAAATGTCATCTCGCAAATCAATATTTTGGCTTCGTACATATCCGGACAACGGTCGAGTCCTGGTGGTGCACTGTCTCCCAGGTAAGCAACGAGTGGTGTGCGCACCTCATCGGTAATATCTTTGCCGGCCAGGCGGAGATCGCGAATCTGATCACCACTTAAATCGCGATACTGGGCCATTAGTTTTCGGCGGCGTTCCCACACAACGTATCCCAAAGAAGGTACGGTGTGCGCCGTCTCGCTAACCGTCACGATCAGGTCACGAGAAAGTTCGATTTCTTCGCCTGGGGATGTGCCAACCAGTTCGCACGGGAGACGCCCTCGGTCCAGACGTGTAAATTGTTGCAGGATTTCCCGGAGGGCAGGGATTGTGCTAACGGGGACATAAATCGTAGGTGGAGCCATCTTCATCATTCGTCTACGGGCCACATAGACGGGCAGGGCTGCAATGTGATCGAGATGGCCGTGGGTTATAAACCAGGTGTCGGTACCCATGAACGACCATGGCTGTCCGCCCAAGTCAAAGCCGAGCTTCAGTTCGGGAATCCGCCAATACGTCTGTACTGCGGCCCGACTGTAGCCTTCGATTGTTAGCTTGCCGTGTTCAAGCGTTTTGACAGGGAGATTATGGATCATCGGGAGCAATACTTGGTTGCAGCGCCAGAGGCTGGGAGGAGCAAAAGGTAGGTTCCTAGTTTAGCGCCCGTTGCGCTACATCGGGAAGGGACGATTTTGCCTTTTGGTTTTTGGTAGATGGGACACTTTCTGGTTGCGATGTTTTTCGCCGATTAGCGTCAAAGGTCGCGCAGTAGGGTAGGTGTTAGTGAGGGATAGCAGCAAAAATCATGCTGCCCGGTTCGAAGTATATTCCTCAACGTCGCTCAGGTTATCAAACTCTTTGGGTATCGGCCTTTCACCTGGCGCAATCCAGATCTCGCCAAACAGCGATTCCTGATTTGTAACTACCCACCGATGTCGGATCAGTTCAAGGACAGCCAGAAACATGCCAACCGTTGTTGAACGGTGTACCGAACCTGAGAATAGTTGGGAAAACGCCAGCTTCTGGTGGTGGATTAGCTGATCATGAATGCGGTGCATAAATACACGGATTGGCGTTTCATCATATCGAATACTGCTTGGTCCTTTGCTTTCTACCCTATCTCGCATGATCCTGCCCAAGGCACTGACCAGGTCCCATAGTTCCACCTGCTGGATCGGTTGGTCTGCCACATTGCGTACTCGAGGTGGCAACTCGTCAACAACCCGTGGAAAACGGTTTTGCCATTGCCGACTTCGTTCCGCCAGTAAACTCGCAGCATCCCGATACTGCTTGTATTCGAGTAGATGTTGTACCAGATCCTGGCGAGGGTCCTCCAGTTCGTCAGTCAATTCTTCAGTTTGAGGCAGCACCAGACGTGATTTGATTTCAATCAACCGACTTGCCATTTCCAGAAACTCACCCACGGCATTCACGTCAATTTGCTCAAGAATCTCCAAGTGTTCGAGGTATTGTTCGGTCACTAGCGCAATCGGTATGTCAGCTACATCCAGTTCGTGTTTACGAACCAAATAGAGCAACAGATCAAGTGGCCCACTGAATGTCGATAAATGGACAGAAAATCGCATGAAATAGCCCATTGGCAGATTGCTGGACACCGGTTGTTGCGAACTATAGCAATGACATGAAGTTACGGGAATGCGAGGCCACAGCTGGCGCATAAAACAAGCCAAGCCCCGTGAGGCTTGGCTTGAAGGTTTTCACAACTTGCTAGCAGTCGAACTTAGGCCCCAGCATCAGCCTTTTCAGGGGCTGCTTCTGCTTCGCCCTCGGCTGCACTGTCTGAACAGCAGCGATGGCGACGGAAAAGACGATGCTTGCGACAATCATCGGCCTTTTTCTCGCAACAATCATCGGCCTTTTTCTCGCAACAATCATCGGCCTCTTTGCAGTCTTCGCAACCGAATATGTCGAGCTTTAACCAGCTAAGGTGACAGCAGTTGCTGGCATCGCCGCAGGATCGCTTTCCAAAGAAAGCATTTGCATTGCTCTCGAAGGTAACAAAGCAAATGCCAACGACGGCCATTCCTAAAACAAGCTTGCGCAATTTCCCAAGGGTCATCAACCAGTTCCTCCAAAGTTAGTAACGAGTGTGAGTGAAGTCCAAACGGCAGAGTGTAACTGCCCCGTTCCCTAAAAAACCTAAAACCGCCATCTCCTTTACATTGGATGTTCAGACCTGTTCAAACCGGCAAAGCCAACGTTTCTCTAAAAGGCAAACCGGGCTGTAGTTTCGGGGGAAATCTCTGCGAGACGGTCTTACTCAGTTGATTTCCACGCTGGGTTGTCTGAACTATTTAGGAGAAGTTAGTACGCACGCGATCAGATGTCAATATGGGAAGGTCAGTATTTGTGGGTCAATTGGGTTGGATTTATCACGTCGGCTAAGAGGGCGGAAATGATCGGGTGCGAGGACTGAACAAAACATACGCGGATTGGAAAACCAGTTTTTTGCTTCCACCGGCGGGAGGTTCCCACCACCCTTGCCTTGTCCGGGTAAGGGAGAAAGCTTGATCTGAGGGAATTTTCCAGCTATTTCCGGCAGGAGGAGTGCTAGGAGTCCCGTTAGGGATAAGTCTCACCCAATAGTTTCAACCACCGAAAAAAGTGGCCGAAGCAGGAGACGACGCTTTAGACAACACCGGAGATATGCAACATAAATTATTTGCATTGACAAATTAACGTGCGGATAGCCGCCGTTAACCACCCGCCTGGGGAACGTAAAGTCCCTTGGTGCGAGCTTATCGAATCGCTGGGATGGCCGGGTTCTGGGCGCTGTGGATTGGGTTGGCGGCAGGGTCAACGGGTGTGGCAGGCGAATGAAGTTGCTCCATCGCCATTTGACTTTGAACAGGCCCACTGCGAGTGGGCTTTTCAAAATCAAGAATCAACGGTGGCTGATTCGGCGCGATCTTGAAGGCAATTCCGGAAATGCACCACTGACCGTCAACCCGCTTGATGACACAACACATTTCTTCACGTGTTGTCCGCTGGGCACTGGAATCTGTCAGGTAGCATTGCACAAATGCCTGTGCCTCTGAGAGTTTTCGAACCTCACCGATTTCAAACGAAGCAGTTTCTAACCCCGGGGGGGCAAAGGCCTTACCGCTTCGTCGGAGTTGTTGGACGGCCTGAGGTGTCAACAAACCTATCGCCTGTTGCGTGTCGCCGTCGATTACCGCTTGCAAGAAGCTGCGCGCAGCCGACTTCAGAGGTGACAATGTTGTATCCTGCTCCCCTGGCGTTGCCACTGCTGTTGTCGGGGGAGCCGATTCTGTGCAGCCAAATGCGGGCAGGATAATCCCAATGACGACAGCAGAAACGATCAGATTGCGTTCCATCGCAAAACTCCGGTGGGGGGACAAGTGTGACCCTAGTGCATCGACATGATACCCATGTCACACAGTTTCGGCGGGAGGAGTGTGGCAAATTGACCAACGAAGGTCAAGCCGAACGGCTTCATGCTAGCTGAGTACTCAACCTGCTCGCAGGCCGCGATCAACCGCATCCTGGTCGCGACGGTAGACCGAAAATGTGGCTTCGAACAATTCCTGAGTGACTTCCCAGACAGGTTGATCATCGGTATACGCGTTACAATGGGCAACGAGAAGTCGATACATGAACTTGAACAAGTGGCGAGGGGTTCGTAAGGCAGCGAACGCGTCGATGATTCGCTGATCATCGATCGATTTGTCAATGAACGAGCGGAGCGATGGTTGTTCTCCACCAGCGGCACAACATTTCACTCGGGTGTTTGCCAGATCGTAGAGTGCCTGTCCCGTCCAGTCGAGCGAAGGAATCATATTTTGCTTGTCGAGACGTGCTCTTTGGTAGAAATCACGACTTTCTCTTTCGAGGAACTCATTGAGTTCACTAGGCAGGAGCAGCTTGAGACCAATCCCCGGTTGCTTGAGGAATTTGTTGTCAAGCATTGGCCAAATGAGGGCCTTCATTCGTTGCGCTGAACCGGTGATCAAATGCGGCTCATCTACACGATCGACTAGCACCACGATGCCACTATAGCCAAGCGAGTGCAGGATTCCCTGGAACTTTGCCAAAAGCTCATAGCGATCGTCGGTGCGTTGCCTGGTAGGGAGTGGCTGACCATTGATATCATTTCCATAAAAGCGCATTAATGCGCGTCGTATGGCACCTATGTCATGATTGAGGACGCGGACGTTGCTTGCAATCCGACGTGCTTCAAAATGCCACTTCCAGACTCGCGATAGCCAGGGAGCCCAACCGAGGGCAACAATCAAGTAAGGCCATACTTGCGTCAGCCGCAACCAATCTTTTGAGTTCACGATTGAGTACGCAACGGCGGCTACTACAGCGATTGTCATCACGTAACCGAGCAGTCGGTCCCAACGACTAAACCATGTGCGGAAATGTAGTTTGCGTTTCAAGCGATTCCAACGAATTGATGAAGCCTCGTTTGTCGAGTTGTCATAACAGGCGGCAAGTAAAAGGACATCACGTTTTTGTTGTCGGTCGAGGCTTTGACCACGTTTGGCGGGAAGGCGATTTGCCGGAGAACCACTTGGCTTTGGAATGTCTAGCAACCGATCGGCCAGTCCGGTTACACCAAGTGAGAGAATCGCATCCATGTGGTCCCAAAGTTTCCATTCGGCAAGTACCTTGGCCGGGTCTCGTTGTTTGCGAGCACTGAAACGATCTGAAAAACGATCAAGGAATGGATTAAAATCATCGTACCCGATGATGTAAATGCGGCCATCCTTGTGTTGTGAGTTATGTTCCGCGATGCGACCTGAAATCTGCATTCGCATCGCCGTTTTACCAGTTCCTTTTTCCCCAAAGATGATGGACGTGGCTGGGTCAGTCGGATCCCCATAGACCTTATCCCAAACCGGGTGATGGGCGCCGTCACGGCAGCGGTCCTTAAATACCGGATCGGTTTGCGCATCTTCCTCCGCAAACGGATTCATGGAAACGCCGTGGTGTTCGAGTAGCTGTTGTATTCTCATACGAATGGGGGGTGCCAGGGCGAGATGCACTCGATAGAAGTGTCAACGCAAAGTCTGCAACCAGTGGGGACTGACAATTATAGGTAGTGGGATCCCGGGGCGGAAATTAAAATGGGGGTTCAATTGCAAATATCTCCCCTTTGCAGGTCAGAGCGTCTCAGCGAACCGCCGGGTGTCGGCTGTCCGATGATTGGGGGGTCCTAAAGCCGCTTTCACATGGAAAGACAGGTGTGATTGCACGCATTCGCCCACCAACCGAGAGCCAGGTAAATCGTAGCAAAATCATTCTACCTGACAAGAAAAACCAGGTGGCAAACAAACGTTTTTCCGCCTGGCTGGCATCCTTGACCTTTTAATCCTGGCTTTCTAAATCGCAAACTGGCCATCTTCAAGACGGAGTTTTTTCATCTTTTTATAAAGCGTTGTCCGATTGATACCAAGTTGGTCGGCAGTCAAGTTTCGATTCCAACTGTTGGACTCGAGCACGTCGAGAATAATTTGTCGCTCGGGGCCTTCTAATGCCTCTTTGAGTGTTTGTTGGCCGACCGGTGACACGCTTGCCATGGAAGGATTGCTGGAATGGGTACTGCGAACTTCCACAGGTAGATCGGCAGGTGTAATCACCTCACCTTTTCCTAAGAGTACTGCTCGTTCTACTACGTTCTGTAGTTCTCTTACATTGCCTGGCCAGGAGTACCGCTGCAGGGCAAATATGGCTTCGTCGGAGAATAGCTTGACGTCACGCCCCGATTCCTCGCGGACTTGTTCGAGAAAACTCTGTGCCAAAATAGGAATGTCACTTGTCCGTTGGCGGAGTGATGGTAATTCAATGTTAACGACGTTAATCCTGTAGTAGAGATCCTGGCGAAAATCACCCCGTGCAACCGCCTCCACCAGATTGTCGTTCGTGGCAAGAATCACGCGAACATCGACTTTGTAAGTTTTCGTGCCGCCAACCGCCTCAAATGCGAGTTCCTGAAGCACTCTGAGCAACTTGACCTGCATTGCAGGACTAGCCGTACCAATTTCATCAAGAAACACGGTGCCACCATCGGCTTGCAAAAACTTACCGACTTTGTCGGTGGCGGCCCCCGTAAAAGCGCCAGCAACATGGCCAAACAGTTCGCTTTCAAGCAGGCTTTCTGGAAGTGCCCCACAGGCGACCTCGACAAAAGGTCCGTCTACCCGCCCGCTGTGGCGGTGGATGGCCCTTGCAATCATGCTTTTTCCTGTCCCGCTTTCCCCGGTGACCAGTACGGTGGCGCGCGTGTCGGCAATGCTATGGATCATATCGAACACCGGCTTCATCCGTGTGTCTTGACCGACAATGTTGTCCATTCCATAAGCTCGATCGAGTTGGGCTTTCAGGTTCGAGTTTTCTGTGAGTACCTTGCGCTGAGAAAGGGCCCGCTCGATGGCCATCATCAATTCGTCATCGATTAGCGGCTTGGTGAGATAATCAAACGCGCCTGCACGAATTGCCTCGACGGCAGAATCAGGCGTTCCGTAGCCAGTCATCATTAACACCTGAGAGGATGGCCAATTCCGACGACATTTTTCTAGCAAGTCGAAACCATCGTCGTCACCAAGTCGCACATCGACCAGCAGCACGTCGAACGGTTTTTCAGATAGTAACTGAAGTGCGTCCGCGGAACTCATAGCTACGTCCACATCCAGTCCCTGGGTGCATAGCCAATCGGACATCGATTCAAGTACCTGGAAGTCATCGTCAACTAGCAAGAGCGAAGGTTTATTCATGGAGAGTTTCTTTTCGCAGTTCCTGGCGACCAACTCCGCGTGGTGGTTGTTGGCCTTGCCTCGCACCACAAGCGTGGCGCACGGATATTGGTAGGTTTAACAGTCGTGTGAGTCGTAGCGGTTGAAGCGAGACGAATTGACTCTCGATACCGGTGTGTAGTGTCAAACGGCATCAACGAGGGACGTCCAACTTTTACGCGTCGGAAATTATCTACGTCACAGGTTGCCGCTGGTCAACGAAGATCTAGCAGGCTAGTGCCGGTATAAACGTTAGAATGGGGTTCTTCCCGATCGCCGGCGAGACTGTGTTGCGAGGCCTGAGTGGTCAGGTCAGCCTGTCTGAGAATGATCCGGCCCGGGGGTGCGCCTTTTCATAAGCCATACGTAGATTGGCCGTGCTCACATGTGTGTAGATTTGGGTCGTTACCAGGCTCTTGTGTCCCAGCAACTCCTGAACACTCCGGATATCGGCCCCCCGGTCAAGTAGATGGGTGGCAAAGCTGTGCCGCAAAGTGTGCGGAGATGTTCGCTGATCAAGTTCCGTTTGGCGGAGGTATTTTTCAAGCATGCGGGCAATACTGCGAGTGGTAATGCGAGTACCAAACTTGTTGACAAATACAGGGGCTCGCCGGTCTTGGGGTTCCCTGGAGGAAAGTTCACGAATACTCATCCAGCTTTTAAGGGCTCTCGTTGCGTAGGAGCCCAACGGTGCCAGTCTTTCGCGACGTCCTTTGCCGCGGACACGAACAATACCGGTAGGGAAGTCAAGGTCCCCATCATTTAACCCGGTGAGTTCGCTAACACGCAAACCTGCGGAGTAGAGCGTTTCCAGAACTGCCCGGTCGCGAATTCCCAGGGGTTCTTGAGCAGGGGGCGCGTTAAGGAGCTTTGCAACTTCCTTGGTCGACAGAAAATGGGGCAACCTGTGCGACTTGCGGGGATTTCGAAGGGCCTTGGCCGGGTTGGTTTGTAGCCAGTTTTCCCGCTGGCCGAATCGGAAGAAGCTGCGCACAGAAGCGAGGCGGCGAGCAATAGAACTCTTGGCGTAGCCCGCCTCGTGAAGCGCCGAAACAAACCCCCGCAGTTCAACGGTCGAAATATTACCGGGTGCTGGGGTGCCCCCCTGATCGTCGGCAAGGTATTCAGCGAGCGATTGGAGGTCTTCCCGATAACTTTTGAGCGTGTGATCGGAGGCCCCACGTTCCACACGCATGTATTGCAGGAACTGTCCAATCTGCTTGTTCATTAGCGGCTTAAAGGATCATCCACCAGATCATAGTGATAAAAACACGCGCTTTGATTTATGGGCTACACCCAGTCTTCGCTGTCGCTGATTTGAGGCATGCCCAGACGGCGGGACGATGGAGTCTGCGATTCCTGGCGAATCTTCTGACTCAAGACGGCTGCATCGTACCAGGTAAAGCTCAACTCAGAATTCGAAGCATGCCGACCAAGTGCGCGAAGCGCCTCGGCCCGCTGGGCATCGTCGTAAAGTAGGATATAACGTTCTTTCCCTTTAACCAAAGCCAGTACATTGATATCGTCATTCACGTTTTAGGCCTCCATGCGACAGAGCGGGGGAGAGTGCTACTGTGAGACGACGAGTGCTGCGATAGCATGGGTAGGGGGTTGCGCGTCGCTCCTATCGTCGCTTATCGGCGCGCTGGCCACTCAAACACCACTCCCGTTTCTCTTGGGATGCCGTGAACCGAAAGCGTTTTGCAAGCGCGCGAGTGACAGCAGAAGCTCATGAAATCGTTGCCTCGTGGCAAATAGGTTTGCCATCTGCTGAACCAGTTGTCATTGCGATAGCAGGGGTGACCGGCCATAGAGTCGGTAAAACCTGGCTCATCGCTACGATAAATCCCTGCAGGTGTCAGAACCGGAACCTGATTTTTGATGTACGGGAGATGGTCCGGCACTTCCACAGGCGGCGAAAATAGTCGTGTATTGGGACAACTTGGGTGGTAAATTGCCGGCTCTCCCAATTGTGCAGCGCATGTGGTTCACAACGAATTTTCCTGACATGAAGGTCTCATCGATTCCGCATGGCCTTCTGTAGCTGGCAACCGTCGGGGGACCAATTTCTCGATCACGGTGAGAACTCCCAGAATGCCGTCCAATCGCTCGAACCGGTTATCCGACAGTAGTACGGCCGAAGATGGCTTGTTGAACGACTCCCAGTGGTATGCCTTCAAAGTTGGAGGTTGCCGGGAGTTTGGCGAAAAAGACGAGCGGAAATCTACGATCGTCCTGCGAAGGTTTGTCGCTTTGGCTGAAAAATGGCGCGATGACAACGCGACTCACTTGTGGACAAAGATTGAGAACCTGAGATCGGGGACTGGTCTTTGGGCACAACAGGGCGACAGCCGGGAGCACAGAACAACAGCGCCGCTGTAAGGGCTGCGATGAACCAGCCTGAATCTCGCGGTTGACGCGAGGCGAAACGAAATGCGCTTTTGAGAGGAGGTTGAAGCACGGTCTGCAAACGAAATCGCTGGCAGTCCCCCTGCTAGCATTGCGATCACCCAGTTGAACTGGGCAGCGGCTTCGTTATCGACAAAGTACACCTTGTGGCTTCAGGGAAATCGTCCGTATCGGCGAACAGCAATCACATGAGCCCTGCCATGGTCATCAGCCCGAGCGGTTCCCTCGAGGCGAAAGGTTCGCCATATTTGGCGCCGATTTTTCCACCCCAATACGCGGCCTCTTCACGGAGCCCATCCAGGAACGAACGTGGGGTGGTAGGTCTGCCTGTCACGAATTGGCTTTCGAAGCAGCTGATTGCGGCAAGTTTTTGTTCCCATTGTGGGGAGATGTCCAGAATGAAAGCAGGCTGGGGTGCCAAGCGCAGATGCACACTGAAATAGTTATAAATCCGTGCCGGATGAACAGCCTCGCCAGGGAGATCCGTTTTGGTGAGCTTGGCCCAAAAACGACTGTCCTCTACAAGTTTGGTAGCCGCTGTGTGATCTGGATGAGCATCTTGCCAATAGGGGGCGAACAACCATTTGGGTCGTTGTTGACGAATCACACCCGCTAACTTTGCACGATTTTCGAGTGTGGCCTCAAGACTGCGGTTTTCCAGCCCCAGATTCTCCCGCCAGGCGAGCCCCAGAATTTCTGTTGCAGCGGCTGTTTCCCTCTGCCGAATTTCGGGCGATCCGTGCGGAGTCGGTTCACCCGATGTGAGGTCCAACACGCCAATCCGGAGGCCCTCTTCCTGGAATTTCAAGATTGCCCCGCCCATGCCCAGTTCGGCATCATCCGGATGGGGAGCAATCACAAGAATATCAAGCATGATAGGTTGCCCTGGGCGCCTGCGGAAAAATTTGGGAAGCTTCGCGGCCCAAATGAGCGGAGGTCATATGGCATGAAGTCTTTTTCGCATTCTAATCGAACAAGCGGGTGTTGGGCAGTGACGTTGTTGGTTATGCTACCGGTCTTCGGGTGTAAGACCTGGAATACCGAGCGGTTTGACCTCAGCCGGCTACGGGACGAGCGCGCGGTGGATCTGGAAACACGTTTGTCGAAAGCTCTGCCGATTGCAGAAGACTCTTTCCAATTTTCCCCGGTTGACTGACCTTTGGCCTGCGTTCTTGGCACTTCCCCCGCGGTTCTACTGCCGAGCGTCGTCGACCCACGTCCGCAGCAACCAGTTGGAAAGAATACTATGCACTCCACCTACGAAGAACTTTGTAGTCATGCACGTGAAACGGCAATTCTGAGCAGCGTGCAAGCAGTTCTGGAATGGGATGAGCGGACCAAGCTCCCAGCGGCCGGAGGGGAATATCGGGCAGAGCAGGTCACTCAATTGGCCGGACTTATTCACGAAAAGCAAACTTCCTCCCAGGTTGGTGAATGGCTGGAAATGTTAGCCACAAGTCCGCTCGCAGCCGATCCGCACAGCGAAACAGGTGCGGTCATAGGACACTTGCGCCGCGACTACGAAAAAAAGACCAAGCTACCGCAGTCGCTTGTCGAGGAACTGGCACATACGGCAGTTATGGGCCAACGTCTTTGGGCCGAGGCGCGCAAAGAAGATGATTTTTCCCGATTTCAACCGTTGTTGGAAAAGACGCTTGATCTGAAACGGCAAGAGGCTGCCGCGGTGGGCTTTACAGATTCTGTCTATGATCCTCTCCTGGATGATTACGAACCGGGAGCAAAAACTGCGGACGTAGCACAGGTTTTGAGTGAACTGCGCAACGCGTTGGTGCCACTGGTCGAAGAAATTAAAGGCAGTGACCGGAAGCCGAACATGAAAATCCTTACGGGCGATTACCCGGTTGCCCTTCAGGAAGACTTTGGCAAACAGGTGGCGGAGGCAATGGGCTTTGGTTTTCAAGCGGGTCGCCTGGACGTGAGTGACCACCCCTTCTGCACCACTTTGGGGCCACACGATGTCTGTCTTGCAACCCGGTATCACGAGGAAACACTGGTGGGGGGGTTGTTCAGTACCATACATGAAGCAGGACATGGCATCTATGAACAAGGGCTGCCGGCTGAAAAATTTGGCTTGCCAACCGGTGAGGCGGTGTCGCTTGGCATCCACGAGTCGCAGTCGCGGATGTGGGAGAACCTGGTCGGTCGCAGCAGGGCTTTCTGGGAACAATTCTATCCGGTTGCCCAGGCAACCTTTCCCGCGGGATTCGGCGATGTGTCGCTCGATGACTTTTACTTTGCAATCAATAACGTACAGCCATCGCTAATTCGCACCGAGTCCGATGAAATCACCTACAACTTGCATATATTGATCCGCTTTGAGCTTGAGATTGACCTGCTTGAAGCAACACTTGCCGTGTCCGACCTGCCTGAAGCCTGGAATGAAAAATATCGAACTTACCTGGGCATTGAACCGCCCGACGATCGGGACGGAGTGCTTCAGGATGTCCACTGGAGTGCAGGTTTATTTGGGTATTTCCCCACCTACTCACTCGGCAATCTCTATGCTGCCCAGTTTTTTGAAAAAGCATGCCAGGAATTGGGAGATCTAAACGATCTGTTTCGAAAGGGGCAATTCGAGCCACTTCGAGAGTGGTTGCGGAGCAACATTCACCAGCACGGACAAAAGTACACGCCAAGCGAATTGGCCCAAAAAATTACCGGAAAACCTCTTTCGCACACAGCACTTATCCGCCATTTGCGAGGCAAATTTGGGGCACTCTATAACCTTCCGGAAACTACCTGAGTTCTCCTCGCCCAGTTGTTGTGGGTCAGCTCAGCACCTCGAGACAAGGGTCCGTTACGGGTCTCATGCGACCTGTGTACGGTCGGCCCTTTTTTCTGCGGGTCTCGCTCTTCGGGCTTGTTCTTGCTTTGCAGACTTGTCTTACTTTGGAGAACTGGCTAAGTTGCAGCATCAATCTTCGCCGCACCGTTCCTCCTTCCTGACCGTGGACCATGATCGTCTCAGTTCCCAGAGAGACTTATCCGGGTGAACGTCGCGTGGCGCTGGTGCCTGGTGGCGTGACCGAACTTGCCAAGCATGATTGCCAGGTGAAGATTGAATCAGGTGCGGGGATCGCGGCAGGATTCAGTGACGACGCGTATCGTGAAAATGGTGCGGAGGTTGTCGGTGATCGGGGGGCGCTGTTTGAGGCAGCCGATCTTTTATTGATGGTTCGCACCCCCGGATCCAACCCTGCTGAGGGACAGGCAGATCTCGATCGACTCTCCGGGCGGCATACTCTGGTCGGCACTGCCGATCCGCTTGGCAACCCCCAAGTGGCACAACAACTTGCCGAACGGGGTACCACACTTTTTGCGATGGAGATGTTGCCCCGTATTACGCGAGCGCAAAGCATGGATGTCCTCTCATCAATGGCCACGATTGCTGGTTACAAGGCGGTTCTGCTGGGAGCTGAGCACTTGCCAAAGATGTTTCCCATGCTGATGACGGCCGCTGGTACGCTGACCGCAGCCAAGGTATTTGTCATTGGTGCAGGTGTGGCTGGTTTGCAGGCAATCGCCTCAGCCCGCCGGCTTGGTGCGGTGGTGCAAGCCTACGATGTGCGCGTGGCAGTGAAGGAACAGATTGAAAGCCTGGGGGCCCGGTTTGTGGAAATGGAACTTCCAGCCGAGAGTGCCGAAGGTGAGGGGGGATACGCCAAACAACTTGGAGAAGACTTCTACCAAAAGCAGCGAGATTTGATGGCTCGCGTCGTTTCCCAAAGCGATGTAGTTATTACCACCGCTGCCATTCCAGGCAAACCGTCACCCCGCTTGATCACCGCCGAAGCAGTGCGTGGAATGTCTGCTGGCTCGGTCATCATCGATCTGGCGGCTGAACGGGGCGGCAATTGCGAGCTTTCTCAGCCAGACGAAATTGTCGACGAAAACGGCGTTACCATTCTTGGCCCAACCAACCTGGCCAGCGAAGTGCCTACCCATGCCAGCCAGATGTACAGCAGGAATTTGACCAATTTTTCGGCATCCTTGATATGCGAAGGCAAGTTGCAATTGAATTTCGACGACGAAGTGGTCCGCGAAACCTTGGTTGCGTATCGCGGTCAAGTCACCAGTCCCAAGATCCGCGAGCTTTTGGAAATGGAGCCTCTGGAATCGTTACCCGAAGGCAGTCCACCCATTGATCACCTGGCTGAGAAGTAAGCCTCATTTCCGGCGGAACATCCTATCCACGTACCCAAGCTGGTTTTTTTATGGATCTCCTTTCGGCAATCACGATTTTTGTGCTGGCGATTTTCATCGGTTTCGAAATCATCACCAAAGTACCGCCTACGCTCCACACACCGCTGATGAGCGGATCGAACGCGATCAGTGGCATCACACTGGTTGGAGCGTTGTTAGCGGGAACCACTCCACTGGGCCAATTCTTCGGATTTTTGGCCATCGTATTTGCCATGATTAACGTGGTTGGTGGCTTTCTTGTCACACACCGCATGTTGGCGATGTTCAAGAAAAAGGGTTGAACGGACGTGCTGCATTTTCTTACATGCTTGCTGCTATTTGCGATGCAAAGCCCCTCGGTGGGCGCTGCTGAGGGCTCTCCAACTCCAGTCACTGAATCTGCAGCTTCAGCAGGCGAAAAAGCCGCAACTTCCCAGGGTGCTGTGCACGCATCGGGGAAGTCGGCCTCGGTGCCACCCGCCGAATCTGCTCCGTCCGAAGCCAAACCAATCGAGACGGTTTCAACCTCGAGAGACGACACCTCCAGGTTGGGATACCTGGTCGCTGCGGTCCTGTTCATTTTAGGCATCAAAGGAATGACCCATCCTCGCACGGCCGTTCGTGGGAATATGCTGGGGGCGCTGGGGATGTTGCTGGCCGTGATCGTGACTTTGCTGATTGCCGAAACGCCACCCTGGGTGATTGTGGCAGGTTTGCTGGTTGGCGGTGGCGTGGGGGTTGTTTTCGCCACCCGGGTACAAATGACGCAAATGCCACAGCTGGTGGCTTTGTTCAACGGTTTTGGGGGGATTGCTTCGGTTCTGGTGGCAGGCGTTGAGTCGCTGAAGTTAGCTGGCACCGACCAGCGGGTTGGTAGCTTTGCCGCTGCGCTGGCTGGATTGATTGGGGCGGTGACTTTCACAGGATCGCTGGTGGCGGCGGGAAAACTCCAGGAACTGAAAATGTTCTGGAAACCATGGAGTTTTTCCGGGCAACAGCTTGTCAGCGGACTCCTGCTTGTTGGTTGTTTGGGGCTGGCAGTACTGATGTTGCTTGTCGGTGGCGCAAACTGGGTCTTTTGGGTTTTGATCATCCTGGCGGGTGTGTTGGGAGTATTCCTGGTCAGCCCGATTGGCGGTGCAGACATGCCCGTGGTGATTGCCCTTTTAAATTCTTACTCGGGAATCGCTGCTGCTGCAGCTGGTTTTGCCATTGATAACATTGTGCTTATTATTGCCGGTTCGCTGGTTGGTGCTTCTGGCCTGATTCTCACAAGCATCATGTGTAAGGCAATGAATCGTTCGCTGGCGAACGTGTTGTTCGCCAAACTTGGACCCACCTCTGATGGACCTTCCGCAGACGACGTTTACGAAGGAAAAATCAAGGCAACTTCAGCAGAAGAAGTCGCCATGCTGCTGGACGGGGTCAATCGGGTTGTCATTGTTCCAGGCTATGGTTTGGCGGTTGCCCAGGCCCAGCATACCGTACGAGATTTGGCGAATTTTCTCGAAGCCAAGGGAGTGACCGTCGAGTACGCGATCCACCCGGTCGCAGGCCGGATGCCTGGTCACATGAACGTTCTTCTCGCGGAAGCCGATGTGCCATACGAACAGCTCAAAGAAATGGAGGCCATCAATCCGACACTCAGTCAGGCGGATGTGGCGATCGTTATCGGAGCCAATGACGTGGTCAATCCTGTCGCTAACACGGACCCTGAAAGTCCCATCGCGGGGATGCCCATTCTGAATGTGCATGAATCACAGACTGTCATCGTTGTGAAAAGAAGTTTGTCTCCCGGGTTTGCCGGAATTCCCAATCCGCTCTTTGCAGCGGACAATTGTCTGATGTTGTTTGGTGATGGGAAGCAAGTGTTGGTCGATTTGGTCACCGCCCTCAAGGAAGGGTAAACCGTTGCCAGCCGACTCGATTCTCGAATTGCCCCTCGATTCGAAATGGAAGCAGTCGTTTCGGCAGCGTCTCCGTCGTTGGTATGGCAAACACCGGCGCGAACTTCCCTGGCGCAAAACACGCGACCCCTATGCGGTGTGGGTCAGCGAAATCATGCTTCAACAAACGCAGGTGGAAACTGTGCGGCCGTATTTCGAGCGGTTTATGGCCGCTTTTCCAACGGTGACGGCTCTTGCTGAGGTAAAGCAAGAGGAAGTGCTCCGGTTGTGGGAAGGTCTTGGTTATTACCGCCGGGCAAGGCAGATGCACGATGCTGCCCGGAAAATTGCAGTCGAATTGGATGGAGTATTTCCGCAGACGGTCGCTTCCCTGCAGCAACTTCCAGGGGTGGGGCGTTACACAGCTGGCGCAATTGTGTCGATCGCATTCGATCAACCGGCGCCAATTCTGGAGGCAAACACCATACGACTGCTAAGTCGGGTACTCGGTTATCGCAAAGATCCCACCAAAACTCCGGGCCAAAAACTGTTGTGGGAGATGGCCGGCGAGATTCTCCCGAGAAAAAATGTTGCAGACTTCAATCAGGCTTTGATGGAACTTGGATCGCTTGTTTGCAGGCCAGGTAGTCCCATCTGCGATGACTGTCCCATTCAAACCCAGTGTGCTGCTTGTCAGGCCGGATTGCAGTCAAAGATCCCAGTGCCCAAGCGGAAAAAACCGTTGACCGACTTGCACGAAGCGGCGGTCGTAGTGACGAAGAATAAAAGTGTGTTGTTGCGACAATGCGCCGAAGGAGAGCGTTGGGCAGGACTTTGGGATTTTCCCCGTTTTGAAATGGAAGCGACCTTGAAAGACCCTTCCAGTGTCTTCTCCAATCGTCCGCCGTCGACCGACAGTGAGATCGACCATGTAGTTCACGACGAAATTGTCGAAAAAGTACACGCACTTACAGGCATCACCTGCTTGCCGGGTACTCTATTGCAAACAATCAAACATGGTGTGACACGGTATCGCATCACCCTGGACTGTTATACAGCTCAGTATGCGCTGGGGCGCATTCGCCCGAGAGCTGCAAAACCTGTCCGCTGGACTCCCGTAGGCGAGTTAGGGAACTACGCTCTCAGTACAACCGGCCGCAAGATTGCCCGGTCAATTGCCATTCGGGAAAAAGACGCCCCATAGCGGGGCAACCCCGAAACAACTCATGCCAGGTTGTTGGTAGCGCACTCTGCGGGAAAGTCCAGTGCATCAACGTCTATCGAGGTGCAGGTCGCCTGTGTTTCTAGCTGCTGTTTTGGTCGGCCGATTGCTGAAGATTGACGTTCATATAGGGGTAAGGGATGTCAATGTTCGCACGGTCTAATTCCAGTTTTACAGCACGAATCAACGCCTGCTTCACAATAAGGAAATTGCTTGCATTCACCCAGACGCGGATCGACCAGTTCACACTGGAATCTCCCAAGTCTGACAAAATGACGGCGGGTTCCGGATCCTTTAGAACGTCAGATACTTCTCCCACCGCCTTCAGCAGTAGGTTGCGGACCTGGTCAATGTCAGCGTCGTAACTCACACCCACATCGACTTCGACACGTCGCTGTGTATGAAATGACAAGTTCTCGATGACCGATCCAAAGACCTCTTTGTTCGGTATGATAATCCGACGGTTGTCAAACGTGTCAACGTGCGTGGTGAAGAGAGCTATTTCGTCAACCTTGCCTGTCTGAGATTGCGTTTTGATGACGTCCCCTACCTTGTAGGGACGAAATGCCAGCAGCATGGCTCCGGCGGCAAAGTTCGCGAGGGTGCCCTGAAGGGCCAAACCAATGGCCAAACCAGCGGCGCCAATGACTGCGGCAAAGCTCGTCGTTTGAATTCCAAATTTCCCCAAAACGCCAAGACCTACTAACAGCATCAGTCCCCAGCGAACCAGTTTAGCTGCAAATTTAGTCAACGTTTCATCAAAATGCATACGGTTCAGACTGGTCCGCAGAATGCGTGCGACCCAGGAAGATATAATCCAGGCAAAAAACAGGAAAAGGAACAGGAGGAGGACGCGCCCGCCATAATGGCCGATTAGAAAAAACACCTCATTGGTTTGGATGTCGGCAAAATCAAGACTTTTCAACTTGGTTATTGCCTCTTGCTGCTCGGGGTGGGTAAGGGCAAGGTTCAACGGTGCTTTTTGCATAAGGGACCTCCTGTGTACTCGTTTTGATTCCTTCAGAAACCAAAAAATAATTCAACCACTTTGGGGACCTAACAACTGGGTGATTGCAGCCCCGATATCTGGCTGCCTCATTAACGATTCGCCCACTAGGATTGCGTCGATTCCGGCGCTGGCCAACAAGGTGACATCGGCGGATGTGGTGATACCGCTTTCTCCCACGAGCAAGCAGTCACTCGGGATTTGACTGCGGAGGCGGATCGCGTGGTGTAGATCGACTTCGAATGTGTGTAAGTTGCGATTGTTGACACCAATAAGTGTGGCTCCTGCCTCAAGCACCCGAGACAGGTTGTCAGGTTCGTAAAGTTCGACCAGGGGTGTCATGCCTAACGCGATGGTCTCATTGAACAATTTTCGGAGATTGCAGTCATCGAGGCATTCGGCGATCAATAGGACAGCATCGGCACCAGCTACGCGGGCCTCCAGAAGTTGGTAAGTGTCCAGAATAAAGTCTTTTCGCAACACCGGTATGTCGACCACGGCGCGAATTTTTCGCAGATAATCGAGACTGCCCTGAAAATAAGTTTCGTCGGTCAAGACACTTATGCACGACGCACCATATCGTTGGTAAGTTGTGGCAATCTCAACAGGATCGAAATCAGCCCGGATTAGACCAGCCGATGGGCTGGCCTTTTTAACCTCTGCGATTAACTTGATGGGTCCATCAGCTGCCAGCGATCCAAAGAATTCGCGTACTTCGGGGGCGTCGGCCAGTGCTGCACGAAGTTCCTCCTCAGGACGTACGGCCTTGGCAGAAGCAATTTCCTGCAACTTCGTGGCGACAATTTTGTCGAGAATGGTGGGCATTGCCTCTCTCCGCGGTATACCGTAACGGGTGTTCGCTCAATTGCACTTTGATTTCAAGCAATTTTGAAGACCAGGGGAAGGTCGGCTCGATTTTTGCGGCTCTCTTCAGTAGCCGGGAGAACCGGTCTTACCTTTCTCCGCAAATTACCAAACAACTCGTGATTTCAATTGTCCGGAATGATGAATTGCCTGCTTCCCTCCCCTGAATTAGCCCCTAGATGGCTCATTTTAGCAATCGCAATTTCCGGCAGTCCCATCGCCACAAACGACGAGAATTTGCCTGTGAGCTATCTTAACGGTCACGGCCAGAAACGCTATCGTTGATTGTTCAAAATCAATCAGCATTTCGGTGCCAGCCACTAGCCAGTAGCCACTATTATCTGCCCGCTGCCATATTCTGCTAGCGAGGTGAGTGAGGTTTGTACAAATGAGCGAATTCCGGAATGAACGCGACACGATGGGTGACATGCAGGTGCCAGCCGATGCGTTGTATGGGGCATCGACCGCGCGAGCAGTGGAAAACTTCCCCATTGCCAAGCGACCGGTCCCCCCAGAGGTGATTCATGGATTTGGATACCTCAAAGGGGCCTGTGCCCGAGCCAACCAAGAATTAGGAAAACTCGACACCAAGATTGTCGAAGCCATTCTCGCGGCGGCAGACGAGGTTGCCCAAGGAAAGCACGATTCTCATTTTCCGGTGGACGTGTTCCAGACTGGTTCTGGGACGTCAACCAACATGAATGCCAATGAAGTGATTGCAAATCTTGCAAATGTTGAGCTTGGCTTCGGTTGTGGAGCAAAAGGAGAACAGGGAGCAGTCCACCCGAATGACCACGTCAACATGGGGCAATCTTCCAACGATACATTTCCCACAGCAATGCACATCGCTGCAGCTTTGACCATGGGGACCGGCCTGATTCCTGCACTTGACCGGTTAGCAGGGGAACTTGACAGGAAATCGCGTGAGTGGGACGAACTGGTGAAGATTGGCCGCACGCATTTGATGGATGCAACGCCGATCCGGGTTGGCCAGGTGTTTTCGGGTTACGCCGCACAAGCCAGGCTGTCCAAGGTGCGGGCTGAGCGGGCATTGAAGCGGGTGGAGGAAAACATGCCTATTGGCGGGACCGCAGTCGGTACTGGAATCAACACACATCCAGAGTTTGCGCGTCGCGTTTGTAAAATCCTGAGTGACCAACTAGGCAACAAGTTTTGTGAAGCTGCCAATCATCCCGAAGCGCAAGCGGCCAAAGACACATTCGTAGAAGCGCACGGGGAGTTGAAAACGATAGCCGTGGCGTTGTCAAAGATTGCCAACGACATTCGACATCTTGGTTCAGGACCCCGTTGTGGTATCGCCGAACTCAACCTGCCGACTATTCAGCCAGGCTCTTCAATCATGCCTGGTAAAGTAAATCCTGTAATCTGCGAATCGGTAATCCAGGTCACTTGTCGAGTCCTTGGCAATGATTCCGTAGTGACGACTGCTGGGCTAGGCGGTGTTGGATCAATATTCGAGCTGAATGTTGCAATGCCAGTTATGATTGATGCCTTTCTCGACTCGGTGAGGTTGTTAACAAACGTTGTTAATGTCTTCAGGGAAAAATTACTTGTCGGCCTGGAAGTCAATGAAGCCCGTTGCCGCGAACTGATTGATCAATCACTGATGATGGTTACATCCCTCGCTCCGGCCATTGGTTATGATCGGGCAACCGCACTGGCCAAGGATGCCTTCAAATCAGGCAAAACAATTCGAGAATTGTGCCGCGAGCAGCAGGTGCTACCAGAAGCAGAACTGGAGATCGCCCTCGATCCCCGTCGCATGACAGAACCACGCGCCTGAGTTAGGCTGGCTGTCGGGCCAACGATCCTTCGTGATTGCACCGTATAACCTTCTGCTGGCTCTCTAGCACCGTCTTGCACTCGGTAAACAGCCCCAGTTTTTTGGAGGTTGCCTTCCTGCGGGAGTGCAAGCAGTCTCGTAGTAGCGGTGACAAATCAATCATGAGCTGTCGATCTTGATTGGCCTTCTCGTCCACCGCCGGCCACCAAAGGGTTAAGCTGGGAAAACTTTTCTGGTTTTATCGATTGTTCGCATGTTTTCAGTTAGGACAACGGCACCGATTGGTCGATAGTCGAAAATGCAACCAGACTGCGGTATCTCAGCGGCAGATATCAGTGCCGCCTTCAGTTGCTAGCCCCCTGGGCTGGAGTGCAGGCGGTACCAAGTCGAAGTTCAAACCTGGTCCCCTTGACCCTTTAGACGCCACAAATCATTCAGGTAGAACTATGACGCTCGAATTACATTCTCACACGGTTTTTCTCCGCGGAGCTCTTGTCGCAAACGTGTTCTTTGCGATTCTAACAGGCACTGTCCGGGGGCAATCTCCAGAGATCGAATTTGCTAGCAAACGCGTCATCGGTGCTGCGAGCAAAAAGCTTGACCAACCAAAAGTGGCAAAACCAGCAAATGACACTTGGACGGATGACAGTGGGTTTGTGATCATAAGCGATGAACCGGCATCCAAGCAGCAACCGGCAGCCAAGCAGCAACCGGCAGCCAAGCAGCAACCGGCAGCCAAGCAGCAACCGACAACTGATACCAGAGTACGAGGTGCCCTGAACGAAAATAAGAGTCGCTACAGCAGGCCAACCGAACAGATCCTAAACTTGGACGACCGCAGACAAGGGTCGTTGTTGGGATCCATGGAAGACCTGAGTGCGAAGTTCAATTTTCCTTTGCTAAGTGGCAAGCGCGCCAAGGCAAGTCCCCGAGGCGACAAACAATCCACAAGTATTTTAGCTGCAATGGCTGATCGGTTGGGGCAAACCAACCCGCGATCTAAAGTGCCACCAGTGCGAGATCCGAAGGTTGTGCCAGCTGACTTCAACAATCG
>JAKVCB010000120.1 GCA_022448345.1 Pirellulales bacterium
GAGGTAAAGGGCGTCTTCTGTCGTACTGGGCCTGGACTTTGAAGTATCGAAGTAAACAAAAGGCTTGGTTGATTTGGGCGGATAGTACTGCCAGAAATTGATTTGCCGGGTTTGAGTGCTCCCATTGAGCGACACCGCATACTGCACCGCGCGGACTTTATTATCATTCATGGCTTGCTTTGCCGTTCTTTGTAAGGCTGGGCCATTAGCAAGGGCGGTCTTCACGTCGATTCCTTCGCCAGCACCAAGGCGGGCAAGATCGAAATCGTAGGTTCGGTTACGATCTTCAATGTTGTCTATCTGACCAACCGGGAATGAGGGCCCACCAGGTCCGGAAATGGGATACTTGGGATCGGAACTGAATCCACCCAGCCAGAAATAGACGGTCTCAGCTGGGGTCAAACCACCAGGTAAAACAGTCGTACCGGTTCCGTAGCCAGAAAGACCACGAATCAAGGCCTCCGGTTCCCGGTGGCGGGGAAAGGCTTTCTTGAAATGGCGTACGACGGCATTGGCGTTATGGTTTTGTGCATCCACAAACCATCCATTCGGCGGATATTCCCCAGCCACGTCATTGCGGTAGTCTTCAAATCCGGTGGCGAGTTGGTCGATTTCCATCTTGATGCGGGTCGACTGGGCGCGCCGCTGGGCCGAGATGACCGCCGGGATCAATAGCGCCACCAGGATGGCGATAATCGTGATCACCACCAGCAGCTCAACCAGGGTGAAAGCGGCCATTTTCTGGTGGCGGGTGGCGATGGGTGCAAAGGGGCGTTCCATAACAAGGGTCTCTCCTCGGTCCTACTGGGGTCTTACGTGCCAAAGGTCGTCTTGGTTGGCAAGGGGCGTCTTAAGTACCAATGGCAGCCTTATCTTGGGGCGAATTTTTCCGGTGCGGTCTCTTAGGTGCGGTTTCTCAGGTGCAGTCTCTTACAGTTCCATTCGCAGTGGAGTTGGCTGGGGCGCATCTGCCGGGAGGGATACCATGGGCTCCCCAGGCTCCTGCCGGCCGGTAGGGGGTCGTAAACGGTTTGGGTTGGCTCGGTGGTTCTCAATTGCCCCGGACGACTGGCCTGCCGGGAATCGTGTGCCTTGGCATGGCACTTTTGCTTGCCTTACGACAAACCTTCAATCAGTTTTACCAACGGGATGAACAGGGCGATCACGATAAATCCAACCGCTCCGCCCAGGAAAATAATCAAGAGTGGTTCCATCAGTTTGGTGAGGCTCTCAGTCAGCACGGCCACTTCTTCGTCGTAAGTGTCGGCGACCTTGTAGAGCATCGTATCGAGTTCGCCCGTTTCCTCGCCCACATCAACCATGTTGACGACGATGTCGTCGACGACGCGTTTGTTAAATTTCAACAGATACAACAGCAGCCCGATCGGACCACCTATGAAGCAAAACCAAAAGAAAGCTGCCATGGGGTGAAATCCAGGTGTCGAGTTTTCTTTCATTGGCTTGGCGATCGATTCACCTTCGCGAATTGCTTCACCCACTTTGCTATACATGCGTTCAAAAACTGCATTGCCGCTGGTGTCGCGGGTAATGTTCAACGCTTCGAGAATGGGCACACCACTGGAGACCAAAGTTCCCAGGGTCCGGGTGGTGCGCGCGAGTATGTTTTTCTCGACCAGTTGACCGAAAATAGGGACCTTCAGAATGAACTGATCCCAGCCAATTCGACCATGCTTGAATTTTCGGATTAGCTTGATCATCAACCAGACCGAGACTGGGATACCAGGTATCAAATACCAATAGGTCACGCACCAGTTGGATAGAGAAACTAACATGAGCGTCATGGCGGGGAGTTCCAAATCGAATTCGATAAAGATTTTTTCGAATTCAGGAACAATCTTGATCATGATGAAGGTCAAGATACCAACCGCAACAGTAATGACGACGATCGGATAGATCATCGCTCCTTTGACTTTGCGTTTGAGTGATTCGGCCCGTTCCTGAAATTCGGCCAGACGCTGAAGAATGACTTCCAGGGCACCGCCAGCCTCCCCTGCCTTGATCATGTTGACGTAAAGGCGGTTGAAACACTTGGGGCTTTTGGCCATGGCCTCCGAGAGCGTATCGCCTGCTTCAATCGATTCGCAGGTATCTTCAAGTGAGTATTTAAGTCGACCTGGTTTGGCTTGTCCGGCAAGGATTCTCAGGCTGCGGAGGATGGGCAGACCGGCATCCTGAAGGATAGAAAGCTGACGGGTAAAGGCGGTTAATTCCCGCGACTTGACGCTACCAAAGACAAACCCCCGTTTTTTCTTGGCAGGGCCGGCTCCTTCGGATTTTTTGCGACTCTTTTTGACCGTGATCTTTGTCACGAAGTAGCCCATCTGCCGTATGGTGGCCTGGGCATCTTCTTCCGACGGCGCATCAATCACATCTTTGATTTCTGCACCGGTCGAGTCCATCGCTTCGAATTGAAAAGTTGGCATCGCCGTTATCCTGTTGCCCGTCGTTAACCTGTTGCCCCTTGTTAACCTTCGATGACTGTCTCTCGAATGATTTCATCGGGTGTTGTTTTTCCCGCAAAGCAAGCCTCCACGCCAATATCACGCAAATTGCGCATGCCTTGTTGGCAGGCCAGGTCGCGCACCAGGTCAGTTGAAGCATTGTCCATAATCAGATTACGTAACTCGTTGGTCATGATCATAAATTCAAACAACCCAACTCGGCCCTTGTAGCCCGTGTTGTTGCAGCCTTCACAGCCAGCCCCCCGATAAACCTTTTTGCCGCGAAGGTCTTCAGTCGTCAGCTCAAGGTCGTCGAGCACTTCCTGTGAGGGGGTATACTCTTCACGACAATTTGGACAAATCGTGCGGACCAACCGCTGGGCCAGGATGGCCTCGACGGTTGCGGTGATGAGGAAGGTTGGCACCCCCATGTCTTTCATTCGTGTAATGGTGCTGGGGGCGTCGTTGGTGTGGAGAGTGCTGAAGACAAGATGCCCTGTGAGCGAGGCTTGGACGGCGATTTCAGCAGTTTCCAGGTCGCGAATTTCTCCGACGAGAATTTTGTCAGGATCCTGGCGGAGGATTGCCCGCAAACAATTGGCAAACGTGTTGCCAATCGACGAGTCAATGGGGACTTGCACAATCCCATCCATGTCGTATTCAACAGGATCTTCGGTCGTGATCAGTTTGTCTTTAATCGTGTTCAGTTCGTTCAGTGCCGAATAAAGGGTTGTTGTTTTTCCGGACCCGGTGGGTCCGGTCACGAGCACAATCCCGTTGGGTCTGCCGATCACGTCGCGAAATTGGTTCAGCGTTTGCTCATCCAGGCCGACGTTTTTCAAGTCGAGCGAAACAACCGACCGATCTAAAACCCGCAGTACCACGCTTTCGCCAAACATGGTTGGCAGGACACTCACGCGCAAGTCGACTGGGTGCCCGCCGACGGAGAGCTCAATCCGGCCATCTTGTGGCAAACGGCGTTCTGCAATATCGAGATTGGCCATCACCTTGATTCGCGTCGTGATGGCAAACGCCAAATGCCTGGGTGGCGGTACCATTTCGTAGAGTACGCCGTCGGCCTTGATGCGAATACGAAACTCGTCTTCAAACGGCTCAAAGTGCAAGTCGCTCGCATGGTCCTTAATTGCCAACAGCAAAACCATGTTCAGTAACTTGCGGACAGGGGCACTGTCGGCAAGTGCTTCCACACTGGTGAGGTCAATGGGACCATCGGCGTTCACCACGGCAGCTGCCTGGGCCAGATCTTCGTCATCTTCCAGTGCAGAGACCAGGCTTTCGACGCTTTCGTTCGTTTCACCGAAATACCTTTCGAGGGCGGCTGTCATGCCAGACTCGGTTGCGACGACGACACGGATGTCGTAGCCGAGAAACGTACGCAGTTCGTCCTGAATACTGAGATTTTGGGGGGTTGCCGTGGCAATCGTCAGTGTGCTGTCATCAAACTCGATGGGGATGATGCGGTACATCTGTGCCATCGGTTCGGTGACCAGGCTGAGCACGTCTTTGGCAATCGTTAGATCAGTGACGCTGACTGCCTGAAGCGACAGTTGTTCGGCCAGGGCCTGGGCGAGTTGCTCTTCATTGAGCAGGCCTATGTCGAGGGCGACCTGCCCCAACAATTGTCCCGGGTGCTGCTGCTGTTCGTCCATCAGCAGCTCAAGTTGTTCGTCAGAAACGAACCCCATATCTACCAGGACCTGTCCAATGCGCCGATGTGCCATTTGTCGATGTCAATTTAAGAGGACTGCTGTTTCGGTAAAATGCGGTTGCGGTTTTGGCTAAGCGACGTCTTCCTCTTCCGCTTCATCATCAAAGACGCCACGTTCTGCCGAAGCGATTCTGTTGGTGAGTTCATCCGGGTAATTCGCTTTTCCAATACCATTTTCTTTACTGATCAGGCCTTCTGACCAAAGTTGAAAGATGTGGTCATCCAACAACTGCATGCCGTGGCGCTGGCCAGTTTGGATGGCAGAAGTGATGCGGAAAATCTTGTTTTCGCGAATCAGGTTGGCAATACCCGGAGTGACCACCAGTGTTTCAAAGGCGGCAACCCGTCCCCCACCTTCTTTTTTGAGAAGTTGTTGCGCCAATATTCCAATAATCGCAGATGCCAATTGGGTGCGAATCTGTTCCTGTTGATTGGTTGGGAAGACGTCGATAATGCGATTGATCGTACCGGCAGCACTGGAGGTGTGTAGTGTCCCAAAGACAATGTGTCCCGTTTCAGCCGCCGTAATCGCTGCTTCAATGGTTTCCAGATCTCGCAGCTCACCCACCAGGATGATGTCGGGGTCTTGCCGAAGTGCGCGACGAATTGCCTCCGCAAAGGAGGTCACGTCGACGCCCACTTCCCGTTGATTGATCGTCGATTTCTTGTGTACGTGATAGAACTCAATCGGATCTTCGATTGTGATGATGTGGTGATCGCAGTAGTCGTTGATGTAGTCGATCATCGCGGCCAGCGATGTCGACTTCCCCGATCCGGTAGGCCCGGTTACCAGAATCAAACCACGGGGCCGCATGATCATCTGTTTGAAGACCGAGGGAATGTTCAACTGGTCCATGGTCCAAAGTTCGACCGGTATTTGCCGGAGAACCATCGCCACATTGCCTCGCTGACGAAACACCGAGACCCGGAACCGGGCTGCCTCGCCAAACGCAAAACCAAAGTCCGTACTGCCGGTCTCCTGAAATTCCTGTTGGCACCGTTCTGGTGTGATGCTTTTCATCAGGGCTGTTGTATCGGCCGGTTCCAACACCTTGGTCTTCAAACGCTGCAGCCGACCGTGCACACGCAGCACGGGCGGTTGGCCTACGGTGATGTGCAGATCGCTTGCTTCCTGCTTGACGGTTGCAGCGAGCAGTTTGTCAACGAGAATTGTTCCCATCCGATAATTTTCCCTTGTAACTGGTGTCGGAATGAGGTCCGGCCACCTGCCCTGCCGACCAGACCTGCTTTTGCCAGGGAAATCCCTTCTGGCTTGCGTAGGCCGGTCATGCTGTGCGGTAAATCTGACAATCAGCCGCGGTCGTTGCCGACGCGAGATGTGGCAGGTAACCGATTCGGCAACCCGCCGAAGTCCCACAACGCGCCGCAGTCCAACAAGGCCAGTGCCCCATTACACGACCTGCCAAATGGCAAAACGCAATCAGCAGGCCTCGAAAACACTGCCTGAGATGCCCTGTTCCAGTTCTCCTGTATAACGCCCCGTCGCTGAATTATTCGTCTTCAAAGCCAGGTACTCAACCTAAAAAAGAGCAGCTCCAGCCATAAAATGGCTAAATTCACGGCCAATCTCTCCTGATAAGGGCGAGAATCGGCTACTTTTTGGCTACCCGAAAAATCTCTTCGATCGTGGTCACTCCGGACAGTACTTTGCGTATTCCGTCGTTGTAAAGTACTGTCATACCTCTCTTTACAGCTTCTTCCCGAATCTGAGCAGTCGATGCGCCCTGGAAGGCCAGTTCGCGAACGCTGTTGCTCATCGTAAGCAATTCAAAAATTCCGAGTCGCCCGCGATATCCGCTGTTTCCGCAATGATTGCAGCCTTTTCCTTTCATAAAGGTGGCTGAGCTTGCCTGTTCGGGCGTGATTCCGGCCGCTGCGAGGTCCCGCTCTGGAGGTACGTAGGGCTGCCTGCATTTGGAGCACACCACGCGCACCAAACGCTGGGCCAATATGCCGATAACACTCCCTGCCACCAGGTAGGCAGGTACCCCCATATCGACCATCCGTGTAATAGCACCGGGCGCATCGTTCGTATGTAATGTACTGAAAACCAGGTGTCCAGTTAATGAGGCCTGGATCCCCATGCTGGCTGTCTCATAATCTCGCATTTCACCGACGAGAATGATGTTTGGTGCTTGTCGCAGCATCGAACGAATGATGGCGGAAAAATCGAGGCCGATACTGTGCCGAACCTCAACCTGGTTGACCCCGGGCAGATAGTACTCCACAGGATCCTCAGCCGTGATGATTTTACGGTCTGGCCGGTTGAGCTCGTTCATGGCCGCATACAAGGTGGTCGTTTTTCCCGAACCGGTCGGGCCGGTCACGAGCAGAATACCGTTGGGTCTTCGAATCAGATTGCGGAATTTGCGGAAATCCTCCTCACTGAGCCCTAATTGCTGCACCCCGACTTTGATATTGTCTTTATCCAACAGTCGCATCACGCACGATTGGCCATGATTGGTCGGTAGCATACTCACGCGCAAATCGAGTTCTTTTCCGTTGGCAGTGATCTTTATGCGGCCATCCTGACAGCGACGACGTTCGGCAATATCCATTCTGGAGAGGATTTTTACCCGTGAAAGTAGTGCCCCGAGAAGCCGTCGTGGTGGACTGTCTCGCTCGATCAGTACCCCATCGATGCGATAACGGATTCGTACCCGATCTTCGAAGGGTTCAATATGGATGTCGGATGCCCGCAGCTGGACCGCTTCGGTGATCATGAGCTGAACGAGACGTACAATCGGTGCACTCGATTCATCAACTTCATCATCATCCTGCTGATTTTCCTCGGTTTCGGTGAAGTCGATGGCCGTATCGGTAAATTCCTGGAGCATCGAGTCAGCACTCTCGTCGCCCATTTGTCCGTAGTTTCGGTTAATTGCCTCCAGAATGCTCTCGCGTGTCGCCAAGGCAATGTTGATCTTGCGGTTCAGAATGAACTGCAGTTTTTCAAACGTTTCGTAGTCAAACGGGTCGCTGACCAGGACTTTAAGCGATCCGTCTTCTCCTTCATCCAGGGGAATCACCGCATTTTCGCGAGAGACCGACTCGGGCACCAGTTCCACCACGTGTGGTGGGATCGGCACATCTTGCAAGTCGAAAAATTCGTATCCCTCCTTATCGGCCATCGCCTGCATGACCTGCTCAGAACTTGCATATCCCTGTTGGATGAGGGCGTCGTATACCTTCACACTGTTGGTACTTGCCAACGTACGTGCTTCGGCCAACTGTTCAGGCCCAACGATGCCCTGTTCGACCAGGTAGTCTTCAAAATCTGTGGGCATGGAGAAATCTGTTCCGTTGTGAGTGGGTTGGGCCTGTTAGTAAAACGGACAGCGACAGTAAAACTTTCGTTAGATCGACGCGCCGCTATTCGAGTGGATCAGTTGGTAGGGGCCATTGCGGGCCCGCTGGTCCCTTTTTTATGACCTGATAAAACCATATCGCACGCTGGCTCAACTGGCCACTTAAATTGCAGTAAATTCAAGCTATCATTAGGGTATCGGCACGTCTTGCCGAGTGTCAACCAAGCTTCATACCCCCTGTGCGGCCGGCTGGGGTGTCTCTGGTATGCCGCCATTTCCTGGCGGAAATCAAGTTGCCCGGTCGGTACAAGCCCCCCAGGTGTCGCCTGTGGCTTAGACAATGCCGGAACTGCCCACAGAGGACTGGGGGCCCCAACTGCCCGGAGATAGGGATTTGAGCAGGATCGCGGTTTGTATCTGATGTAGGGTTTGGTGCGGCTGGCGATGTCCCGCCGAAGGTCACCCCGTGATCAACGCAGCAGAGTGCTGTCTGGCAATGGCGTTTTGCCCCCAGGCTTCGCCAGAGACGTTTTGGGCCTGGCTGTACTGGCGGCCACTGATTTGGCGAGTGTGCGAATTTGAAGGGCTTGGTCAGTGAGTTCCGCCCGGTTCAGGCTAGCTGCAGCCTGCTCGAGCCGATCGGTGGCATAACGCAATGCAGCCGCCTGCTGGGGCGTGAAGACGTTGGCACTTCGAGCCGTGTTTCCCGTCACCAAATCGGTGGTTGTTGATTTAGGATTGGACGAAAGCCCAGCTAGAGCTGCAGCTACAATTTCGCGGTCAGTGACCTGCTGCTTAGGCCCAGTAACCTCTTCGTAAAGTGCAAAGACTTGGTTCTCAGAGCAAAACGTATCGGCCATATCGTCACGGAGTTCCAGGATCTGTAGGGTCATCGGGTCGACGGTGATCGAACCGGAGGGTGGCGCAGTTGGCACGGCAGGGTATGCAACTGACGGCTCTGTGGAGAAGCTGACCGGTAGAATCTGTTCCGACGTAGTTTCCGGCGCGACGAGGTCGACCAGAGGGGTGATGACAAACGGTTTGGTTTGACCACCGCTAGGGGACGATACTAGCGCAACGATAGCAGGAACACCGACAATCCATCCAAAAGCTGTTTTGAACATAGTCAACGGCTCACCCCGGGGATATTGATTTGAAAGCAGATTTGTAGCGGAATTGGGCTCTTTCTCACAAGAGCGACCAGGCACTTACTAGTACCGGACAGGTGCCAATTTGCCGTTGGGGAAATCTGCTATCAGTGATTGACCTGCGAGCCGAAATTGCGAGGTTGGTACGAAAGGTCTTGCTGTACCAAGAGTTTTGCGACCCGCGACCGAGTGCTTCCGAAGGGTATCAGTCTGGCAGGCTACCAGGCGATTGTATTAAACATCGTTGACAGCACGCAGTTGGCGGTATCCGCCGGCTACCATCCCGCAAACCGATTTTGTGGTGCTCGCGGTGATTTTGGTTGATGGTGGCCATGGGGCTATCAGGTTACCCCCAGGTTTCGGCTGCTCAACAGTATTCTTGGCGATCATCCATGGCAATTTGCCGGAGCTGTTGCGGAAAATCGGGAAGTGCCGTGAGAACGCGCGTCCAGGTTGGGATGGAATCTCCGCCCGAAGGGTTTCCATAGATTGCATCACCCACGGATGTAATTTGCTGGGCAAATGCCTCGATTGACTGTTCTTCGGCATGCCGGTCGAACGTGAGACTGTTGATCAGTGCATCCGCATGGTACTGCCGGATTGCATCTTGGGCCATCCGCAAGTAGGCAGACCGCAGGCTGATAAAATGCCCCGGGGAAAACACCACGCCGCGGCTGGCCAGTGTATGGATGATGCTTTTCAGGATATCGGAGCACATCCCCATCAACCCACGTTGTGGATCTTCCAATGAAAGGGGTTGATGTTTGTGCTCATAAAGTCGCCCCAGGTCAACTTGACAAACCCGTTTTGGCGAGGCGTTCCGAAAGACTTCAGCCAGCGTACCGACTTCAAGCCCCCAGTCGTTGGGGATTCGGTTGGAACGAGCCAATGCCGCAGTTACTGCAAATTCACCAGCGAGTGGATAGCGAAAGCTGTTTAAGAAGACAAGAAATTCGTCACTTCCCAATACAGAGATTAAGGCATTCAAAAGTGGGGTCACCAGAAGTCGCACAACGCGACCATGCATGCGGTCAGTACAACGGGCGTAATACGCCTTGCAGAAATCAAAGTCGAGGCTCGGATGGACCATGGGCATGCACAACCGAACGAGCATGTCGTTGTCGTAATTCACGATATCACAGTCGTGCAGTACAAAGGCCTTGAGTTTAGGGTCGGCGAGCAGATATCCAAACGCGAGCCATACCGCCCGCCCTTTACCTGGCTTGGAGACATTGAATCCCTGTTCGACCAGGGTAGTGATCAGCGACTTTCCGCGAGGACCATCTGTCCAAAGAATTTGAGCTCGCTCACCCAGGGGCGCCAGAATGCGAACCGTTTGTTGGTAGTCTTCAACCTCCTCAGCCTTGTTGAGTACGACCACAATCGTGTCAATAAACTCGACCTCCACAAGTTGCTTGATGATGTTGGAAAACGGCTCTGCCCGCATGTCCGCCGCCGTGATAGGCAGCAGCAACCCGATTCGGTATTTGCTGGAAGCGGCGCGCATTAGCGCCATCAGTTCCTCGCGTTGTGTGGTCCCTAGATCATGTATGGTTGTGATCGGGCCGTGTTGGGAAAAATCAGGCACGTGTTCGCAATTCCTTCCGCCTGAGGATCCATGTTTACGAGGTCAAAAGAAGGGGCCATTGTAGCGTGGCGATCAAGTTTTGCGAATGGCCTGATGCGTTTTAGGAGGCGATACCCATAGCAGCGACAGCCGACAGGCGGAATGGTTCCTCGGGAGCGGATTCTTGTTGCTTGCCGGACCACGATGCCAGATCACCATGCCGGATTACCAATTCAGGGGGGCAGGCGGGTACCCCAGTCGTTGGTTTGGCTTTGGGTAAGTGTAAGCTTTGGGCAAAGCTTATGTGGTTAGCCAGACAACCTGTGAGGGGGCAAGCTCCAATTCACTCTGGCTGTCGCCGATCGGAGTGTTTGTCAGTAAGTCACGTGCCCAGGTCGAGTGTTCCGAACCTGCGATGGCCAGATTGAGTCGTTGTTTGGCACCGCTGACATTGGCGGCCACGAGAATATGTTGCTCACCATCGAGACTCGTGCGTTCAAATGCCAGTATGCAGGAATTGTGCGCATTGAGGGGCCGTTGTGGTGCGTCAGGATGGAAGGCCGGTTGTTGGATCCGGCAGGCCAGGTATTTGCGGTAGCCTGTGTATATTCGTTGTCCCAGGGCCGTCGTTTCGTTTTTCAGTTCCTCCCGTGTAACCTTGCGGCGATTAATGCGGCGTGGTTGACCACTCGTTTCGACCCCCTGGTAGTCATTTTGTCCACCGATCAAACTTTGAAAGTAGACTGCCGGTACACCTTGCAAGGATAACATGATCGCCTGGGTTGCCAGGAAACGCTGGGCGTGAAGTTCAACATCTGCGGTGGCGGGCGCCAGTGCGTCGACATAACTAATATTAAGTTCGTAGGGACGGTCGCTGCCATCTGTTTGCCGGCGCGTGCTAATCTTTCCCCCCTGCTTCCGCACGTGCTCCAGCAGTCGCTCACACCGTTGCTCGTCCACCAGGCCTTCTAAGGCCCTCACACCAATCCCATCGTGCGATGCGGTGAAATTAAAATAGGTGGTACCTGATTGTGGAGGGGCTAATTCCTTTAGCCACTCAATGAGCGGTGTGGCGTCAGCATTGACAAATGCATCCAATAGCAACGGAGGCAAGCTGAATTGATAAACCATGTGTGCTTCGTCACCATTGCCGAAATAACTTACATTTTCCCGGTGTGGGACATTGGTCTCGGTCAGTAGCAACACGTGTGGCGCAACAACATTCAGTACATCGCGCATCAGTTTTACAATCTCGTGGGTCTGGGGTAAGTGAACACATGGTGTGCCGACCTGTTTCCACAGAAAAGCGACAGCATCGAGACGCACGATGCGGGCCCCACGACGTGCATATTCGAGAAGTATTTCCAACATCCCAAGAAGTACTTCGGGTTCCGCGTAGTTCAGATCAATTTGATCATCGCTGAAAGTTGTCCATACATGTCGCGTTCCCCGATCTGTTTCGAACGGTGTGAGCAAAGGTAAACTACGTGGTCGTACGACGGCCGAGAGATCAGTTGCTGGATCCATTTCGATAAAAAACTGATCGAATGGCGCCTGGCTAGCAAGGTACTGTTGAAACCAGGCACTTTTTTGAGAAATGTGATTGAGCACCAGATCGAACATCAGATAAAAGCTATCCGACAAGCGAGAGATGTCTTCCCAGTTGCCGCTGGTGGGATCGACTTGGAGATAGTCAATGACCGAAAACCCGTCGTCGGAGGAGTGGGGGCAAA
>JAKVCB010000121.1 GCA_022448345.1 Pirellulales bacterium
CGCATGAATCGGGTCCAAATTTGTCGGATCAGTGGCGGCGAGCGATGGTATTTCGGTACATTGCCCCTGACGGCGAGTTGGGAAGTTCAACGTACTATGATTACCGCAACGGCGACCCGATGCTGAGAACTTTTTTTCTGGTTCGCGGCGAGGATGTACATGGCCTGGGGTTACCCCGTCAGCCGTTTCATAGATTGGCAGGCGATGATGGGCCAAGGCGCCAATAGGGTCTTTTTGACGAATAAACGCGGCTGCGAAGCCAGGTGCAAGTTGATATACTTCCCGGAAAACCGCAATTCGGATTCTTATTCCTACCAGAAACAGACAGGTGCGGATCGTGCAGCAAGGTTCCAGGTCTAAGGAGATCGTTCAAATCACAACCGACCTGGTCGGTGCGGGTGTTGAACGCGTCTGCTACGTGCATCCTGAAGATCCTGACAAAGCCATCAAGATTCCGGTTATTAAAGACAATCGGCAAAGTAGGCGGGAAGTGAAGTACTACAGAAAACTCGTCAAACGTAAGGGCATTTCATTCGATCATTGCCCGCGATATTACGGATTTGTGAAAACCAATTTGGGTGATGGATTTGTTGTGGATCTGATTCGTGATTACGACGGAGAAGTTTCAAAGCCATTGAGTTGGTATTTGGAAAATGAGATGGAAGTCTCGGAGCTTCCACCCTATTTGGATGAATTGAAAAACTACTTTTTGAGTAACCTGATTATATTTAACTACGATATGGGATTGCACAATCTCCTGTTTCAGAAATGCGCACCAGACAAGATGCGACTGGTGATGATCGACGGACTTGGTGACACAGTCGCAGTCACATGGCTCAACCTGTTTGCGTCGCATGTGAGAAGCAAAATTAACCGGCGTTTTAGCCGGTTTCTACAAGCGTTGTATGCGTCGCAACAAGTCGTGGCTCATAAGGACCTTCTCAAGCAGTCGGTCCGCCAATAAAAAGACGGTTCAGGCAACAAGGTTGAACCATTATCCGTTGAAAGTGCATCGCTCCGTTTGTCGTGTGACCAGGCACAGCTCCCGATTTTAGCTCGAGGAGTGTCCCTCGGCCTGCCTTGGATCTTGTATTGTCTTAAGGGCATTGTCAGTGTGGAATGCGTGGCGTGAGGCAGTATGTATTGAAATGCTGTGGGGCGTGGTTTGAGGTTTACCTGCAATTTAGTTTTGGATTGGGTGATGGGAGGACAGATCCTCCTAAAGCAGTTCTGTGGGAGGTCCCTGTCGATCCTGCGTTTGCAATCTGCGGCGTCACGATGCCCGAGCCAATGACGGTTCTACCATTGGCCCTCAAAAGTTTGCAGGTGTGGAGACCGTGATGATAGCCATCCAGCAGGCGCGCAGGATGAGTTGGTCACCAAGTAAGATGTGGGTTTTGGGCGCAGTGTCACAAAAAATCCCCGCGTCATTTGCATGACGCGGGGAGGTATTCAAGAGTGTTACGGTCGGAATTATCTGGCGAAGGTTTTTAGTTTTCTCAAAACGTGGGCGTGCCACCGTGACGGTTCAGGCAAGCCGCTGCTTGGTTCGGCCAGGTTTCAAACCGACGGTCAAGACCAGGCCGAGTCCGACGATGACCAGGCTGGAGGGTTCGGGGACGATGCGAATCGGGTCTGGATGCAGGTGCCACTCGAAGGGCACATCGAGAACCCTTGACACAGGATCTCCAGCAAAGGACAGGTATCGGGACGGCTTGATTGAGCTGGCAATGAGGTCTGCTGCAATTTCGGCTTCAGAACCGAGGCCACTCTCAAATTCAAAGGAGAAAATCGTGCCAATAAGCTGTTCGGGCGTGGCACCAAAGGTGTCGATTGCGTCATTGAGGTCAACGTCGATTCCAAAGCGGAAGGAGTCTCCTCCGGTGAATGAGTCTGGGGCAAAGTCAATCGTCAACACTTGGCTGCCGTCGGTATCACCGCTGGCGGTGATGTCGGCGGCGTTCAGGCCAACCAGGGAACTGGGATCGACTGCAAACGGGCTTCCGTCGAGACCAGGATAAGCATTGGTTGGATCGAGAAACGCGTTGACGGGACTCAGGTCCATCGTGAGGCTTGCCAGAGACATGCC
Source organism: Pirellulales bacterium (assembly GCA_022448345.1). Taxonomy (GTDB): domain Bacteria; phylum Planctomycetota; class Planctomycetia; order Pirellulales; family Lacipirellulaceae; genus JAKVCB01. The sequence goes on from JAKVCB010000121.1 coordinate 2,090, forward strand.
CGCCGGTCCACTGGAGAAGTCGACCAGGAAAAAGTCATTGCCATTGTAGGGAGTTGAACCGTTTGTATCGACGAGTACTTCAGGAACCGTGTTAAGAAACGGCGATGTGCGCAGTTCGGCGATTTGGTCTACGGTGAGTTGACTGAGGTCGTCGCCGTCAGGAGTAATGTGGCCAATGCCACCAGGGACGTCTCTGGAACTTCCCTGGGTGAGGAGATTGTTGGCGCCACCGGCACCAAAATTACCGTGGCCAAGTCCCATGTTGTGCCCGATTTCGTGAGCGACGGTGTCGATTCGGCCAGCACCGCCGTTGTAATTTTGTACTGCCGTACCGTTGATGGCGACTCCGTTACCACTGACATAGGCTTCTCCATAAAGGACCCATCCGGGGTTGGTTGGCATGTCTTCGACGAACCACATGTTAATGGTGAGGGGATCCGCATGCTGGCCATTACCCGGCACGTTGAGATCGGAGACCGAAGAAGAGGCCAATAGGTCTGAGTCATTTAGCTGTGTGGTTGGCAGAAAAATCGGAGCGACTCCTGCCTGGGCAAAGATTTTTTCAGTCTCTGTCTGAAACAGGGGAGTTGGGGCACAGCTGCCTCCTGCGTCGTTACAGAGCTGAATGGGCTGCACGGTAAAGAAACGGTCAATAACCTGGGCCTGTGCTGTGGTTTCAACGAGCGCGAAGGCGAGGCTCACGGCTGCCAAGGTTTGCATCCGGGAGCCGCGGCCCGTGTGGCGAGCCACCCTGGCTTGCTCAGTCGGTGCTATTTTTGAGGCTACGTGTGGCACCGAACGCCGTCGCAGTAGGGGAGCGACCAGGCCGATAGCCAGTAAAGCCAGGCTGGTCGGTTCAGGAACTGGAATGCCAATGATGCTTCCGGAGGAGTTTCCGCCCATCAGTGAGCCACCGGCAACGCCAATCGAGGCCAAGCCGGCTGCATCAATTCCTAAGGAGCCCGAGTCATAGTCCTGGATGACGAATTTCCAGGTTTCACCAGGTTCAAAAATGCCGTTGGCATTCCCACTCTCTGCCAACAACGGACGATTATGCCCTTCGCCGTCAATACGAAAAGCGAGTCCGGTGCCGGCATCTTCAAATCCTAACTGGCCAACATATCCATCGTAGTTGGAAAGATAGACGTTTGGATTTGCGACGTACCAAAGTTGAGAGAAAGATCGTTTGGGACTGGTCAGGTTGGTAATGGATACGATGGAGTCTAATCTGTCAGGATCGTCCGAGTGATGGCAGGCCGGCATATGGCCTTGAATGGCAAATGCCGAGATTCGTTCGTCTTCCGGGAAAGGACCACCAACCGGATCGGGAGGATCGATAGGATCGAGCGGGTCCGTTGGTATGCCGGGTGTTCCGGGATCAACGGTCACGATGTTGTCATGGCCAGTCAGGATGACCGTGGTAGGTACCGTTACACCTGGCGTGCCAGTGGGAGGGGACAAAACGTAGCCACCGATTCCCAGTTCGTCGACGTCTCTAGGAACACTGAGTGGATCACAGTGGTCACTGTCATAGTGAAAGACGGATACGGGGACGGCAAATGTGAGAGAAGTGAGAAGGGAAGCCACCAAAGGCGCGGCAAAGACAGTGGTAAGCTTGTGTGAAAACTTCATGGGACCATTTCCTTTTTTACGAAGGGGCTTGTGTGACAGGAATCACTAAGTTGGTTGGTGTGTTAAAGCAGGAACAGGGAGGTCACTACCTGGGATTGCCAGGACGGGTTTATCCCTGGCATTCAGCAGGAGACCAAGCTTGTGCATGAGTCGGTTAAAAGTGGCCAGGTTGGTCGTTCATAGGCGGTTTTCTCAGTTGGAAAAATGATTGAATTGGAAGTAACGTGGTGGAAATCAAAATTTGAGGTCTCCCCCCGACAGGTGGAGGAGATTTTTGTCACCCCGACATGTTGACACTCCGGTTGTGACTGAATTTGACGGGCCTAATCCGGCGTGAGGGAGCCACAGGGGCCTGAAACGTCGATTTCCGGGGGAGCAGGTTGGCTTTTCGGGAGCGACCTGTGGGAAGGTCGCACCCTGTATCTGTAGAGTGCCCGCTTGCATTGCGTGACGATTCCCGGTTGCCAAAAACGCGGGTACGACCAGCGCACGGTCGAGGCATGGATTAACGTCGAGACACGGATCAACCGCGCGTCTGTGGGTTGGAAGAGTTTGCGAGGTTGCCGAGAAGAGTGGTCTGGGAGAATTTTTTGCGAGCCCTACACCGGAATTTTTTGCTCGCGGGTGCCAGAGTGGTTCTAGCTGAATGGGTAGCTCAGGGGGCTAAGAACGACTGCTGGCGGTACCCGGAGGGTGGCAGAAAGGTGGCCGGGCTGAGTGGATGAAGGGTTGTACCTCGCAGCGTGGTTTCGATTTTGGTGTTGCCATCGGGCATGTAGTCGCGACTGGCGACCGGAAAACCGTTGATGTCTTTCAGCGAGGAAAAGATGTTATTTTCGAACGAGTTACTGGACCCGGCTGGTAGCGACTGGTTGATGTTTTGAACAAACTGTGCCATTGCGGTAAAAATAGCAGCAATTTCCCAGCCGCCGTCCACGTTGCCCCAGTCGGTGATCCAGACATCGCGAATCTTAACCCCATCACGGCGGACTTCATGTCGAACACACGGATAGCCATTCACCCGGGTTTGCTCTCCGGTATCAACCACGGCGATGGTTGGCGGTTGGGTTGCTGGAGGCTGAGCAGTGATTAATTGTTGCATGGTTGCTTGACCCTCGGCCGGGTTTTGGGGTGTGAGTTGTCCGGCCTGGTCGACGGTATGCTGGATTTGGGAAGACAGGGTTTGAAGGGTTTGGAGGTTGATCACGAAGTAGGTTTCTGTGCGATAGTCAACGACGTACACCTCCTGGGAACCGCCCCGATAAATCAGGCGACCTCCAGGACCATACTGGTCGCTCTCGATTTCCATCGCAAAGTTGGCACCGTCAGCAGCCATCAGGACTGTCTGAAGTGGAGAAGTCACAGGATTGTAGTCACGAGATTCAAATTCAAAGACCACTCCGGCCTGCGAGGCAATTCCCAGGCCAAGGATGACAATAAGTGACAGGCAAACAGTGCGCATAGCAGGAATTTCCTTTCCTGGTCGAAGTTCCACCCAGTTTGGAGTTGAGCAGGGCGTCTGCAGGCTACCTCAGTTTTCTGTTGACCGGCAACCCGAGTTGTGGTGCCCTGCTGGTGCTAGCGTTCAGTGGATATCCTTTGGGAGTCGTGTCCGCAACCGGCGGGGGATTTTATTGACCGTTTCAACAATCACGGTCAAGTGTGGAGAAGCCGGAGCCCCTGGCGGAATGAGTTTACCAACCAGTTTACACCGCTGGGCGAGTCCATAAAAATGGTTTTCCCCAGTAGCAGCCAGTGCCGATCTGTCAGATGGGACTCGTGGCCAAAGTACTTAAAGGCTCATCAGGCCAGGATAGTATCTGAAACGTGTTTTGTTGGAGACGCCTTGGGGCCGTTGGGATGCAATCATGAGCATGTTCAAAATAGAGGGATATTCCTGTGACAATTGATAGTGAATTTGGTGTGGAAATCAGTAGCGAACAATTTAGTGAACGCTTTCTTGCGCTGCACAAACAACTTTTCGCGTCTACAGAGTTTGTGTTTGATGATGTGACCACCCATATCTACACCCCCCCCAAGGGAACCTACCAGGTTGATCACAGCTTTTTTCATGATGGTGACCAATGGCACTTGTATCATATAACCGGCGATCTCAAGAAATCAGATGCTTATGTTGAGTGTATGGCTTCAGGTGACTGGGAAGGTGCTGCCCGAAATACGGTTGAGCCAGGTATTGGCCATGCTGTTGGAAACAGCCTGTTTGATCTCAGGTATATTGAACTCCTGGAACTGCAGAGCCTGGGTGATTTCGACATGATTACCCGGAGCAACGGTTGGGTTTTTTCGTTTGAAGGTCGATATGGCATGCTCTATGGGGTGAGGGGCAGAGATGGCTACGTTGGATTTTCACTGATGTGGTCTACGGATCTAAAAAACTGGATGCCAGGAGACAGTAACCCCATTTTCGGCCCTCCGTCATGGGCCAAGCCTGGGGCAACGTGCAAGGACGTACACATTGTAGAACACGAGGGAGTATTTTTACTGTATTACATTACAGCCAACAAAAACGGATATTGCTGTGTTGCCCTCAATTCAACTTCCGATTGGGTGGAATTTCAGGATCATGGCTGTGTGTTTGAGTCGGCACCCATGTTGCGGGGTACCATGGGAATTGAATCGGTGTCGGTTTTTCCTCGTAATCATATATGGCACATGTTTTTTACATATGGTCCAGGGTTGTGGCACGCCGTAAGTCCAACCCCCATGCAGTTCGTCCACAGTCGCGGTTCGTCGTACAATGTTGGGACGGGGTTCTATTGTCTGGGGCCATTTCATGCCACGGAGATCATTGAGGAGGCATCTGGCAAGTGGTGGTTGACGACTGACCGCAAGGAAGAAACCCGCCGTCTCAATCGTCAGGCGGGACGCCTGTGTTATCGAGGCAGCTACGCGGACGAGAAGACACTTGAAGAAGGGCTCTACCTGTCGAGTATCCGGTGGGATGGTGATCAACCATTGCTTGAACGTCCCCGACCGACCTGAATTTAACCTGGACGCATCTATCGGTCAGTGTCTGTTCTACTTGGACAATACAACCTGACCGGGCACGGTAAAACGGGCATTCCTTCCCGCGAGGTTGGTAAGCCAATTTTTTGCGGCGGGATTTCTTTTAAATCAGTTCGCGCGCGTTTTTTGTCATGCCAGACCGTAGTGGTCCGGTTGTAACGGTGTGTCTCCCGCCAGGGTGGCAAAAAATCACTGGATTTGCTCAAGGGGTAAGTTTGACAGAGGCTCTTTATGACATAGGGTTCATTGTGAAGGCGAACAGGTTTCGCCTGACAACAGCTTCTCTTTTCCTATGTTTGCCGTTCGGCGTTCCAATTCCTGATCTAACCAGGAATTCGGGTATGGCTACAGCGTGTTGGGCGAAGAGTCGCCGTAATAAGCCAAAGGGCCTGTTTTGTCATTATCCTCAAGGGTGCAAACCAGTTGTAAGTCTGGGATGCCAATCCAACGGTTCGCCGATGTGCGACCTGCCTGGTACCGAAAAGGATGTTGGCAGTTGCCTGTGGCAACACCCGGTCTGCTGCCGAGGATCAACTAAGGGTTGACCGAGGTTTGCGTGATCGATTTGGATAGGGCTTTTGCCAGCATGTTTCAGGTCCGTGGAAAGGAAGTGTTTAACCGCTGGGGAAAGTCGTTTACCGGAGACGAACTGTTTTGAAAGTCTCCGTCACTTTTGTAGGGTGTAGGCCTGTACGGCCCGCACTGAGAAATCGGAGGATACAATGAAGAAGCTCGCAAAGAAGGTGCAACGTTTCCTGGTTTCAGAAGATGGTCCCACGGCGGTCGAGTATGCCGTGATGCTGGCCCTGATTGTGATTGTTTGTTTGACCGCTATTCGTTCAGTAGGAACGAGTGCTTCGGATGCATTCACAAATATTGCATCGCAATTGGGCGGCTGACGCCCGGCTTCCTGGCCGAACACCCTGCACGCGATTGAGTCATCGACCCCCTCGGCAATGAGTTTCGTTGCTGAGGGATTTTTTGTCACCTGGTCGGTTTTTATGCTGCAAGGGGTAGGATCGGAAAAATCCACACATTCGTTTGTTTTTTCGGAGTAACAGAATAATGGTTTCCGTCGACATCATGCGGTTTTGCAGGAAGTCGCGCGCGAATCATCTTCCAACAGGCCGTTTGTAACCTACGCTTTGGTTAGTAACGGCCACGCTGCATGTGGCCCACAGCTTGAAAAAATCGCTAGTTGGAGTCCAGGCGTGTACTCTGTATTGCCCATCGAGGTTTTAGATTCGGCTGTAGAAGTGGCGTGTTACTTTTGCACAGCCATCACTGTCGTGTTCAGCTTTTTCTTTGGCCTCCGCGTCTAGCCTTAGGCAATGCGTAGGTACAAAGCACATATTGTCTCTTGTGAACAGACCCGGAAATGTTTGAAACCGAAACGTTAAGCAAGGCGCTCGTTGAGAATTGGCCCATTTGGTTGGTCACCGTGACCCTGGTTGTGGCGGCTGTCATTGATGGTTTGCAGCTTAAGGTCCCGAACTGGTTGACCTTTCCGATGATTGTATCGGGTTGGGTCTACAGTAGTGTGCTTTCTGGTTATCCCTGGTGGGAAGGTTTGCTTTACAGCCTGCTAGGAACGGCCGTTGGTTTGCTTTTGTTGCTACCTGCCTATGCGATTGGCGGTATGGGCGCCGGTGACGTCAAATTGATGGCTGGAATTGGCGCATGGGTATGGGGCGGGGTGACTATCTATGCTTTTGCGTTTTCCGCACTTGTCGGTGGTGTAATTGCAGTGTGCATGGTGCTTTCTCGCCGGGCGTGGAATAAACACCACCAACAGTTTTGGATGATTTGGCACGAAATTTCCTCGATCCAGGATCCAGAAAAGCTGTCGGCGATAGCGGCGAAGCGGAAGCCAGCGATGCTACTATTGCCTTATGGGATTCCCATCGCCATCGGAACCATTGCGTACTTTTCTCTGGCAGGAATGCTTATTTAACGGCAATTACCGGAGGTCTGCAGGCAGAGTAACCTTGCTTGTTGGCTGCTGGCGGTTCAATTTGTTGGGACTTTGCCTTTACAGATTGTATCGATCATGTCGAAGAAACCGATAAGGCAATGACTGCCCTTTGAGCCAGGAATTTTTTCCAAGCGTCCGTTACGCGACGCGCCAGGCGTCGCCAAATACGGGAGATGTGCCATGCGGTTTAAATCTCTTACGCTGCTTGCGCTTGCAGGAGGGTGCGGGATTGTGGCATCGATTGGAATTAGCCAGGTGCTCGACAGCCACAAAGCCCAACTGAGAGTTGAAACCAAGCCAATTTGCGTGGCTTTGCACAACATCAATCTGGGCGATCCAATCGACGCGTCTATGGTATCGTTTCAGGACTGGCCTAAGGACAAGATTCCTCACGGTGCTATTGCTCAACTGGAGAATTTAGAAGGTCGACGTCCACGGACGACTATCATTGAAGGTGAGCCTATTCTTGAGGCCAAGCTACTTGCGGTTGGGCAAATCGCGGACCCAATTTCACAGATCCCAGCCCAAATGCGGTTGGTGACGATTGCTGTCGACGCCGAGACAAGTGCTGCAGGGCTGTTGAGCCCTGGCGACCGCGTGGACATACAGCTTTTTGTCCACCGTGACCCCCGCAATGGCATTGACGAGCCGAAAACAAGAACCATCCTGCAGAACATACGGGTTTATGCAGTTGATCAGGCAGTTCAGCGCAGTGCCGAGGGCGACGATCTCCGGCGAGTGGCCAAGACCATTTCGTTATTGTTGACACCAGAGCAAGCCAGCAGAGTGAATCTGGGTGAAAAAGTGGGAGAGATCAGCTTGATTCCCCGTAACCCGGACGACGAGAGTGTAGTTTTCGAGACGGAAATTACGCTGGACGAGTTGTTGAACGACGGTAGCGAGCGCAGTAGCCGTAGAAAAGAACAACAACCGGTCGACCATCAGGCGCAAGTTTCCGCGACACCGTCAGGAAGCCTGTTGAGGGCGGTTGAAAATAAATTGCCGCAGCCAGAGGAGCCTTTCCGGATGGAAATTGTGTTGGCGGATGTGGTCACGGAAAAATTTTTCGATGCTGAAACGGGTAAACCGATTCGAACGGATGCAGGAACGGTTGTCCCAACACAGCCAAAGAGTCCAGGTTCTGGGCTGTGGGCAGGCGCTATGACAACGGGTGCCCAGTCTGGTGGGTTGGGGGTGGGCAAAGGCGATTTTGAAGAAAAGCATTTGGACGATTTTCCAATTGACCTGGAAGGTGGAGAGTGAACAAGGGTGGTGAACTTGGCAAGAGGCTTCGCTGCCGTATTCCCGTAGAGTTTTCCTTCAAGTGGGGAGAGTGATCGCACTGCAGATGGTGCGGTAACGAAAGGAAGTACCAGGGAAGTAACAAGGAAGTAACAAGGATGTATAAAACACGTCATGAGGGGCGTGCCCACCAACGTGGCCAAGCTCAATGCCAATTTGTGGCCGTAGCCAGCCTGGTGTGGCTTTGCGGGAGCGTACTGCCAGACGCTACCGCAGAAAACTCGCTCACGGTACGACGGTCCAATCCTTCGATCGTCCGTAACGTTAGTGGTTTGAGCGATAAGCTTGAACTAACGACTAACACCAGTCGAATTCTTACACTCGACAAGCGGATCCCGTTCGTCCAGGTGAACAACCCTGAATTGCTGGTTGTCACCCCGCTATCTGACAAGCAAGTGCAGATTTCCGCCAAGAAGCCAGGGGTCACTCAGGTCAACTTGAAAGACGAAGACGGCGTATTTCATACGATTGATGTCTTGATTTACGGGGATGTCAGCGAGTTGAAACACGCTTTGAAGACCCAGTTTCCACATTCGTCCATCGATATCTACCGTTACAGCGAAAGTCTTGTCCTAAAAGGTTTTGTCGATCGCCCTGACTATGTCAGTCAGATCACCCAGCTAGCGGAAGATTATGCTCCTAAGGTGATCAATAATATCACAGTTGGTGGTGTGCAGCAGATTCTGCTTAAGGTCCAGGTGATGGAGGTGTCACGAACAAAGCTTCGCCGTTTAGGTGTTGATTTCGCGCAAATCAGTGGCAGTGGTGGATTTGTTAGTAGTAGTATCAGCGGTTTGATTTCTTCAATTTCTCAAAGCGCAGCAGGGCAACTTCAAGTTGCAACCAATGGCGCCCAGACATTTGAGTTTGGCATTGTCGACGGCAACGATGTGTTTTTTGGATTCCTTGACGCTTTGCAGCAGCACAATATTGCGAAGATACTTGCCGAGCCAAACCTGGTTGCCGTGAGCGGACGTCCTGCCCAGTTCAATGCGGGCGGTGAAATTCCGATCCTTGTGCCACAGAGTCTTGGCACTACGTCGATCGAATACAAACCTTTTGGAACACAGGTTGATTTCTTACCGATCGTGTTGGGAAATGGAAATATTCGCTTGGAAGTGCGCCCCCGAATCAGCGAAATCGATGCCTCCCGGAGCGTAACGATTCAGAATTCAGTGATTCCAGCACTCACAGTTCGAGAGGTCGATACGGCCGTAGAAATGAAGGCCGGGCAGACGTTTGCCCTGGCCGGATTGATTCAGGAGCGGATAGAAGGGCAGGTGAACGGACTTCCCTTTTTGTCAGACATTCCTATCTTCGGGATACCTTTCCGGAAAACCGAAGAAAAGGTCAATGAGATTGAGTTGCTCATCATGGTGACGCCCGAATTCGTCGATGCAATGGACTTTTGTGAAGTCCCTAGTGGTGGTCCTGGGATGGATACGGTTTCTCCAGCCAATGCAGACCTCTACTGTAATGGTGAGGTTGAAGTGCCTGCTCATTGCAATCCGTACAGCGGGTTGACTTCGTGTGGCACCTGCGGCCGATGTTACAGTACGTTTGACGGTAACTCGGTCAATTCCAACGGTGAAGGGATGGTCCCAACGGAAGAGTTGATTTTGCCAGGCGAGACTGGATTTAATGACAGTCGCGAGATGATTGAGCCAGATCCCGCACAGGTAATAGTCCCTACAGGGTCGCCGAGGCCTGGTCGAAAAAGCGCGCGTTCCCCGAGTTGGAATGAGGATTTCAGTATGTCTGCCGACGGGCGCTCAGCGACAACAGAAATGGTCACAGGGGGGCGTTCACGATTCTTTGCAGAGGCTCCCCAGACGACTGAACTTCGCAGCTACAGCCCTCATTCTCAGCCGGTTTACCAGCGTGAGGCAGCCAGTC
>JAKVCB010000122.1 GCA_022448345.1 Pirellulales bacterium
CGTCAAGCCCAGCAATGGAAAGTTGCCTGGTCTTTGCAGCCTCTTTTGCGGGTGTGTCAGGTGGTGGAGTAAATTGACCTCTCCATCTTTTCAGGTTGGCTGCAACGCTGCCACCTGCCCTTGTGATGGTCATTCGCCCAGGTTGTGTTTTTCCTTGGGGTGCTGGAATGGAGAACTCGTGATCAATGATGCGACTGCGAGGTTGACCCTTTTTCCAACGAGCCGGTACCTGAAGTCGCAATTGTTCACTGGCAAGGTTCACCGTTTGCGTTGAAGGTGTGGGAGCTTGAGAGTCTGCTGCCTGCCCGAGGCCAGGAATGACAGCCAAGACCAGGAGACCGACGAACACGAATGTTCCAGCCAAACTGAGTGATGTGATTACTTTTTCAGGGTGCTTCATCCAAGCATTCTCCGTAGGACCAATTTCCCCTCAATTCAGGAGCCAGTTGTGAAATAGGATAGCCATTGAGCAAATGCGGGGCATAGGCTTGAGTGAGTGGATTGCGGTTTATTACCCAAACCAGGATGCCTAATAGGATTACAACCAGCAACAACAATCCAAGGGCGGGCACCATTTGGACACGAAGGGGGCGTCGGCGGGTCTTTCTCTGTTTCGTTCCCAGCCTCTCTACTGACAAAGGATCTGGGTTTTTTCCCGGAGCCAGCTTAACAGAAGCAAGTTCATGATCAATGCCAATGGCGACAGGTGGAACGGATGTTGCCACAGGCAGCGACAACGGCTCTGGTAACGACGAACTCACATCACCTGCGCGGCGCCATTTGGGCCATCCTTCGCGCCAGAGATAGGTATCCGCGACAATCCTTTTTTCGTGGATCCAGCGAGTGAGAGTCGTTTCATCGGCGGGCCCAAATTGTCCGCCAGCGGGTGGACGCACGAACCAGACAGCTGATACACAGGATGTTTGCTGGGCCTTTGGTGGCTTGGTTGGCGCATTCGGTATGCTAGAGGCTGAGAGATTGCCGGAAGGCCGGTTGGTCGTGCTGTGCGTGTTGCCTGTGCGCTTCAAATTGGTGGGTTCTGCCACCGCTTCGGTAACGGATGCTGTTGTCGTCTTGGCGTCTTTAGGGGCAGTCTTAATACTGCTGGATTTTTCCGTAACGCTAGTTTGAGGGATCCACATGCTGATCCCGCATTCGGGACAGATTCCCCGGTGTCCGGCCAGATGTGCCTTCACGTTGAGCCGATGGCCATTTGGACAAAGAAAACGGATTCCCATAAGGTGTACTTTCCCGCCGGAATTTTGGCAGTCGAAATGGCCGATGACGGATGATGGTCTTGGCCTCCCTCAACCTGCTTATTTGTTAAGTTGTCCCTCGGAATTCGGATTTGCTCAAAAGACGAAGGTTTGCAGGTTTGGTGGCTGCTCTCAGCAAACATTATAGATGTTTCCAACCAACGGCAACCAAGATGACTTTCTCCGCAATTTGGGCAGGCCCAGGGACCGAGTCGCGCCGATTGCACTAATTTCGCTGGTAAAACTTGCTCAAATCTCTCGAAAAGGCAAGTTGAAAACTGGCACAAGCCTCGATATTTATCTTAGAATGGAGAGGAAAATAAGATGCTCCGAATTTTCCAATTGCGCGGGCCGTTGCCACAATTCTGTTGGCGATAGCAGTTCACGTTGCCGGCTCATCAGGGCACGTCCAGCATTAAAAGGATGACCAATCACGATGGAATGCGAGCAAAACAGTGACAGTCCCGTTGAAATTGCAATGGTCGGAGATTTGACCGACTGCGAGTCTGAATTGACAGATCGCCTACTTGGTGTTGAGGTTGGTGGAGAATGCACCATCTATTTTGATTCCCCGGGTGGCAGTCCCTACTGTGCGATGTCCTTGATGACGTTGATCCGGTATCGCGAACTGAAGGCAACTGGAATTGTGACGGGGGAATGTTCTTCGGCAGCACTTTGGCCGTTTGCCGCCTGTGAGAACCGGATTGTGACTCCGTTTAGCGTTTTGCTTTTTCACCCGATGCGTTGGCAGAGCGAAGAGAATGTGGGTCTTGCAGAGGCTGCTGAGTGGGCTCGCCACTTCAACGAACTAGAGCACGGTATGGATGAGCTGTTGGCAGAACTGTTCGGTGTGTCGTGGGAGTTTATGAGCGAATGGATTAATCCAGGGCGGTATGTTTCCGGCTGTGAGATCGCAGAAGCAGGATTGGCTACCATGGTTCAGCTCAGCCCGATCAAAGCTACGCTTTCCGGCAGTGGATCTTCCAATGCGGTCGGGACAAACGGCAGAACCGACGAACATGAAAATCGCAGTTCGACGCAGACTTCCAAAGCTAACTAGCGTCCCGTTTGCGATTCTTCATACCCATTACGTGCTTAACGGGATATCACTGGTTGTAAATGCGGAACAGCAATCAACGGCAAGGTTGATGTCGTTGTCCCGAGGCAGGATGACTGCTTGCATGCGAGCTCGGCGGATGACACCTTTTTCAAGGAATTGTCCCAGTAGTTGCCATTCTGTTGACCATGTCCCCTTCGTTCCCCTTTGGACATGCAGACTGTGAAAATCAGTCGGGTGTGTCAGTTCTAAGAGACTGAATTGTCCCCCTGGGAGCCGGTAGAGAATTCCTCCCAGCATGCCGGGCTCACCATTTCCAACCACCTCAAGCCCTCCGTCAGCAACTGTTTCTACACGGGGCGATATTACCCCCACGATTTTCAAATAAATCGCTTCGTTTGCTGCCAGGTTGGACCGGACCTCAATTCGTGGTTGCGATCCAAGCGTATCGGTTTCTACCGATACGATGAGCGATAAAATAGCATAGGCGGCCTTTGATGACGAAACTTCGGCCCGCCAGTAAATGGATGTTTGATAAGGCTTATCACCAGGTCCGGTACACGAAACAAAAAGATCTTGTCCGCGTTGAAACATTTCGCGGAGTTCTCCAGCACCTGCAATTGGTTTCTCGTCTTCATCTCCTAAAGCAATCCCCCAGAGAGAACCAGTGAGCGGTTTGTTGTCGAGAATCAACTGATTCAACCCGTTTCCCAACTGCACAACTTCAAGACAGCCCTGCAAAGAGCCAAGCGAGAGTTTACCCAGTCCGTTCTTCAGGTACCAAGGATCGTTTACCATCGATTCGAAGGTGGGGTATGTTAGTCGACGTATATTGGGTTTCCAGCAATAAAAAACCCCGCCGAACACCCAAAGGTGAGTCGACGGGGCCGGAACAGAGAAGAGGCCGATATTTTCGCGGAGAGGGGATGATACTTATTAGGCAATGGCCTCCCACAAAACGTGGGTTCGTAAACTCCCGAAAAAACCAACAATCTACTCCACCTGTTAATTGATCATACCAATTCCAATTTGGGTGTCCATAGTTTGGTGAGAATTTCTTTCCGCGAATTCTCCACAAGCCAAGGTGAATTGCCGTTACTCTTTATATGTAAAGAGGTTGCGATTAATTTTTATGGGTCGACCTAGAGACGATTATGTTGGAACATGGAGTGTTGTCAAAATATTGTGGTCATCGATCCAAGTTGATTGGCCAAGTTGATTGGCCAGGTTGATTGGTGTTTTGGTCACATCACACGCCCTTTGCTGAAAGTCACAGTCTTTGCTGGAAGTCACAGCGCAACACGGTATGAGAAGGTAGAAACATGACACTTTCACCGGATTTAAAGGCCCTTGCAGACGATTGTGAACAGGCTGCCCGCGCTGGCGGGAAGGAACTTTTAGCCTGGCGCGGCTGCTTCCAAGCCCGGGAAAAAAGTCCAGTTGACTATGTGACCGACGCTGATTTGGCCTCGCAACGGGTCATTCGAGAATTTGTGCTGTTGCGGTATCCAGACCACCACTTCATTGGAGAAGAAGACGACGCCTACAAGCCAGTCCCGGATGGAGAATATGGCTGGGTTGTCGACCCACTCGATGGGACGACCAATTATGTCCACAATTACCCGAATTTTGCGGTATCGGTGGCGGTCACGCGTGGCACAGAACTCCTTGCAGGCGCAATTTTTGATCCACTCGCCAACATTCTCTATCGGGCCTGGAAAGGTGGGGGGGCATGGCAAGGAAACGTGTTGCTGCACGTCAGCGATATCGAATCTTTAGACCGCGGGTTGGTTGCAGTCAGCTTCCCTCCGAAAATCACCGATACCTCTCCCGATTTGGTCAACTTTTTGAAAGTTGCCCAACGGTGCCAGGGAGTTCGGCGGACTGGCTCTTGTGCCTTGAACCTTGCCCATCTCGCTAGCGGAGCCATTGACGCGTTCTGGGCGCACCATATACACCCCTGGGACGTCGCTGCGGGGGTCTTGTTGGTATGTGAGGCTGGGGGGATTGTGACCGGCGCGGACGGTCGAGATTTCGATCTTTGGAAGGCTCATTTTACGGCTGCCGCTCGGCCAAAACTCCACAGTGAATTCCTTTCCCTGGTTAGCCCTTGATACCCTGGCTTACCAATTTTTCGGGGTGCTTTCCCTGCGGCAATGGGGCAAGGTAGAATGGGCCCAATTCAATGGAGCCCTTTGATTCCCATGAAGACACAAGTTGCCCATGGAGTTGGCAAGTTCAAGGTCGCCGGCCATCGAATGCAATGTGCTTCGAGATAACAACGCAGGGCGAATTTGAAGACGGTGACGTGTGCCCCAAAAATTGATTTAAAGGATCATTGCATCGAGACAGCCAGTTCGTGTGAGTTTAGGTTGAGGCATGCGGTATTGCCACTCGAACTGGTCTTTTGTTGTCACCTGCGGCACTCGAGAAATTGGTGCCCAGGCAAGTCGTGACCTGCGAGCCCCTCTTACTTACTCTGGACCCCTACCAGGGCCAACGTGTTGTTACCATCACATTACTCTTGTATGGAGATGCCCTTGCCACCAATTAGCAATCTCGGACTTCGGGGATTGCTATTGGTAATTTTGGCGGTGGCTCTCGGTTTGCCGGCCCTGGGAGAGTCCCCTGCGGACTCCCAGCCTTTGACGGAGAATCCGCCTGCCGCTGTTGCAGCGAGCGCCCCATCGATCAAGGTGGCAGGTGACGCAGCCCCACCGGGACAACGCGCTGAACTTGCCTTGCCCACAGGAGAGCTTCCGGTCCGCCACGTGGGGCCCGATACATTCATTCTGCTCGACAAGGATGGCAATCCACAACCTTTTCTGGGGTTTCCTTACGAAGTTTTTATGCGGGCCTGGCAAAAATCAGAGTTGCAGCAGGGCGACACCATCCGCAAGCCACGATTTATCATCGAAGCACTGGAGATCAATGGTTCTGCATTAGGTTCTTATGCAAAACTTCAGGTGACGGTTCGCGTGACTCTGCTAACCGAACAACGCATAGCTGTTCCGCTTTCGATGGCCGGGGCGATTGTCCGACCCGAGTCACTGGCCAAACAAACAAGGGCTGGAATGCAAATTTCCAGCAACGAGCGTCAAGGTGGGCTTGTTGCCTGGATGCAGGGTCAGCCGGGAGAGCAACGCGAGGTCACCCTTCAAGTCATCGTACCTTTGGAGATTGTGGGGAGCGAAACTATTTTACGTTTCAATTGTCCGCGTGCGGTCGCTTCGGAAATTGCGATCGAGATTGCGGATTCGGTGGTTGCAGAGGCGACGACAGGTCAGGCAATTGTATCGAAACAAAAACTTGATAATGGAAACACACTCCTCAAAGCATTGGGGTTTGGAAATAAATTCGAATTGCGTTGGCGGGGTACCGAAGCAGAACCTCGCGAGTTGGCAAGTGTGCTCCAGGCGGGTGGCGTGATTCACATCCATGTGGACAGCCGTAGCGTGAGAACTTCTGCAAAGCTTGTTGTGGAGAGCTTTGGCGGAAAATTCGACCGTTTTCAAGTACGTTTACCTCCTGGGGCTGCGTTAGTCGGTACCCTTGAGCAGGAGGTTTTGGATACTGTGACTGCATACGCAGTGATACCTATTGACGCTGCGGCCTCACCAACAGGGGCACCACACGGAGAAGCTGCTCAAGTCCTTGTTAAACTCAAGGAGCCTCAGAAGGGACCAGTGACTGTAACGCTGGAGACAGAACAGTCCTTAAGGTTATCGGGTAGTGATTTGACGGTTGCCATTGGTGGATTTGAGGTGTTAGGCGCTTTTCGGCAGTATGGCGATGTTGGAATCAGCGTTGACGATGACTGGCAGTTGCGTTGGGAGCAAGGTGTACATATCCGGCAGGTGGATGTGAGTGATGTGTTTAATGCAGTTGCAGCCCAGGATCTCACGGCTACGTTTCAATACGATCGTCAACCATGGTCGTTGGAAACCCGCATTCTACCACGTGATTCGCAAGTTTACGTCACGCCCAAATACCAACTCTCGATTGGTTCTGACGAGGCTCGTCTGCGTGCCGAATTCAATTATCACATCCCGGGGGCCCGTATTTTCGAATTTCGGACCAAGCTTCGGGAATGGCAGGAGATGGCGGCTCCCGTGGAGCCGGATGCTTTTTTTTCGAATGTGATTCAAACAGAGGACGGGGAACTTATTTTACAGCTGCGTGAGTCGTCGCCGCGATCGTTGCAAGTGGTTTTGCAATTGCGCAAGGACTTGCCTGTTCATGAAAATCGCTTGAAACTCCCCTTGCCCATTCCTGTTGCCGATGTGGTGATTCCAGGTCAACTAGTCATCAATTCAGTTCCGGCCATTGCGTTGTCCCCGCGTGCTACAGAAATGACTGGATTGGCTCCGGAATTTATTCCAGTGTCACAGCCAATGCCAGAAAAAATACCAGGAAACGAACAACGTGTTTTTCGTGTATTCCTGCCTGAGGCTACGTTTGTGGCTGATCGCACGATTCGGGCGAGAGAGCTCCAACTTGGTGTTCATACTGCGATCGAGGCCGAAATTGGATCGTGCAGTGTTGAGCAACTCTTTCACTACCGCTCACGATACCAGCCAATGCAACGTTTAATCCTGGAGCTTCCAACCGATAGGAACGGAGATCCTATTGAGCCACAATTTGAATTGCTGCAAAAATCAAACCAGGCAACATCGACAGAGTCAGTCCCGCTCGAGTTCATCGATCTAGTCGAAGAGAATGATGCACAGTTAAATCAAGAAAACCGAAAGATTCAGCTCCTTCTTCCGCAGCCACAGTTAGGCCAATTTGAAGTCCGTAGCAGTTTTTGTGTTGATGGTTTGACGGTTGCCGACAACAGTGCCGTGCGGCGAGTTGTCCCACTGATAAAATCAATTGACGGAGAATTGACAAATCATCGGTTGCTAGTCAATACGCCCTCCTCACTCAAGCTACTGCTTGGAAAACCGGAAGATTCCGCGCCTTGGCGTGCCGAGTCGCAACAGCGAAACGGCACGTGGAACGAGTTGCATGCCGTAACGGGCGAATCAGTGTCCAAGGTTGTCCTTGTGTCGAAGCAGGCCGAACAGTTTGCCCGGCTTTCTACCATCGTCGAAAAATCGTGGTTTCAAACCTGGTTTGCCGGCGATTTGCGGCAAGACCGTACGGTTTATCAATTCCGCACGCGTGAGCCAAATATTCTCCTGGAATTTCCTGCGGGAGTTGCCTCAACCAATGCGGACGTGCTGCTGGATGGCCAGCCGATTCAGTTGAGTCCAGCGTCGTCGGGTCCCATTTCAGTCCCTATTCCTGCAAACGCCGGCGATTCGCTTCATACCCTGGAGATTACTTGCCGCAAGCCGGCCCCAATCGGGATTGTTGAACGTTTCCGCATTGCACCACCTGTATTGGTTGGTGGTCAGGCCACCAATCAGGTGGTTTGGCATTTTGTCTTGCCTGGTAATACCTGCCTTATGACCAATCCGGAAAATTTGATGCCAGCACGTCGTCACGTGTGGTGGGGAAGTCTTTGGTTCCCACCCCCAGTCCAGGCGCAAGCCGAGATTGAGAATTGGATTGGCAGTGTGTCGAAGTTGACACCAACTAGCCTGGAAAAACAGTATCTGTTTTACGGATTAGAGTCGGTGGCAAGTCTGGATTTACCCGTAGTCAAACGTTCGACTTTGGTATTATTTGGATCCCTTCTGGTCTTGCTTGTTGGATTACCCTTTATCTACGTGCCGAAGATTCGGAACACCCGGATTCTGGTAGTCGTGGCCGTTGCGATTGGCGTTCTGGCGTTTTCCTTCCCCAGTGTGGCTTTGCAAATTGCACAGATAACTTTGCTGGGAATCGCAGGACTTGCCTTGGCAGCAATGTTGCGCTGGGCCCTCGGTACACCCCGCCAACGGTACATTGGAGGAAACGTCAGTACGGCTGCCATAATGAGGCCGTCTACAACTTCAGATACCTTGTCGACGCCACCAATGATGGTTGGGACGTCGACAGGAGGTTCCTCGGTATCGGGGCAGGTCTCCGACTCGCATTCATGATTCAACAGAGTGGAAACAGATGTGACAGTGCATGTGGTTGCTTCAATGCGATCATGGTAATTTTCATTCTCGGCGCGTGGCTTCCGACCGGTATTAATTCGAAGGAGGTGCCACTGCTGTTTAGGCATGTCCACGTACCTGCCCAGGATGCACGTGTCTGGCCTCGGGACGGCGAAACCTATCTTCCGATTGAAGTTTCCGAACTGGCAGCCTTGATACGTGACGCAAATGCGGTTGTTGAGAATTCCAGCCATGACGCGAGTATCACGCAGGCCGAATATCGGGTTCGGTGGGATAATGGGGAGTTGATAAATGGCCAGGCCATATTGGACATCGATACAGGTGCAGACACTCCAGCATTGCTCACCCTCGATACGCGTGCGATTGCAATTGACCAACCACGCTGGCTGAACGACTCCTCTTGGTCTGTTGATATTGGCACGTGGGGAGCAGTGGGAATGGCAAGCGATCGTTTCGGGTTCACCGTGCCTGGTTCTGGCCAATTGGCTTTTGGTTGGCGCCCCGTACCGGCCAGGTTGCCCCGTACTGGTCCGATGACTTTGCGGTTACCCGATTCGCCTGCGCGAACTCTGGTGCTTGATATGCCTTCCAACCGACGTCCACTGGTCCCTGGAGGAGCAGTTGTCGACAGGGTCGAAATTGTTTCTGAGTCTGGTGCGAATTCGCCACAGGTTTTTTCCGATTCCTCCGACGTGCAAGCAGTTCGTGAGGTGGTAGAGAAAGAGACTCGTACCCGCTGGACCATTGCCATTCCTGGGGCCGGTCCAGTCCTACTCGACATCGAAGATGTGAACAGGGACCGTCCTGTCATCAGTACCAGTGTGACCTACCGTCATCATCTTCAGTACCGCTTGGGTATGCGAGGTATCAATGTTTCGGCTGCCTTGATATTCGATTCAGGTGACAAGCTACCTGACGAACTTGTCATCTTGCTTGATCGCCAACTTCAGTTGACGAGTGTCCGTGAGGGAGATGCCGAATTGAAGTGGCAACTGCGAGCGGGGAATTCCTCACAGAGGTCGGAAGTTGTGATTAGCCTGGTCCAGGATGGAAGTCAGGGTGAACGGACCCTGCTGTTGGAGGCGTGGGCTCCAATAACCTTGGGTCAGGACTCAACCCTTCCAATACTCAGGCCGGTTGGGTTGTTTTGGTCGAACGGGAAGTTTGACATCACGGTCGAGGATGGACTTGAGTTAGTCGAGATGGGGCCAAGTGATAAGGAGGGTGCCATTCAGACGGGAGTGGTGTTCGCAGAAGGTGCTACAGGACGCGCCAAGGCAACCTTTGCCCAACTATTGCCGACAGCCACCATGCAAGTTCACGTGCGACCGCGACCAGAGTGCAGCAGTGCGAAAATGTTGACCCTCGTGGAATTGCAAGAACGCGAAATTTCGGCGGAGGTAATCGCGGAGTTTCTCCGGAACGGTTCAGACCAACATTCAATCGAAGCCGACGTACCTTCTTCCTGGTCGATTAAGAGTGTAACCAGCAAACCTCTCGAGTCAATTCGCGACTGGCATATTGAACGCCGCGGAGAACAGCAGGTTCTGAACATCCGCCTCATGGCAGGGCTTTCACCTTCTCGGCCGTTGCAGTTGATTGTCCGAGGGCAACGGTCACGCGGTGATGTGCCCCAACGAGTCCAACTGCGCCAGTTGCAAATGTTGGTACCCCGTAACTCAATTCTTGAACAGGAATGGATGCGCGTGAGTACCGATTCGGACAAGGGTGTACGGATTCAAGGCAGCATATCCCGGGTGAAGCCAGCAGAGTTGGCCAGAGCGACCGCAATGGAAGGATCCGATCCCCATAACGGGCCTACCATTGACTTGTTAACCAGTTCTCTAGATGGAGTGGTCTCGATCAGCCCCATGCAAACGCAGTCAACGGCTGAAGTAGAGGTATCCATTGACCTCGATCAGCATTCCACTGCGGTGCACTATCGGTTTGGTTATCAGCCACACGGTGGATCTTCTAATCCGTTACGGTTGGTCTTTAGTGCACCATTGCCAGCGAAACTGCGGTGGCGAGATTCCGAAACCGGTCATCAACTTGTGGCAAAGCCGGTGTCGGTCAACATGCCGGACTTTCCTGTGGGCAACCTGGGTAGCCAGGTTTGGGAGTTGTATAACCTTTCCAATACAAGGGACCCGTTCCGGTGTGAGGCAACTCTCACCATTCCATCCCGGGCTAATTTCCAAATCCCGCTCGCGGGAGTTCTGGGGGTATCCCGACAAATTGGCAAAGCTGTTTTGCAGACGCACAGTGGCCAGCAAGTTACTCTTGAGCATGAAGGGCTTCAGGCAGCGACACCTCCGCGCCACTTGAATTCAGATGAGCCGCCTTCTGTGACGGCTTTTCGTTACGATCCGGCCACGGTTGCCAGGCCAAAAGACAGGCCCTTTTTATCAATTGTTCCAGAGAAAACGCCGCCAATTTTCAGTCAATCGTTGTTCCGATGGGTTGATGTTACCACAATTTACGGTGGTGGTGATCTGGCCGTACACCTCGTGCGACTTGAGATTGGGAAAACGAGACAAAAACAATTTGTATTGCAATTACCCAAGGGGGCCAAGCTAAATTCCGCTTCGATCGATGATATGGCGGTTGCCATAGATAAGCCATCAAAGCGTGAGCTGGATGGGAGCAGCCAGGTCCTCGTTCCCCCTTTGTCTCGCCAAGTTATGCTGCGCTATGCTGTACCCGTTGTTTATTTGGGTGGCCATGCCAGTCTGCAGCCCCCGTTGCCGACGGGTGACTTTTCGTTACTTGCTGGGCATTGGACGATTTGGTTCCCTTCGAACTTTACACTGTTGGGCGACAATTTGTCTAAAGGGTTTGTTTCGCAATCACAAACCTCCATTTCTGGCGACTTGCTCACAAGCCTTAATCGAGAGGTTGTTTTTGCCCCTCTGCACCGGCAGCAGCCGCCGTCGATATTTTCTGCAAGAGATGCCTTCCGGGCACATGGTAACCCACGTCCCACGGCCAATGCTGGAGCCAGTCAAGACGTTTTTCAGAGTGCCAAAACCTATTCCCTCTTTGGCCAAGTGACCAAGGGTGGGTTTAATGTTTCCGGGAGGCGAAAGAGCCTTGGACCACCTTTGGACTGTCATGTCTCGCACCTATCTTTTGGACCAGAGGGACCTCCAGTTGTTGCCTTGGTACAGTCTGATCAAAAGTATGCGGTTGCAATGGTTGTCCTCCTTTGTGGAATTGTCGGAGGTTTTTCGACCCAGAGAAAGCACGTTCCACTACTGATTGCAACCATCGGGTGTTGTATTGCTTTCTATTTTCTCTTGCCTGATTCGTACCGCTTAAATTCCACAGCTCTTGCCGGAGGAATTGTGATTGGGTTGGTGTTTGGTTTTGCGTCACTTGAATTTGGTGGCTGGAATCGGACGGCTCGAGGTGTGTCAATATCTTCGGAGGTCGGTGGGCCGCTGGTGGTGATTGGGATAATCTTGATCAATTGCCCTGCTTTAGGTTGGGCAGAAGAAGCGGTGAA
>JAKVCB010000123.1 GCA_022448345.1 Pirellulales bacterium
TATTCAAGCTATTTGGTGAATCGACCGGAGCGTGATCCTCTTTTCACTGAACGCACACCCTTCATAAAACCGACCGTCGCAAAACGGCTGAAACCAAAATGGCCCCCACTCACAAAACAGACGTCGGTGTGCCAGCTGTCAAAAACAATCCCGCAGCAGGCAAGTCGCACCATGGTTGGTCCAAAGCCATTCGGCAGAGGTGTCGGCACGGGGAAAATCAACCAAACCTCCGTTTAAAGGCTGTGCCTCCGTAAGCCCAATCGAATGCTGGATAATAATAGGGCTATCAAAACCAGCAGCCCAGCCGCCGGTTCAGGAACCGGTACGCCAGGAGTCGCCGTGGTTGCAGCAAGACTGCCAAAATGATTTTTTCAAACCAGGTAGTCTTCCGGACCAATATAGCCATCCCCATTGCCGTCGGCCGTGCTCCTGACGAAAAAGAAAGCTCGACACCCAAGCACCTGTTTTTTAGTGCATCGATGGCATCTTGTGTTCTAGAAAATCAAACACCGAAGTTTCCAGGCCACTGAACATCATATCCATACCAATCGCCACGAGAATCATCCCCATAAAACGCAGGATGATTTGCTGGGCATGGGCGTTAAGAAACCGTCCCAGAAACCCAGAGAGGGCAAAACAAACAAACAGGATCCCAATCAGCGCCGCGGTGCCAGCGGCCGTTCCTATCTGGCCGCCGTCGGTGTTATAGCGGGCAGCTACCGTAACGACCGTGGTAATCGAACCGGGCCCACCAAGAATTGGCATCGCCAGCGGAACGATCAGTTTCTGATTGACTTCCTCTTCGGTGTTCTTTAAATCGGCAAGCGATGCTTTGGCGCCCTCGGTCTGGTGGGCCGTGTTTTCCTTGCCCATGATCATGTGCAGCCCGATCAACAACACAATCAGCCCGCCTGCGGCCTGGAAAGCCGAGAGAGAAATACCAAAGACTTTGAGGACCTCGGTACCTCCAAAGATAGAAATCTCCAGAATTACCAGGACCGCCAGAGAAGTTTTTAGGGCCGCCTTGACTTTAAAGCGGGTGGGCAGGTCGCCCACGGTACTGATGAAGATCCCCGTATTGCCGATGGGGTTCATCATTGCGAAGAGCCCCATGAACGCTTTTAAAAATGCTACTGTATCCATGGCTATAAGTATGCCGAATTTTCCGAGGCACCACTACCGCAATCCTGCCCGAAGGCCAACTCTTTTGCCATCCGCAGCCGGCCGAAACCATGGAGCCTGGCCTGCTGGCCGCAGACCCCACCGCCCGTATTCAGGCCAGAATCCCCCTGACCACCTCGCCATGGACATTGGTCAGGCGGCGCTCAATCCCGTTGTGATAGAAAGTGAGCCGCTCGTGATTGATGCCAAACAGATGGAGTACGGTGGCGTGGAAATCGTGCCACGCCACAGGGTGCTCGACCGTTTTCCAGCCCAACTCGTCGGTCGACCCAAACGCCATGCCCGGCTTGAGGCCGGCGCCGGCCATCCAAATCGAGAATCCATAGCGATTGTGATCACGGCCTTCGCCGATCACACCGGCGTCGGACTCCGCAAATGGGGTGCGGCCAAATTCCGTGGTAAACAACACAAGCGTATCTTCCAACAAACCGCGTTGCTTAAGGTCCTTCAGAAGGGCAGCCACCGGTTTGTCGATACGCCTGGCTTCCCGCGTGTGATTCCGCTTGACGTTTTCGTGCGCGTCCCAACTGAGGCGCGGCGAACCGGCGATCGGCCCGCCCGAATAAAGCTGCACAAAACGTACCCCGCGCTCAACCAGTCGCCGCGCAAGCAAACAACGACGCCCCATGTCGGCCGTGTTCTCGTCATCGACTCCATACATGTCTTGTGTGACTTGAGTTTCGGCCGACAGATCACTGACTTCCGGAACCGACAACTGCATTTGAGCAGCCAGCTGATAACTTCGAATTCGAGCCGCAAGGACCCGGTCTTCACCAATGCTTGCTGCGTGGTCTTGATTGATCGCGTTGACAAACTCCCAGGTCGCCCGGTCGGCACCGGCAGCAAGTTCCCGGGCGGGAAACAAATCACGCACCGGCTGATTGCCCCCTCGCAGTTCTACTCCCTGTGAATGGCCTGGCAGAAATGCGTTGGACCAGTTCGTGGCACCACCGTTCGGCCCGCCGCGCTGGTCCGAAAGAACAACGTAGACCGGCAAGGCTTCTGTCTCCGCCCCCAGGCCATAGGAAAGCCAACTCCCCAGCGAGGGGAAGCCATTGGCTTCAAAACCGGAATTCTCAAGAAATAGCGCTGGCGTATGATTCGCAGAATTCGATTCCATCGATTTGAGAATCGTGAGTTCATCGGCCATTTGGCCGATGTGCGGAAACAAGTCCGAAATCATCAGACCACTTTGCCCGCGTGGCTTGAACTGGAAATCGGGCTTGCGCAAAAGACCGATCTTGCCAAAGAAGATGTCTGGTTTCTTGTCGTATTGAAGTGTCTTGCCATGGTTTTCTTCCAGGGCCGGCTTGTAGTCAAACGAGTCGAGATGACTCAAACCTCCAACTAGCGAGATCTGGATTGCGCGTTTCGCCTTAGGCGGGTGAAGATTTGTGGTCCCCGGTAATGGCTCGGCCCCAAGTCGAGCGTCGCGCCCCAGTAGCGCCAGCAGGGCCGTTGCACCAAGCCCGCTAAAGGCGCTGTGAAACAGGTCGCGACGATTCACAGGTTGTGATGGGATCATTTTGCCTGGCCCTGCTTTTAATCAACGATGACAAACTCATTGGCATTGAACAGCCCGCGACACAACACGGCCAGGCCGTGGGTCTCCACAAGTTCAACGGACAGTTGTCGTTCATAGTCATTCGGTTCGCGGCCAATCGCCAGCTGCCATGCCTGACGAACCTGCAAATCCGTGTCGCCCTCGCCCCCGCCGGTGACGCGCTCGGCAAAGTAATGGCTCATCTGTAATACAAACACGTTGTTCAGCAGGCTCAGCGCCTGCAGTGGTGTGGTCGTTACTGCCCTGCGTGGGATCGCCGCAGATGGATCGGGGCAGTCGAACGTGTCCAGCAGCGCGCTGCGCCCACCGCGGGGGCTGAACCGATAGACCGTGCGGCGGAACCACGCGTCGCCATCGACGTCAACCGGTTCGTAATAGGTGGTTCCGTTGTTTTGTGTCGCGGTCACATCTTCAAAACCCGGCCCTCCCATCTCCAGATTCAACTTGCCAGCCACGGCCAGCATCGAATCGCGCACCACTTCTGCCTCGAGCCGCCGCGGACTCATCCGCCACAACAAGCGGTTGTTGGCATCGATAGCCTGGGCAACACCATTGGGAGAAGCGGCTTGCCGATACGTACTCGACGTCACCATGAGTCGATGAAGCGGCTTTAACCTCAAGTCGCTTGCTCTCAGTTGAATAGCCAGCCACTCGAGCAACTCCGGATGACTTGGACGTCCACCGTTGAATCCAAAATCGCTGGGCGTATCGACCAACCCGTTACCGAAATGGTAATGCCATACGCGATTAACAATAACACGGGCAAACAAGCCGTTGTTTTCGCCGGTAATCCACGCAGCAAGCTGTCGTCGTCGCTGGGAATCGGGAGCGTTTGCCTCGAGGTCAAAATTGGCATCGACACCCACAACCGCCGCAACACCGCCGGGGACAACCACTTCACCTTCGCGATCGATATCGCCACGCACCAGAAACTTTGTCGCCTCGGGGATATCGGTCGGAGTAACCGCGTACATCACCTGTTCTGTAGCCTCAGTATCGGCACCAGGTTGGCCGCTTTGCTCGTCAGCAATTCGCTCTGTTCGCTCACCATGATTCACTCCGGCAACCGCCGCTGCCAGACGATAATATTCAACCTGCTGAATGGGATCGAACTTATGATCATGACAGCGCGCGCAGTTGGCGGTTAAACCCAGGAATGTCTGGCAAATCGCACCGACCAGTTCTTCCAACTCATCCTGTCGGGCGAGCTTTTTCATGCGCACGCTTTCCCCCACGATCGTGTTATGAATGCCCGCCACCAGGAACCCGGCAGCTGCAATGCCCTGTGGCCCCGGGTTTTCCAAGTCACCCACCAACTGCATGCGGACAAATTCATCGTACGGCATGTCCTCGTTCAATGCCTGGATGACCCAATCGCGGTAGTACCAAAAATTTCGCCGCGGAGCATTGCGTTCAAAACCGTTGCTCTCACCATAACGGACAACATCCAGCCAATGTCGCCCCCATCGTTCGCCGTACCGGGGTGAATCGAGCAGCTTGTTGACCATTTGCAGGTAGGCTTCGTCGGAAGGATCTTTTTCAAACCTGGCCACCTGGTCAGGAGTTGGGGGCAATCCGATCAAATCGAAGTAAAGCCTTCGAATCAACGAACGCGGCTCGGCCTGGGACGACGGCCCCAGCCCGGTGCTCTGCAATTCTGCCAGGATGAAATCGTCGATGGCGTTCCGCCGCCAGCTTCCAGCGGGATTGTGGGGGGGACTTTGCACCCCCAGCGGCTGCAGTGCCCACCAGTCATATCCGGCGCGGGACTCTGAAGTGGTACGCCAAGGATCAACGGAGGTGGCGCCCCACGGGAGACCCACTGTGATCCACTGGCGAAGCATTTTTTTTTCTGCCACCGAAAGGGGATGCTCCGGGGGCATTTGGTCGGTGGAAACCATCTCCCACAAACGACTTTGTCCAGGATCACCAGGAACCAGTACGCGCCCACTGTCACCGCCATGGAGTGCTGCCTGGTGCTCGGAAAGGTCGAGTCCCGCTTTGGGTTCTGCTCCCGCGTGACACCCCAAGCACCGTGACGCCAAAAGTGGAGCAATCTCTGTGTCGAAGTCAACCTGGCTCTCTGCGATCCCAAACTCCAAGCCAAGAAACAGTATTCCAATTGCGCAAAGACTCAAGCTCTTGGTGGACTGGCTCGTTTTCATCCTCATGGTGCGAGGCGCCTTCACAACTTGTGCAGAAAAACAAAACACGCCCCATCGTGGGCAACTTCTATTCTACTGCAGGAGCCACTCCTGTTACATCCAAAAAAGTCCCCTGGCGGAATGTGCCGACCTGCCAGAACCTTTTATTCCTTTTTTGTGAAACGAGGTGATTGTCACACCCGTTTCACTTGATGACAATGCGGTGACGTGAATGCCAATCCTTCATCGATCTATTCTCGGTCAGGTTCGCGCGATGGAATATTCGAACCTCCTTTTAAAAGGACTTTGTGAACCCTCGTGACTTTAACTGGATTATTATTGGCAGCTGGACGTTCTCGGAGAATGGGACAAACCAAGCAACTCCTGCCCTGGCCTTATCCCCACGGAAAGAGCACCCTGCTCGCAACGGCTTT
Source organism: Pirellulales bacterium (assembly GCA_022448345.1). Lineage (GTDB taxonomy): Bacteria > Planctomycetota > Planctomycetia > Pirellulales > Lacipirellulaceae > JAKVCB01. Next base: position 5,325 of record JAKVCB010000123.1, read on the forward strand.
TGATTTACTGTCCAAAAGATGCCGTGAAATGGTCCTCGTGCTGGGGCACGATGTGGACCTGATCCAAAAAGCACTGGGAACCCGGCAATATATCTCCGTCCTGAGTGACCCGGACGCAGAAATGAGTCATTCGTTTCAACTTGGCCTGGCTGCCGTGATCGAGCGAAACAATGCCGACCGCGTACTTCTCTATCCGGCAGACCATCCCTTTGTCGACCACCAGACTCTCGCCTCACTGATTGAAACTTCTGCAGCTGACCCGGAGCATGTCATCATCCCCCGTTATCACGACAAAGGAGGCCATCCCACCGCCATTCCCAGCGGTTTGTTTGAAGAATTATCCCAGGCCGATCTATCAGGCGGCCTCAACCAGTGGTTTCGAAAAAACGCTGGTCGGACCAGGTATCTCGAGGTCACCGATCCAACCATTATTCAAGACATTGATTCGCCAAGCGACCTCGGCTGAATATTTTTCTATGGGTGATCGGTCCAATACAAGAACGGCTCCCTGGATTATGGGTTGGGCCGAGTTGATGGACTTGCCCGATACCCGGGCTGGGCTCAATAATCGAAGGGAAACGACGTCATCTGCCGACCCCTGAGAAACTTTTCTAAATTCAATAAGGTCCGGGCATGCGGACGGGCAGGCGTGGTGTGTTCGACAAATTCGTGACTTCGAATGTCTTCGGTGAACCTCGCAACCCACTGTTCGGTTTCAACATTGCGCTGAATTTTTGTTTTTGACCTAAACAGGGGAATGTCACCAACACCGGCATGTACGGCCAACGCCTGCAGAAACGGGTTGGGATCGGCTATCAGTTCCTCATAGATAAAAGCCTCGTGCTTCAGGTCTTGCACCGCCAGGTACGATTCCCAGTAATTAGAGGACCGTTGAAACATAAAATAGATGCGGCAGATCTGGGAAAAATTGCATTCAACCTTGACCGTCGCCGCTGGTCCGCTTGGGACTTACCTCCAGAATGGTTGGATCAAGCCATTCACCGGAGTTGCCAAGGACGCCTGTACCGTCGGCTGCACTACCCAGCCATTCCGAGCCAGAGCGAGCCTCAGTCAATAGTAGGATGCCCTTGATAGTAGAGTCTTCTCTCGGTGTGCCTGACGAAAAAGTGTATCGATGCCGTGGGCAAAGCGGGAGGGCATTTACGGTATTTGTAGCTACCCAGACAGGATCCAGACCCACCTGCTGCCTGCCTGGCTTGTTGGATCATCAGCCTGCAACCGGAGGCCAATAGTCAAACGGAATGCTTTTCATGTGCTGACCGCTGAGGAATTTCCCCAGATTCCCCAGCGTCCTGGAATACGATCGAGTGGACGTGGCTGTGTAGCCAAGGAAGTTTTGACTTTGAATGTCTTTCTTGAACCTCGCAACCCATTCTTCCGTTTCAGCGTTGCGCTGAATTTTACAATCTGACTCGAACGGAGGAATGTCTTTGATGCCAACATGTGCAGCCAACGCTTGCAAAAAGGGAGTTGGGTCGGCTAACAGTTCTTCGTAGACAAAAGCCGTGTACTCCAGTTCTTGCACAGACAAGTAGGTGTCCCAGTAATTGTAGGACCTTTCAATCATAAAATAGGTGCGGCAAATCTGGGCAAAATCGTATTTCGGATTCACCTTATTTTTTTTCTGCGCGGCCATTTTGGACGACCACATCTTGGACTGCAGCCCCTTGGAAAAAGAAATGGCTTGCCGCAACCGATCCCGTCGTGTCAGGGTAAATAAAAGCAAGTCGTGATCGACCGCCAGGTGGTTGATAAGATCAAAACCAAACTGCCCCTGAAACCAGTGAAGGTGCCGGGGAAATATTTTTATATAGAACACACCGTTGTCGGTACTGGCACGTTCGAAGATTTTTTGAATATACTCCTCGGCCGTAACGTGCTTGGGATTCACATTGTAGTAGACTGGAGAAATCCATTCGCCAGACTTTCCTAGAACCCCCGTGTGGCTAGCCGAATTACCCAGCCAATTTGAACCAGAGCGAGCTTCGGTCAACATTAACAAGCCCTTCATGGCATCCTCTCCTGTTAGAAATCGTCTGATCCTTGACCGTTGGAGAAACGTTGGACTCCCACGACAAACAACTTTTTGCAGGTGCGGCCCGGGATCCTTACCGTTGAGCACCTCCAGCGGTGGGTGTACGCAATACAAACACCGTACGCCAAGTAAGCGATTGTCACTCTGGAGAATCGCGGGCAGTAACCCTGACCGGCAAATTCCATCGCCAAAGGATCCGGAAAATTCCATCGCCAAAGGATAAGGTGGCCTGCCTGCAACACCACCGAGAATCGATCTTCAACCGGTTATGCAGTCATAGCGCGGGAATATATAACTTGGCATCGAGCATGAGTTCAATGCCAATCTTGCCAGCCTGCTATCTTGATCTTCACACCAAACAGATTGGCGGGCGCCGCCGTGCTCGCAACCGAGGGTGGTTTTGCATGCACCCAACCTTTAGCCGGCCCAACACGGTACCTGTGTCGTTTATTGTCGCCCCCCGGTTGCCTCAAACCTCCGCATGCTGGCACAAGCAGAAATAAAAGCGTCCCTGCCCTTTTTCATACCCTGGAGGTCTGCGGGAAAGTTAATTTGGAGACTCCAGGCACAGAACCCACGCCGGTAAGGTACCCGTTTCGTAAGTGGCAAATTTTTTCAGACTGCCACGTTTGGGGTCGATGCGATAAGCAAAAAGGGTGGAGGTATCGGTCCCTGCTGAATAGAGAAACCTGCCGGAACGATCAATGCAGAAGGACCGCGGTTGATTCGGGGTCGGAAAATATCCGACAAGAGACGGTTCGCCCGTTTTCGGATCCAGCGCAAAGCCCGTCAGCGTATCCTGCTTCTGTTCGCCCGTACGACTGTTTGTCTGGTCACGGTTGGAGACGTAGGCAAATCGGCCATTCGGGGTCATCTGGATATCTGCGGCATACATTTCGCCGCTCGCATCTGGAGACAGACTGGACAACGTTGTTCCTCGCTCTAGCGTGCCGGTTTGGGGGTCGAATTTCCACGCTGTAATTCCCCCACCGAATTCGCTCGAAGTGTAAGCCATGTCCAGCTTGGGATGATGCACGTAGTGGCGCGGATCATTGTATTTGTGGCCTTTTTCCGGGCCATCCACAAAGGGCGGGTCGTTGGGAGTCAAGGTTCCCTGCTTGTTGTCAAAATGAAACTGGTACACCTTGTTGGGCGTGACGTGGGGAACAAACGCAAACGTGCCCGTAGGATCAAGTGCAATACAATGTGCGGTTCGCTCAGTTTTCTTGTGATCGACCACCTCATCGGTACAGAGGCCGTCGACAATGCGCATGACGGTAACCTCACCGGCGCCATAATCGGCCAACAGCAAAAATTTTCCGTTGTTGTCGGTGGAAAGATAACACGCAGACCCGTTAAATTTTGCTTTTCCGAGCACTTTCAAACAACCATCGCCCGATCGTTTCAAGGTAACCATGGACGACTGGCCATCTTCATCGACTCCCGCGTAAATGAGGGAACCATCTGGCGACGTTGTCATCACACCTGGCTGGCCCGAAAGTACCGTTTTGCACTTGAGTGTCAGTACTCCTGTTTTCGGATTGACCCCATAAGCGAGGATCGCATGGTCCCGCATGGCCGCTACGTAGAGCAGTTGATCGGCCTGGACCGAAACTGCGAATGTCACCGCGCAGGCCAACAGTGCCATGGTTCCGAATTGCTTGAGCATTGAGATCCTCTTTCTTGTGGAATTATAAGATCCGGGCCAAACCGGTCGCCGACAGGGTCCCGTACAGCAAAACCAGATTATACGCCCTTGATCCCACTCAGGGAGGCAAAACATGAATTCTTCTGCGGCAGCCCCACGTGCAAAAGGCCAAACTAGCGCAAGCAGCCTCGCCAGCAAGGTAAATGGCACCAAACCATCCCCGCATAAAAGGGATGAAATCCAAGCCCTCTCTTCTCTTGCTACAGCACGTCGCCGGGGTTGAGCCCGCCTGTCACTACTGCCCCTGTCACTACTGCCCCTGTCACTACTGCCCACGTGGACCGAGACCGGCTCGCAAAGTTTTGGAAAATTCACCGGTGGCCACGGTGTGCCAAAGTGCAGAAGCTGTTCACTCGCGGCAACGCCCCAAGAACAGGACCAACAGGCCAGGCAGTAGCAGCAGCGTGGTCGAAGGCTCGGGAATCTCCGGGACGAGGTTAGTCTCCCACTTCACAAAAGCAGTGCCAACGTCGTACACACCGAGTGTCGTGTGGCCCATGTGGGGTTGCGCCTTGAAGTCGGTGAGAAACTGTTGAAAAAGGGGGGTGTCCCAAACCGCGCTGCCAGCACTGTCCGTGCCAAAAAACTTTGTCTCGTCAATCTTCTCATAGGAAAACATAATGACGACATCCCTAAGGATACCCGGGTCTTCCGGATAATTGGCAGCGAGCGTCCCGGCAATCGAGGATGCAAGACTTTGGGCACTCGCGGGTGACGGGGTGGCAAATCCTGTCGGGTCACCATCGTCAAAGTTGTACGCCTGGATCGTCTGCAGATCGACATCAAGGTCGGCCATTGCCCCCTTATACGAATTGGTGACGGCAATCTTTGCCGTGGTGAGCCCTTTCGAATCGAGATAATTTCCGACCGACCCGGAGTGCCCAAGAAAAGCGCTAGTCTTCTGGAGGTAGGACCCTTCGGTTTCCAGGCCGATGCCATTAAACGCGCGGTGGCCAGCGGCTGTGAGCGCCTGGTTCACCTCGGCAAAGTAATCGACATAGGCCTTGTACGAGTTTGCGCTCGAATAGGCATTGCCCCAGTACCCCTTCTCGAAAGCTTTCTTGGTGGCATCGACGTTGAACCACAAGTTCCCCGACCACCCACCGAGACTTCCGACAAAATTAACGATGTCGGCTTTGCGCATGGAGTTCGGAGTTTGGGGGCCCATCACACGAAACAACAGGTCGTCAGGATTTGCCGTGACCATCTTGCCAGCTGCACCCGCGTCGTATGCCGCATCCGACTGCATCAAGAGTGACAAATCCGGATAGAGCGGGTCGGCCAGCACAGGAGTGCCCAGGCCACCTGCTGTAAGCACCATACCAACCATAAGCAGCACCGCAACTTGGCGCGCGGCAGCTAAAAGAGGAGAGGCTCCCTCGACGATGTTTCCTTCGACGATGCTCCAAAGCGTCAATGCGATTCGTGGCATGAACATGAGTCTCCGGCGATGTTGCGGTGATCACAATGTTGCGGTGATCACAATGTTGTGGTGATCACAATGTTGTGGTGGTCACAGTTCAGTTTAAATCCTGGCATTTGTCGTTTCAAGCAGGAAGGTGTGCTGAGGCTGCCCCCCTACCAGACCTGTAGTCTTAAAGACCGCTCACCTTGTGAGCTACAACGAAACTCGACTACAGACTACGATAAATTGGTCAGTCCTTGATTTTCACCTTCTCGCTCCACACCTATGCAGCAGAGCGATTGCACTGGTTGTTTCATGATCGATCTCACTCGTTCCCTCACTGCATCTCCAGACATTCACACCGTGCCCACCGATCCAGGGAAATCGTGGGCCGATGACGTGACGGTGATCATCGATGCACCTCCTGATCATGAAACCCGTCCGGCACCGGAAGCAACATGGGCAACTGAAGATGTGCGCACGGGTATCTGCGGTGCAGTCACGCCCCGCGTTGTTGTCCTGCCCAATGGGCAATTCCGGATGTACTACTCCCAGATGCTGCCGCGGCCAGGTTTCCCGGCCGGTGCCACGGACTACGACCACTGTTCCACGCGGATCCTCAGTGCCGCATCTGCTGACGGAATCACCTGGGTTGCTGAACCTGGAGTCCGGTTGTCGCCCCAACAAGGGGGGGCCGGTGACTTTCGGGTAGTCTCGCCTGAGATTGTTCCCGTTGCCGGGCAACCGGGTCGACTGAGGATGTACTACGAATGCTGCCCCGGGCCACAGTCGATCGATAATTCAATCCGAAGTGCCATCTCTGATGACGGGTTAAGCTGGACGGTTGAACCGGGGGTTCGCCTGAAAAACCCCGGTTGTCACTACAGTTCCTGTCGCATTGTGTTTTTGGAAGCGGGTCACTCCAGAATGTTTGTTACCGAGTCGAATCGTGGCGTGATCAGTGCTCTCTCAACCGATGGTGGCCTGTCGTTTGAGGTCGAAGCAGGAATACGAGTTCCCCTGGGAGGCACTTATGACAAGGCAATCGCATTCGCACCTGAAATTGTTCGGATCCACAACGGTGGTTACCGCATGTATTACGCCGGTTACAGTGCGCCCAACCGTGCATTTATCCTCACGGCAACCTCCGAGGATGGTTTTACCTGGGCAAAAGACCCGGAACCTGTTATTTCCCCAGGCAACAGTTCGTTTGACAAGGTGAAGTGCTCCGAAATAGGACTCCTACCTCTGCCAACGACACCAGGTCAACGCCCCCGTTATCGTTTATTTTACGAAGCATGTGATGGAACCGCACAGGAGGATCG
>JAKVCB010000124.1 GCA_022448345.1 Pirellulales bacterium
GAAGTAAATCGCAGCCTTGGCAATATCCAAAGGTGCCAGTGCCACTCCCATCGGAACCCGCTTGAGACGCGCTGCCAGGGCAGCTTCCGGGTCGGGTGCCTTGCTCAGGTGATAGCGCAACATGGGGGTATCGGTAATGCCCGGGCAAATACAGTTACACCGCAGGCCGTCGGCCGCATAATCGAGGGCAATCGAACGGCTTAATCCAAGGACGGCATGCTTCGAGGTGATGTAGGCAGGCGTGCTGGCTTGTCCGACAAAGCTGCCAATCGAACCAATGTTGACCACGTAGCTGCGCGGATTCTTGCGTAAATGCCCAATGCCATACTTGATCGACAGAAAGATCGACTTCACGTTCACATCCATCAACGTGTCCCACTCGGCGGACGCATAATCATGAAGCTGCGCCACGTGGACCACGCCAGCGCAGTTGACGATTGACTGAAGCCCTCCGAAGCGTTTAGCCGTCTGGTCAATCGATTCGTGAAGCTGATCTTCGTTGGTTAAATCACACGGCAGAAACAGGGCTTTGCCGCCCCGCTCGGTAATGCCGTCGACGACCTCCTGGCCTCTTTCGGTTTGCACGTCCACCACCGCAACCTGGGCACCCTCTTCGGCAAAAAGCTCGGCCGTAGCCTGCCCCATACCTGAGGCGCCACCACTAATCCAGGCGACTTGTCCTTCCAGACGCTTTTGTGTCATCGTTGGCCTCACGGGTTGAAAAGGGTCCTTGCAAATTGCAGCTGGCAAGGAATACCTTAACGGATTCCCCTGTTTAATTCAGGAGTGTCGAAAGAAAAAAGTCTCAAAATTACCCATTGGTGGACCACCAATTTTGAAATAGCGCCAGGACCGTTGGGGGCAGCTGTAAACTTTGTGTCGCCGCCACGACCGAAGGTCTTAACGGCCTCGGCCCCACCTCCACCGGCCCAGTTCCACCCCCCGCTCTTCAGCTCGCTTTCCCATGGCCGCGTAGAACTCTGTCCGCTGCAGGCGGGCTGCCTGCTGAGCTTCGGTCAACTCGGGACGTTGGCGGTTGTTGCTACGATCCTGGCCGCGGGCGGCTTGATCCTGTCTCGTGGGCCGGTTACCTCGACCTGGTCGTCCTCGCCCCCGCCACCCGCGTCTGGAACGGAGGGCCGAATAGACATCCCGCGACTGGACCATGCGATCAATCGCCTCATCCAGGATGACCACTTTTTCTTCGGCCGCGGCCGATTGATAGGCCTCGATATTGGTTTCGGTAAGCTGCCGCATCTCGTCACGAAGTTGGTTTTGCAGCGTTCGGAGACTGCTGCGATCCATTTCATCGACAGTCCGCATCAATTGCGTTTTGAGCGAGTTCCTGGCAACTCGGGACAAGTCCTCACTGTTGGCGAGTTGGTCTTTGAGTGCCAAGGCTCGTCGCACCTCGAGATCGGGGCCCAGCCACCAATACAGGGTTGCGACGATGACCACTGCCAGGCTGATGCCGCCGATCGTTTTGAGCCTGAATGGAGTTTTCATCGTGACAGGTCCTGCGGCAGGGGGCGTTTGGAGATTCTTGTTTGCGCGCGAAAGTAAGGGGGAATGTCAAATTCTTCGGTTGGGGGGAGTCTGCTTGCCAACTCTCGGTGTTGACGTTACGAATCGTCTCCATCCTCCAGGCCGATTCCCGAATTGGGGTCATTGCCATCGCCGATCGCGCAGAGCCAGTTCAAAACATCAAGGTCGGTATTGTTGTCGATCGAGGCGACGTGGCCATCCAGGTAGACAAACAGGGTCACGGCAGGATGTTCGCTGCCATATTTTGAGCGACTATGGTCGCTGCTGCTATTGGCCAGCCCTCGGCGCGTGTCGGCAAAAATACCCCAGGGCGAGTCGCCGGCCAGGAAGGCGCAGTCTCCCTGCATTATATGTCTCATTTCTTCAGCGACAGACGGGTCAGGTAGCGGTACGTGACGCTCGCCTACCGCAAACGTCTTGCTGGTACCGTCGGTCACCTGGCGATTGCGGATTTTCGAATACGTATAGATCGGTCCTGCAGATTGAGGGGCAATGTCCTCGGTTTCCCGGTAGTAAAGGTAGACACCTGCGTTGGCCGCGTAGTCCCCTCCGGCTGCGGCACCTCTTACCAGGGGCGGCTTGTTGTTGTTGTCAAAGTTGCGATCGGCGGCCGGTGAGCGTCGACTGGGGCAAAAATAAACCTCCACCGGGGTTCGCATGGCCAACGCATTTTCATCGGCGTCGACTCGGTAATTGGGGTCATAGGCATCGTGGATGGACTGATGCTCGATATAGGGCAACAGCCGAAAGGCCCAGGAGACTCCCATCGGGTTTCGCGTATTGCGACCCTGTGGATATTTCCCGATTGCATCGTGGTACGTATTGACCGCAAGGCCTATCTGCTTGAGATGGTTCATGCATTGTGCGCGGCGGGCCGCTTCCCGCGCGGCGTTGACCGCTGGCAACAGCAAGCCAATCAAGATCCCGATAATCGCGATCACGACCAAGAGTTCGACTAACGTAAAACCTTTCGAGCGAGATGATCGTGGCCGGGAGCTCGTCATGAAGAGGTACATTATAAAGAGGTCTATGGAAAAGGAGCCGTGTCTGCGGGGGAACCTGTGCGGCAGTGGACTGCTCACCAGTTTACCCGTAACGTGTCCGCTGGCAAATACGCCACCATTTTCGATCGAAAATGTATCTTCCGTCAGTCCGTGATTTCCGTGGCCGGTGGTTTGGGAGAGTGGGGATCGTGATCGAAACAAATAGGGTCACAGCGGACTTGATGACAAAAGTGATGTCGCAGGCCTCCACCTAAAAAGGACGGGAACGGATGCAGGGGCGACGCCGGCGGTGAGGTAACTCGCAGGCTGTTTGCCAGGTCGACTGTCAAGCCAAGCCCTTCTGTTTCTGGCCAATCCTATAACCCTCCCCAAGGTCTGTTGTCGTACGGTACAATAACGGGGTGCCCATCGTCAGCGCAAAAGGGCAACATAGATAAGGTTCCCCGTTCGATGTGCCACCGCTGGGCACGAAACCTGTTAGGAAAAATGACTTGATGGCTATGACCAGTTTCTCTCAGAAAACTACGCCGAACTGTTCGCGCCGCCAGTTTCTTCAAAATGGAGTTTTGGCCGCTGCGGCCGCGTCGGCAGGCGGAGCCCACGGCCAGGTTCAGGGTCCTCTTAAAAAATTGGCGGAATCGAAAAACAAGCAGAAAAAACCGCTGAAGATTTTTTACACGTGGGATCTCAGTGACCCACCACGGTATCATGCCGAGCCGATTGGCCCGGACTATTTTGATTGGTTGTTTTCGCGTCTGGCGGGAACAGGAATCACCTTTCTGTTCAGGTGCAATCTTTCTGGGCGCACCTACTACCCGAGCACGTTGATGAGTCCGATTGACAGGTCGGTGATCGACCCGGACAACCCCAAAGCGCTCCAGATGTGGCAACGCGTTGTGCAGGTGCTGGAAGACTGCGATCCACTAGCCGAGGCTGTGCGGGCGGCCCGTAAATATAAGGTTCCTATTTGGGCCTGGTGGAACTGGCAGGAGTTCCAGAATGTTCGTCGTGGATGGATCTCGATGATTGATCCCACCTGGTACCAAAATCCTCGTAAGTATTGGTCGACTCGCGATGGTAGCCGATTTTATCATGGCGTGCCCGACTGGGGCGATGCCGAAGTAAGAGCGCGGTTGATCGGACTCGCCAAGGAGTCGTTGGCTTACGATGTGGATGGTATTTATGTCTCTTCCCGATCCCATTCGTGGCACACGTGTTGGCCTGCGCCTGGCTGGATGGATGGGGTCGAGCCATTTGGTTTTAACGACAGTGTGGTAGCGGCCTACAAGAAGGCTTATGGCACAGATATTCGCTACGAGAAGTACGATGCTGAAGCGTGGGATCGGGTCAAAGGCGAACTCTATTCTGAATTCCTGGCCCAGGTGGGAAGCGTGGTGCACGAACAAAAAAAGCCACTGGTCCTGGGAATTCGGCCGGACCGGTACAACTTGATGGTGCTTGAAGAAAAACGCCTGCAAAGGGTGATGGATAGTATTCGGCTTTACAAAGACTGGGAGAAATGGGTTGCCGATGGCACGATCGACGGGCTGTGTGCTGAGCAGACTTGCCCTCACACGCCCAAAATTCCCGGGGCGGACATCAGTCCGATGCAGCAGACCTTACCCAAGAACTTTCCCTTATACAGTTGGGCCGATACGGCAACCTGGGTGGGGGGAGTCAAGGTGCCGTTCAGCCTGCGCAATTGGAACCGTCACTCGGTGGCCGATGTGCTCACGCAAATCCGCACCGCCCAAGCAGCCGGCGCGGCCGGGGTGGTGTTGCATTCACTCTACCATTTTACCGCAGTCGATTCCGCTGGCGAGTACATCGGACAGCCGCCGGCCGGTTACGGCCCGCTGCCGCGCGACGAATATTTTGACGCCCTGCGAGCGGAGAAATTTTTTGTGGCTTCATGAAACCAACGCCCAAGTTGGCTTCGCCGTTAAAGTCGTTCGAGGCATCGTGGTCTGTTCTTTTTTAGGGAGGTTGGCCAGCGGGGCGTTTGGCTGCTCACCGGTAGCCATTTCAAGCTGTGGCTGGCTGTCGGGCTGCCGAAACTTTTGGCGGTCTTGAACGTTGGCGGTGAGTTCTTTATCTTGCCTGACCAGCTGGCTTGTTGGGCCATCTGATTGCAGTTCTGTTTGTAACAGGGAGAGGCTTTCCGGGCGTCCGCACCGCAACTGACACTCCTTTGGCGGGGGGAAATCGCGTGAAAATTGCAGATTTTGCATTCCACTGTGTGCAGCGGGAAGCAATGGCCTGGCTGGATTACCTTGCTGCTGCCCGGGAGGCTGGCATTGAGGGCGTTTCGATCGGTGTAGGGGGAGTCACACTAACGCGCGGCATGGATGCAACCCGCCTCTTAAGCGACGCTGCTGCTACCGGTCGTCTCTTGAATGAGCTCGCCGAACATGAAATAGACCTTGTCGAACTCAATTGCACGGGAAACCCGCTACACCCCGACCCCGAGATCCGCTCTCGCCATCGAAAGGCAATCGAATCCTCCCTCGAACTGGCAAGTCAAATTGGGGTCCGCCGTGTGACTACCACGTCAGGTTGTCCAGGAACCGGAGGTGGAGCCCCGACCTGGGTGGTCTGGCCCATCTTCTGGGATGGTTTTTATGAGCGTCAATGGGAGGAAACGATCGCCTGTTGGACACAACTGGAAGCCAAGGCTCGGGATAGAGGGGTTCGCATATGCATCGAACTGCAACCAGGCATGATGGTCTACAACGTTGCTACCTTCGAACGCCTGCTGGATGCTACGGGGGAGGCAATTGCGGTGAACCTGGATCCATCGCATCTTTTTTACCAGGGCATGGACCCGATTGCCATCGCTAAACATCTGGGGAATCGGATCGGGTTTGTTCACGCCAAGGACACCACGATTGATGCAGCGGTTGTATCTCTAAACGGTGTACTCGATCCATCTCCGCTAGAAGCCCCTGGCCGTGCCTGGACTTACCGCGCAGTAGGGGAGGGACACCCGCTCGAGTGGTGGGCACGGTTCTTGGGTACTGTTCGATCGAATGGCTATGACGGTCCGGTTTGTATCGAGCATGAGGATCCGTTTGTCCACGGTAGCGAAGCACTGCAGGTGAACGCCAACGCGTTGCGCGCGGCGCTGGCTATGCCGGAATCAGCATAGGCAAAAGAAAGAGGCAATCCAGCAGGACGAATAACGACTGTTCGAAGAGGATGCCCATTGGTTGGACCGAAGTCATCTGCCACTATGCGTTGCCTGCTGGCCGACGACGGTGGCTCCCGTTGCTACCCCATTGAGGGCGGATTTTTTCAGGACCGACCAGGGCAGCATTTGTATTTTTTTCCCTGATCAAAAAAAGCGTGGTCCCATTGGGCGGCCGAAGGGCCGACCGAGGATTGCTTTGGCGGTGAACAGGCGGTAAAGCTGTTTGCCAGGGTCTGTATCTTTCTTGTACCGCCTTCGTGGGAACCATCCTTGGTCAGTCCCTTCAGAAGTTTGGGCAACAGGCCTCCTTGCTCGACGGCGTTTCGTCGCTCAGTTACAATGGAGCCTGGTGGCAGGTTTTCCTGGTTCTTTCTCTCTCTCCCTTTTGGCGCGGGGTGACCTGCTGATTTTTATTGTCCGAGATACGTGTTCGCATCATGGCACTTGCGTCTGTCCGATTATCAACCTTGTTCGCGGTGGCCCTGTTGGCCACTTCGGTTGCAACGGCTTCGGAAAACGTTCACTGGGCTTTCCAGGCGCCAGTCCGTTCCCAGCTTCCGAAAGTAGCAAGCCAGGCCTGGCCACAAAACGCAATCGACTATTTTGTGCTCGCCCGTCTTGAAGCTGAGGGTATTGAGCCTTCACCACCGGCAGACCGGCGGACGCTGGTTCGCCGCTTGAGTCTTGATCTGCGCGGGTTGCCACCGACCGCCGAAGAGGTGAGCCGGTTTCTGGCCGATAATCGGTCTGGTGCCTACGAGCGGTTGGTACGTCGACTGATGGCATCGGTTCATTTTGGCGAGCGGTGGGGCCGCCACTGGCTCGACGTGGCCCACTACGCCGATTCGGATGGGTATACGCTTGACGGTGCGCGCGAAATCTGGCGGTACCGTGACTGGGTGATTGACGCTTTTAATCGTGACCTTCGGTTTGACCAGTTTGTCGTGGAGCAATTTGCCGGTGACCTGCTGCCAGGGGCGACGCGCCCTCAGAGAGTGGCTACCGGATTTTTGCGCAACACGATGCTCAACACGGAAGGGGGCACCGATCCGGAAGAGTTTCGCGTGGAGGCGGTGGCCGATCGCCTCCACACGATGGGGGTGGGATTGTTGGGCATGACCCTCAGCTGTGCGCGGTGTCATGATCACAAGTACGATGCGATCAGCCAGCGTGAATATTACCGGTTGTTTGCTTTTTTGAACAATTGTGACGAGATTCAAATCGATGCGCCCACGGCCCAGCAAACCGCGGATGGCACGTTCCAAAAACGTATCGAGCAGTTAGCAAATCTTGACGCGCAGGAGGCAAAGTTCTGGAAGCATCACACCGAGGAATTTGTGCTGGCCCAGGGCAACTGGGAGACTGGTTTAAGCAGGCAGCAAAAGGGTACCAAGAGTTTTGCCCTCAGGCGGGTCCTGGAGACTCCGCCGGATCAGCGTAGTAGCGAACAGCTGCAATTGATCCAAAACCAATTTCGCGAGACCAAGTTTGCCCATAAAAAATTTCCTGAGCTGGTCGAGTTGGCAAAACTTCGCAGTGAGCTTCCAAAGGTGTCCCGAACATTGGCCGTTCGAGAGCGGGGCGAACCACGCACCACCTATATTCATCTGCGTGGCCAGTTTTTGGACCAGGGCGACCGGGTGGAACCGGGTGTGCTTGATGCCTTGCAGCCACTTTCAGCAAATAGTGAAGTGTTAACCCGTCTTGATTTGGCCCGTTGGCTGGTTGCTCGTGACAATCCGCTTACGCCTCGTGTGCTGGTGAATCGTTTCTGGCAACAGCTTTTTGGGTCTGGGATCGTTGCTACCGAAAACGATTTTGGAACCCAGGGAGAGCCTCCCAGCCATCGAGAACTGTTGGACTGGCTGGCGCAAGAACTTGTCGAACAGGGCTGGAGCATGAAACACATGATCCGGTTGATGGTGATGAGTGCAACCTACCGGCAGCAGTCGGTGTGGCGGCCGGAACTCGAACAACTCGACCCCACCAACCGACTTCTAGCCCGGCAGCAGAGGCTGCGGCTTGACGCGGAAGTGATTCGCGATGTGGCGCTGGCTGCCGCCGGGCTGTTGTCACCGACCGTGGGTGGTCCCAGCGTATTTCCACCTCAACCGGAAGGCGTGTTTGCCCAGACCCAGGCGCCCAAGCCGTGGGAAGTGAGTACCGGGGCCGACCGTTACCGGCGTGGTATGTACACGCACTTTTATCGTTCCAGCCCGTACCCGGCGCTGATGGTCTTTGATTTTCCTGAATCGAACGTTACCTGCACGCGACGGGTACAGTCCAACACGCCGCTGCAGGCGCTGGCGCTGGCCAACGATACGGTTTTTGTGGAATGTGCCCGGGCGCTCGGCATAAAACTGGCTGGGGAGCAGGGAGGTTCAGATCAGGATCGCATTGATACCATGTTTCGTCGCTGCCTGGCCCGTCCGGCGGAAGTCGAAGAGACCAGCAGGTTACTGCAGTTTGTAGCGTTGGAACGGCGCCGGTTTGGTGAGGATCCTCAGGCAGCTGAGGCGTTCTTGGCGACAGCCGGGGCAGAGGGTCAAGTGGTCGAAGCGGCGGCGTGGATTGCTGCGGCGCGAGTGGTGTTGAACTTGGATGAATTCATTACCAGGGAGTAGTGCCGTGACCGATCAACTCGATTACAACTCGCTTGTGGCGACGCGTCGCCATTTTTTGCGCGATTGCCGATTGGGCCTGGGCGGGATGGCGCTGGGCAGTTTGCTCCAGCAGGAAGGTGTGGTTAGGGCGGGACAGCAGGCAGAGGCGGTCTCCGGAGTGGCGGCCCCATTTCACCTCCTGCCCCGTGCGAAGCGGGTTATTTTTCTGTTCATGGCCGGTGGGCCCAGTCAGCTGGACTTGTTCGATTACAAACCCAAATTGCAGCAGTTTAGCGGCCAGGCAGTTCCTTCCTCGATGCTGGAGGGAAAGCGGTTCAGCTTTTTGAACAGGGAAGATACCTTGCTGGGAACTGGCCGCAAGTTTGCCCGCTATGGCCAAAGCGGCCAGGAAGTTTCTGAATGCCTGCCACACTTTGCCCGCATCGCAGATGACGTGGCGATCGTCAAGAGCATGACCACCGACGTGTTCAACCACGGTCCGGCCAAGTTTCTTACCAACACCGGCTATCCCCGGCTGGGGTTTCCAAGTATGGGGGCGTGGATCAGCTATGGGATTGGCAGCGAGTCAAAAAACCTGCCGGCATTTATTGTGTTGCAGTCCGGACCGCGCGGGCCGCGCGGTGGTTCACCGCTGTGGGGGAGCGGTTTTTTGCCGGGCCAGCACCAGGGAGTAGCGTTCCGTGCCGAAGGGGACCCGATTACTTACCTGGAAAACCCGGCCGGGATGAGCCGGACTGGTCAGCATGATTTTGTCAGTGCTGTCGCAGATTTGAACCGCACCCGGTTTGAGGTAACGGGGGATCCGGAAATTCAAACCCGGATTGCCTCTTATGAAATGGCTTTCCGCATGCAGCAGGCTGCACCCGAGGTGATGGACCTGTCGGGCGAAACGGCGTCCACACTGTCGCACTACGGAGCGGAGCGACAAAAACCTTCGTTTGCCAGGAATTGTGTGCTCGCTCGCCGGCTGGTGGAGCGGGGTGTACGCTTTGTGCAGTTGATCCACACCGACTGGGATCACCATGGGGGCCCGGCGACCAACCTGGCTGAATCGCTCGACGAGATTTGCCAGCAGGTGGATCGTCCGGCTGCGGCGCTGGTGACCGATCTCAAGCAGCGTGGATTGCTGGATGACACGCTGGTGGTATGGGGTGGCGAATTTGGTCGCACGCCGCAGGGGGAGATTCGCGAACGCGTGGGCCGGGATCACCACATTGATGCCTATACGATGTGGCTGGCAGGTGGCGGGATCAAGTCAGGGGTGACACTGGGGAAAACTGACGAGTTGGGATTTCGTTCGGTCG
This sequence comes from Pirellulales bacterium, assembly GCA_022448345.1. GTDB lineage: Bacteria > Planctomycetota > Planctomycetia > Pirellulales > Lacipirellulaceae > JAKVCB01. The sequence goes on from JAKVCB010000124.1 coordinate 9,668, forward strand.
AAGACCAGGTGCATGTGCATGATCTTCAGGCAACCCTGCTACACCTGTTGGGCCTGAATCACTTGAAGCTAACCCACCGTTTTCAGGGAAGGGATTTCCGGCTGACCGATGTGGGGGGCACGGTGATCGATAAGCTTTTGGCCTGAGCAAAGGTCTTTGGCGACGGGCCGCCGGTCGAGGGGGACGTTCCTGTAAAGCCGGAGGTCATAGGAACCTGCGTCGCTTCGAACGCGGGAATTCGACCGGTATGGAGATGCCAAGTATAATGGGAGATAGAAAAATCCTGGACCGGGTTTTATAGGCCCGCAAGAGTCCAGGGTGGCCGAAACGATCAGACCCAGCCGTAGCCCAGCAGTAATAAAAGAGGCCTCTAAGCGATGCTTAAAACCGGGCGGCGTGAAACTGGACTGCGGGTGGGTGCTGTGGTACTTGGCGTTGTGGTACTTGGCGTTGTGGTACTTGGCGTAGTGGGCCTGGCTGCTGATGGCCTGGCTGCACCGGCGGTCACCTACAATCGTTCCACCGGCGCGGTTTCTGTCGATACGAGCGATGGGACTTTGTTGTTTTCCATCGTGGTCACCGGTCCTGAGGCTACCTCGATTGATCGCTGGCAGGATGGCAGTTTTGAAGACGATGTGTTATGGACACAGTCGTTCTTCCAGGGAGCCGAGCAATGGGTTGCTGCAGGTTGGATGCAAAATCCACCGCAAGGCCAGTCGTTCGTGGATCCTGGAACCTACCAACTCGCGACCTACGCAACCGGTCTTGGCACAGGAGATTTTTCCGCCGACGTAGAAATTGGGACGCAACTTGACGCGACGGGAAACAGTCCAGGAAGCACGTTGTTTGTGCCGCTGACGATCGAGAGTATCGGGACCCCTGGTGACTACAACAACGATGGGTTTGTCGACGCAGCCGACTACACCCTCTTTCAGGACAACCTGGGGAATAGTTCTGCGGTGCTAGGCGGTAACGGCTCCGGGGCAGCGACGGTCGTGCCAGCCGATTATCTGCTGTGGGCCCAGAATTTTACAGCGAACGGGAACAGCAGCAGCACTGCTGTTCCCGAACCAGCGGGCCTGTTGCTCTTGATCGTCGTACTTTCGGCCCTTTGGTCCGTTCGATTGGCGCAGTCGCATAGATGAAACGTCACGTTATTCGCAGTCGCGTCCAGCGAATGCCGCAGATGCCATCCTCTTCGCACCAATGGACGGCCAATACCGTTTCGTCGTCGAGACGCATTCCCCCTGGGTAGCCGAACTTGATCAGCCTGATTTGTTCCTGGCTACTGATGTTGTCGGTCAATTCCAGGGAGGCATGGCCATCGAACATGGTGCCCTCGAACTCCACGTTCCAACTTCCACCGGAGATGCGGACCAGGCACATCTGGATTGCCTGGTGGCCGTAACGTTTGTTGTAAAGTACCAGAAAGCGATCCTCGCCCAGCCAGATTGGAGTCATGGTCTGGCCTTGGATTCCTGTCGGGTGTGGTCCATCCCACGTTCGCCCGCCATCGATCGAAAGGCTGTATTCATTTTTTAGGTCGGTGTCGGCCTGGTAGTCTTGCACCCAGGCGATTGCCAGCAGGTGGTTTGGGTGAAACTCAATGATCTTTTGTTCGAGATATCCAATGCCACTGCCCGGATCCTGGAAAACAGTATGCATGTGTGGCCACGTTGAGCCGTTGTCGGACGACTCCTGCAGCACAACCCGTTCTCCATATCGCCCGTTATGAAACGTCGCCGTTGGTGCCAGCCAGCGTCCATCGCTGGTGACGACCATCGGGTTTGAAATCTCGTAAGGTCCGGGGACTTCGAGTGGCACGACTTCTGGCTCTGACCAGGTTTTTCCGTGATCTGCTGATCGACACAAGGTTGCCGTGCACGCGAGGCGTTTGCGGCCTTTTGCGGTCTCTTGGTTTTGATCCCGCTGGCCGTAGGCAAGCAGTGTGCCATCGGCGGTACGTGAGAGCCGCAGGTGGTTTGTTTGAACAGGATCGACTGTCCGTTCGAGGATGACCGATCGATGTTGCCAGGTTCGTCCGCCATCGGTGGAGCAGGCACAATGGGTTTCGCCATTGGCATGAGCACCACCGCCGGTACTGAAGCCACATACCAGGTCACCGTTGTCCAATTTTACCAGCGTCGGAA
>JAKVCB010000125.1 GCA_022448345.1 Pirellulales bacterium
TAAACACGGCGCGAGTGATCGTGGGGCATGGTGTTCTCAATACCGAGTTCGGGAAAAGTGGTTGGGCAAACCCCGGTTTCAGCGAATTGAAAAGGATTCGCCTGACTTTACAGGTTATTTAAAATATATCCGGGAAACCTGAGTTTTTCCATGCCAGTCGAGGTCTGTCTCTGTTGACGGAATTGCTTTTGCAGCCTGCATTGTGATAAGCTCCAGCCACATCCCGAACCAATTTACCCCTTATAAATAAAGTGGTCTGAGCCTACCTGCTCCAGTTCACGCACTCTGTCTTTAAGGCAACCCGTTATGAAAGCCAGTAACGAGATTTGGAAAGAACGCCTCACTGGTCAACTTCCCCCGGACCTTGCCGAGGAGATTGACACTTTCGAGACCGAAATCAACCTTCGCCGAGAAGGCAAAGTGGATGAGAAGATCTTCGCCGAAACGAGGTTGCGGCGGGGTGTCTACGGTCAGCGATATGACAATGGCCAGCGGCACGATGGGGTTGAAAGCCGACAGCTAGCATTCGACGTCGAGAAACAGACCAAGGGCCCCAACACGGTGTGGGATGCTCCTGGCATGATGCGGATCAAGATCCCCTACGGTGGTATCAATCCAGAGCAACTGGAAGTACTGGCAGAACTTGCCGAGGAATACTCCGACTCGATTGCCCACATCACGACACGACAGGATTTTCAGCTTCATTTCGTCCATATTGACAACACGCCCGTTTTGATGCGGCGACTTGCAGCTGTGGGAATTACCACCCGAGAGGCATGTGGCAACTCGGTGCGAAATGTGACCGGTTGCCCTTTTGCCGGTGTTTGCCCCGACGAAGCTTTCGATGTCACTCCCTATGCCAATGCGCTGACACAATTCTTGCTGGGGCATCCAGACGCGCAGAATTTTGGTCGCAAGTTCAAACCGACATTCAGTGGGTGTGCAGAACACTCCTGTGGCTTGACAGCCATGCACGACTTGGGTCTCACAGCGACCACGCGCGAAGTCGATGGCAAAACGGAGCGTGGTTTTAAAGTTTACGTGGGTGGCGGTTTAGGTACGGTGCCGAGACAAGCCAAATTGTTTGACGACTTTATGTCACCGGCAGAAATTCTTCCAGTGGCACAGGCGATGGCGCGGGTTTTTGGCAAGCATGGTGAAAAGAAGACACGAAGCCGTGCCCGTTTGAAATTCCTGATCGAGAGTTGGGGCTTGGAAAAGTTTAAGGAAGAAGTACTGGCTGAACGGGCCAAGTTGCGAGAAGATCCGCAGTGGACTGAATTTCTGGCGAACGTTGACGGTTGTGAAGAGTCTCCGCTTCACCCACCTGGAGAGATACCTGCCGTTAACGGTGACCAGCGGCTGGCCCACTGGATCCAAACGAATGTGCGCCAACAGCGGCAGGAAGGTTACGTTACTGCCACCGTTTCATTGCCGCTAGGCGATTTGACCGCCGACCAATTGCGTAGTCTGGCTGATATCGCACGACGTTTTACCAAGGGTACGATTCGTACGACGGTGGAGCAAAACTTTGTGATCCGTTGGGTCAGCAAGGCAGATGTGGTAGACCTCTACCACGCGTTGGATGCCGTTGGGCTTTCGGAACCAGGGGCCAGCAACATCATGGACATTGTTGCGTGCCCTGGCACCGATACGTGCAAACTCGGTATTTCTTCTTCCCGGGGCCTGGCGGGAGAACTCAGAAAGCGGCTTGCGGAGAAGAGCTTTCAACTGGATGAGGCAATTCAAAACTTGCACATCAAGATCAGTGGCTGCTTCAATAGCTGTGGGCAACACCACGTTGCCGATATCGGTTTTTACGGAGTCAGTCGAACGGTTCAAGGCTTTAAAGTGCCTCATTTCCAGGTAGTCCTCGGTGGTCAGTGGGAAGAAAACGCTGGTTCCTATGGCCTGCCGATTGTGGCGATTCCTTCTAAACGTATCCCTGACGCACTCGAACGAATCACCCAGCACTTCATGGATAACCGAGAGCCGGATGAACGATTCACAAACTACGTGCAGCGGATTGGCAAAGGCCCGATTCGCCAATTCCTGGAGGAGTTAACGGAGGATTTGCCCTCGCACGAAAAGGATTCAGATTTCTACTCCGATTGGGCTGATCCGCGACAATATGGCATTGGTGATATTGGTAAGGGTGAGTGTGCTGGAGAGGTGGTCACACATTATCAGTTTGAGATGTCTGGTGCAGAGCGAATGATTTTTGGAGCGCAGATTTTGTTGGACGATGGCAATGCCGAAGAAGCAGGAAAGCAAGCCTACGATGCCATGATTCGTGCTGCCAAAGCGATTGTTCAAATCCAATACGACGACGTGACCAGTGATCCAGATGAAGTGATCGAAGAATTTAAGGAACGCTTCTTTGATACCGAGCTGTTTTACGATCCCTATGCGGGACCAAAGTTTGCGAACTATTTGTTCGCCGCTTATGAAAATGCAGATCGCACCCACGACGCCGAGTCGGCACACCATTTAATCGAGGAATCACAGCTCTTTGTCGAAGCTGTACACAGCTGCTACAACCGCTTAAGAAGTGAAGGAGTTGAGGCAAATTAACATACCTGGCCAGATGTTTGGCTGCGCAAAGGCTTTAAGCATCGTGGTGGGTGATCCCTGCCCCAAAATCTTATGGAATTGCAACGAGTCAACGTAAAAATATTTGTCGATGGTCAACTGACGGTTTCTTTGGAACGATTGATCGAGGTGTTCCACCGCTGGATTCGTGAGAAAGCAGTGGGAGACCTGCTCCTCGACGTGGCCGATTATCGGCATGTTCCAAACGGACCCAGCGTTCTTTTGGTCGGAGATGAAGCCGATTTTTGTATGGATCAGACGGGCGGTCGCTGGGGACTTCTTTACAACTGCAAAGTCGGGATTGATGGTACCAATGACCAGCGGCTTAGCCAGGCCTTCACGGCTGCTGCTAAGGCTTGCAAGTTGCTCGAAGAGGAGTTTGCGTCGGAAGGTCCCCTGCGGTTCAGTCGGAATGAATTCGAGATCGTCATCAACGATCGGTCAGTGGCTACGAACACGGACGAGACCTTCGAAGCCTGCCAGGACGATCTCGAAGCATTTGTGACCAGGGCGCTTGGTCATCGTGAATACACCTTCGATCGCGAAGTGGATCCGCGGCGTCGTTTTGGCGTAACGGTTAAATCAGCCAAGCCGTTCGAACTGTCTCCGCTGGCGTAATTCTTGCCGGCAGCTGTGCTGTTTTGCCTGTCCCCTTTCAGGGCGGCCGCTACCGTCGTGGTGGTTCGTCGGGAGATCTGGCAAGCATTTCGTGACTGGTAACTCCGGTGTAAACCGTCCAAATCCGGGCATTGCGGCGGAGTTTTTCCAGATGGTTATCAATGGTGTTTCGGTACCGATCCTGTTGTATGGCTTTGACAATGTCGGCTTGCACCTCGCGGAATGACTGGCGCCCTGCTGGCTTGTGCTCGAGTACGCGGACAATATGAAACCCGATCGGAGTTTCAATGAGGTTGCTAAGTTGACCAACCTGGAGTGTGAAGAGTGCCTGGTCAATCGAAGTCGTTTTGAGTGCCCCTTGCGTGGTCCAGTCGTGGAAGCCGCCTTTTTTCGCAGTCCATCCGTGCGACTTTGCTTTGGCTATCTCAGTAAAAATTGGACCGGTCACCTTGCCCTCAACGGCTGCTTGGTAGGCTTGATTGCCCATCGCACAAATTGCGATGATCGCCTTTTTGCGGCTTTTATACCGCTTGCGTCGAACCATCAACTCTTCCCAGCGGACCTGGTTTGGATATTCATACTCGGCGAGATGCTCCCGGTAGTAGGCCAGCATCTCATCGTGGGTGACTTCGTTGTTGAACTCAAGGCTTGCGCGCATCCACTCGTGGGCAATTGATTGCTCGAGAAATGCCTGCTGCAAATCATTCAGCGACGTGCCAAGGGCAACCAGCTTGAGTTGGAGGTCTTCAGCATCCGTGGCATCAAATTGTTTAATCAGTCTGGGTAACTGCTCTTCTCGAAACGGAACCTTTAATTTGTCTTGAATCGCATCAAGGTTTTGCGCTGGTACGTTGCGGAGAAAATCTGCATACAGGATTTTCGTATCTACCATCGACGCAATCTGCTGCTGCATTAAGGTTCGATGTACTTCTTCTTCCTGTCCCGGAGGTATGCGATTGCGGTTCTTGTCCATAACCATCTTGACCTGCCAAAGCACCTCGCACGCCTGGACCAGTTGTCCATCAATCTTGGCGATCACCTCACATTCTTCCAGTGACTTGACTTGGGAATCGGAGGAGAGCGGGCGCTTTGAAGGCTGCTCAGATGCCAGATTGCTGTTGGGTGAATTTGTCTGGGGTAGCGGCGTGATATTGGTTGTGGCTGGCATCGCCGTCGGGCCCTGGGGGACTGACGAGGAAGTCTGCAGAACGGTTGCATGCTGTGGAGGCGCTGCCCCAAGAAATTCCTGTTGCAGCTGAGTTGGAAGCGAATCGGCAGAAGGCGACCCTCCCTGACCCAATGCAGGTAACGGGAAGAGTGACAGAGCCCAAGCAACCGCCATAAAAATCAGAAAGACATTGCAACGCACGGTTCAGCCGTTCATAGAGACGTATCGAGATTTTTAACCAACGTTACAAGAAACAATGGACAGCTTGTGACATCATGGCTATCTACCTCGCGGAAAGAAAAGCGGGCGGATTGTAGAAGCCAGCTCATTCTGGTTGCAAGAGCGATTTTACAACTTCGAAAACACCATTGTGATCATCGATCATGGATTCGAGTGGGAGATAAGCACTCGTGCGATCGGCAACCCGCAGTTTTCTCCCCGACCGTGCTAGCAGTCCCTTGAGTTTGTCCGGACAGGTATATCGCAGGACGGCATAGGAATCTTCCAGGTGAATATCATTGATTCCCCATTGGTGGGCCCAGATTCGCAACCGCGAGCGATCCAAGAGGTGCTGAGTTATTTTGGGAATGGGGCCGAATCGGTCTATCAGTTCAGCAGCAAAATCAGCAACTTCTCCTTCTCGGGTCATCCGGGCAAGTCGACGATAGAGATCAATTTTTGTACGCATGTCGGGAACATACGTCCGGGGTAGATACGCTTCCCCAGGCAAGTCGATATTGACCTCAACCGATTCGCGTGGCGGAAGTTTTTTGAGTTGGCGGACTGCTTTCTCTAGCATCGCGCAGTACATTTCATATCCCACGGTCGCAATATGCCCGCTTTGTTGCGTTCCCAGGATGTTGCCGGCACCCCGTAACTCCAGGTCGCGCATGGCGATCGCAAAACCTGCCCCCATGTGGCTAAACTCTTCGATGGCGCGTAGCCGCTTGGCTGCCATGGGTGACAGGTGGCGATTTTCGTTGATCAAAAGATAGCAGTAAGCGCGATGCTTGTATCGCCCTACCCTGCCTCGCAATTGGTGTAAATCGGCAAGCCCATAGCGGTCGGCTTCGTCAATGAAGATGGTGTTCGCGTTAGGGATATCAAGCCCACTTTCAACGATCGTGGTAGTGACCAGGATATCAAAATCGCCGCGAACAAACCGCAGCATGATTTGCTCAAGCTGAGACTCCGGCATCTGGCCGTGGGCAATTTCGATCCTCGATTCTGGTGCGATTTTCCCCAAGCGGTGCGCCACGTTCTGAATGTCGGCAATGCGGTTGTGAACGAAGAAAATCTGTCCGTTGCGGTTCAACTCGCGAACCACTGCGTTACGGATGAGTTCGTCATTAAAACGGGTCACCCGGGTTTCGACTGCCAGGCGATCTTCTGGAGCAGTTTCCAGGTTCGATATGTTTCGTACTCCCAAGAGGGACATGTGCAGGGTTCGTGGAATTGGCGTGGCGGTCATCGTGAGTACATCAACCGTGGTGCGAAGAGCCTTCAGACGCTCTTTGACTGCGACCCCAAACCGCTGTTCTTCATCAATGATCAACAATCCGAGATTGGCAAACTTCACATCGGGGGAGGCCAAACGATGAGTACCGATGAGAATGTCAACTTCGCCGTTGACGGTCCGCTGCAGCGTTTCCTGCTGTTGTTTTTTGCTGGAAAAACGACTGAGTGATGCGATTTCGAACGGGAACTCCACCATCCGTTCACTGAATGTGCGACGGTGTTGCTCGGCCAATACGGTGGTGGGCACCAGCACGGCGACCTGGTAGCCCACATCGACAGCCTTGAAAGCGCTCCGAATTGCGACTTCGGTTTTTCCGAAGCCAACATCGCCGCATAGCAACCGGTCCATCGGTTTGGATTGCTGCATATCTGTTTTGATGTCGTCAATAGCGGTTAACTGATCGTTGGTTTCTTGATACGGAAATGCTGTGTCGAACTCGCGTTGCCACTCGGTATCTTTGGGAAACGTGATCCCCGGTCGGGCTCCCCGGCGAGCTTGCAACTCGATCATATCGGCAGCCAGATCGGTGACCGCCCGTTCCGCCGCTTCCTTCTGCCGAATCCAGGCCTTGCCACCGATGCGTGCTAAAGTAGGCTTGGCTTTTGTACCGCCCACATACTTTTGAACCAGTTCGATTTTTGCACTGGGAACGTATATTTTGGTTCCGCCGTGATATTCAAGCTCCAAGTGCTCCTCTGCACGCCCTTCTTTTTCCAAGAGCTTAAGGCCTCGATAGCGCCCAATACCATGGGTGATATGGACGACTAAATCTCCTTCGTTGAGTTCCAGGAAACTGTCAATTGCCCGTCCAGCCTTGCGTCGTGACGAGCGGCCTAATTCTTGGCGACGAAAAAGTTCGGCAGCACTTAAAAGGATTGCTTTTTGCGAAACGAAGCGGAAGCCGTCGTGTAACCGTCCAATCACCAGGTGCAATCGCTTTTCGACCGCAAGCTGCGTTGTCCCAAATACGGTTTTCAAACGTTCAACCTCTGCCTCGTTATTGCAGACCAGGAAAACCTCTTGTCCGTCGCTAATATTATCAAGCTCTTGTCGAACTTTGCTGATCTCACCACTGAACTGTTCCACCGATTCAAATTCTAGATGGGCTGTCGCTTCGAGTGATCCAGAGGGAACACCGCTGACGGTCACCGACGGGAATTTGTAGACCTCGGCGAGGGTGCCCCGTAGATTGTGAAATCCCTGGGGATGATCCATCCGCTCCAGGTAATAACGCCCTTCATTTTCCAGGTCGGCCGGTTCTACCAGTACGAACCACACTCCTTCGGGTAGATAGGTGGTAAAGTGGGACCGGTCAGACGCGGCTGGCGTGAGCATCGTGATGTCAACGGTCTCAAGGGTGGTTAAACTCCGTTGCGTGAAGATATCGAATGTGCGGATAGACTCGACTTCATTTCCAAAGAGCTCAATCCTTACCGGACATTCAAAATCGGGCGGAAAAATATCGAAAATACCGCCATGCAATGAAAACTCACCAGGCAATTCGACTGCGGTGGTGTTGTGACAACCACGAGCCACCAACCATTTGGAGAGCTCTCGCTCGTCAAGCTGGCTACCAACAACAATGTGCTGCGTTGCGGCAGCCAGCTTGTCGTGGCCAGGTACAGGTTGCAACAGGCTCTGGATACTTGTGACAACAATAGGAGGTTCCTTCCCGGGGGATTGGACGGAAGTGTCACTGCCAGGGCGGACCAAGTTGCCAGCTAATTGCTTTAGAATCCCTAAGCGCTTGCCATAGATCTCATCGTGGATTAAGTGTTCGCCCGGTTCTGACTCCCAGGCGGGAAATTGTGAAACTGGAAGATCAGTAAAGAGGCACAAGTCCTCCGCCAGATCATCAATGTTATTGGGGTGGGGACAAACCACGACCAGAGGGCCCGGACAACTTGAAGAAAGCGCCGCCGTGACCAGCGCGCACGAGGACCCCCAGACTCCGCCAAGAGTTCCACCATGGCCCGCCTTCAGACTGGCGTGTACCTTTGCGAAGCCGCAATGCTGCTCAAGTTGTGCAGCCAAGTCCCGCAACTTATCTGCAGGACGAGCTGCTGCCACGGCCATTTCCATGTGTGACATAATTCTACGTGCACCGTTCACCGGCGAGTAGGTGAAATACCACGAAGAAGTTTTCAAGGTGTTCAAGGGAACGAAAACGCCAAACCGGGCCTCTTCTTTTAGAGCGACTTCCAAAAGCAGTTCATATGATGGTGATACGAACTCAGCGCCGGCTAACCCGACTTTGCGGGAGCGGTTGGAAGTCACAAGTTACTAGCCTAGAAGACCCGGTTTTTCAGGCGGCCAGATGGAGCCACAGTTCACCCTCTGCTGCCAAATTGGCAGTCGCGTTCCCTGATCCCGAGCCGTGTCGCCGAATCTGGCAGCGTAGGGTGAGGTGAGCTTCAAGCCTCAACCCTTGTCTCAGCATTCGGTTACGAGGAATCTCCGTTTCGGCACGACGGTTGCATTAGTGGAGAAAGTTGCAGAAAGAGCCACGGTGGAGAGGGGTGCTGTGCGCCCAGCAGCGAGGCAGTTTGCGCCGCTAACGGTCGGTGTGGACAGTTTGCCACTCTGAAGGAATCCCTCCCGCGGCCAGACTCGTTGATCTGCGAAACAATTCACGCTCAAACATATCCATTTTCCACACATTTAAGATCTGCTTAGGAGGAATTTCCCCATGCCGGCAACTGCTACAAAAAACAAAAAGAAACTTGCGATCCAACCTCTCGGTGATCGGGTGGTTGTGGAACGGGACGCTTCGGAAGATATCACCAGTGGTGGTATCGTGTTGCCCGACTCGGCGAAAGATAAGCCTTCCCGAGGGACCATCATTGCGGTCGGTACTGGCAAGCTGTTGGACGATGGCAGTCGCAGCGAGAGCCAGGTTAAAAAGGGTGACCGAGTCCTGTTCACCAGTTACGCTCCAGAAACAATCACCATCGATGATGAAGAATACCTGCTGATGAGCGAAAGTGACATTCTTGCGGTTGTGGAGTAAACAGGTCGCAAGGTGACTGCATCAATATGGGACAGGTTCGCTGTAACTGGGTCCCTGTCAGTCACCACCCCAGTAGTCATTAAAATCATGTCCACCGTTTGAGAACGGTTTTTCCGCTGACACATAAGGAGTTCCTCCATGGCAAAAATGATTGCCTTTGAACAAGAAGCCCGCGACGCTATGCGTCGTGGCGTCCAGAAACTGGCCAGAGCGGTCAAGGTCACCCTTGGTCCGAAGGGCCGCAACGTCATTCTCCAAAAAAGTTTTGGCTCGCCAACGGTTACTAAGGACGGCGTAACTGTGGCAAAGGAAGTCGAGTTGGAAGAAACTTACGAAAATATGGGTGCGCAGATGGTCAAGGAAGTGGCCAGCAAGACCAGCGATGTGGCTGGCGATGGAACAACCACTGCGACCGTTTTGGCCGAGGCTATTTTCAACGAAGGCCTGCGGGCTGTAGTTGCAGGGGTAAACCCGGTCCAAATGAAACAAGGCATTGAGCAGGCAGTGGAAGATATTTCTGCACAACTCAAAAAGATGTCGATCAAGATCAAGAGTAGTGAAGAGATGGCCCAGGTTGGTACGGTTGCTTCCAATGGGGACGGTGAAATTGGAAACATGCTTTCCGAGGCGATGGAAAAGGTTGGTAAAGATGGCGTGATCACCGTTGACGAAGGTAAGAGTCTGGCAACCGAGGTCGAGTGGGTTGAAGGTATGCAGTTCGATCGTGGTTACCTTTCACCATACTTTGTTACCGACAGTCAATCGATGGAGTGTGTGCTGGAAGATGCCTATGTGCTGATTCATGAGAAAAAGATTACGAACGTGAAGGATCTTGTTCCCGTGCTTGAAGCCGTGGTCAACAGCGGGAAACCGCTCCTGATTGTGGCTGAGGATATCGAGGGTGAAGCTTTGGCAACGCTTGTTATCAACCGTTTGCGAGGCACCTTCAATATTTGTGCGGTCAAGGCTCCGGGCTTTGGGGATCGACGCAAGGCGATGCTGGAAGACATTGGTGTTCTCACGGGTGGCCAGGCCATCTTCGAGGATTTGGGCATCAAGCTAGAAGGAATTGGACTTGAAGAACTTGGCCGGGCCAAAAAGATCATCGTCGACAAGGATAACACGACGATTATCGAGGGTGGCGGCAAGAGTGGAGATATTAAAGGTCGTATCGACCAAATCCGAAACGAAATCTCCAATGCCACTAGTGACTATGACCGCGAAAAACTCGAAGAGCGGTTGGCAAAGTTGTCCGGTGGAGTCGCCAAGGTCAACGTGGGCGCGGCAACCGAGAGCGAAATGAAAGAGAAGAAGGCACGGGTCGAAGACGCCCTGCATGCCACGCGGGCAGCTGTAGAAGAAGGTATTTTGCCCGGTGGTGGAGTTGCTCTGTTACGTGCCAGTACCAAGGTTAGTGTGAGTGAAGATGCTACCTCTGACCAGGAGGTTGGCTACAACATTGTCGTACGAAGCTGTCGTGCACCGTTGAAAGCCATTGTCAATAACGCTGGACAGGATGGCGGTATCGTCTGCGAGAAGGTTTCCAGTAAGACGAGCAACCATGGTTACAATGCGGCCACAGACTCCTATGAGGATCTGGTGAAGGCAGGTGTTATCGATCCCACCAAGGTGACCCGGACGGCTCTTCAAAATGCGGCCAGCGTATCCACATTGTTACTTACTTCGGATGCATTGATTGCCGAAGCGCCCAAGAAGGATAAGAAGGGCGGTGGCCCAGGGCACGGTGGCATGGACGACATGTATTGAAAAAAGACAAGCCGTTAGAATTTACAAGCCTCGGGTGATGTTTATTACCCGAGGCTTTTTTTGGGTTTCTATTTCTTCCTGCAGTCCCCGGCCCGATCCGGTGTGGCAGGAGGAAAACGGGAAACGATCAGGCAATTCGAGATCGTCCCATGCCATGCGAAAGGCTGCGTAGTGTCAGCCAACGTGCCAACAAGATGAAAGTCACCAGGCAGAGGGTCAAGCTTTGAGGTTCTGGGATTGCCGTCGTGGTTGAAGATGCGGCTGTGGCTGAAGCGGGAACAGACATCCCGAAGCCATTTTCCCATATTACATAGTCAGCCTGGCCGATCACGCCATCGCCATCTCCGTCGGCACGCAAGTCCAAAAGAGAACCGAGCGTATCCTGCCAGATGGTAAAATCGGCTGCGTCGACTGTGCCATTGTTGTTGTAGTCGCCAAAAGAGACACCTGGAGCAACGTTTGAAAGTCTCCACGCCAGGCCAAAATCGCGAGTTGCCGAGGTTGTCATCCGCAAGGTGTAAGTCCCAGGGTCGAGATCTGTCAGGTAAATATGCTCCACGTTATCCACCGTGCTCTCACTTGAATCGACCAACTCTCCCAGGTAAACATCGGTGGAGTTGAACAGATCCAGGTCAAGATTTGCCAGGCTATGAGATGGGCTGAATGAATTACCAGGATTGCTGTCCGTAATGGCGATGTTCCAGGCCAATACAATTGAGAGTTCAGTACCGGTGTTGGATTCGGGGACTTCAAAATCATAGAGCAGAGCCTGCCCTGGTTCCGCAACATCGTAGTCCCATCCATAGTCGCCTACCGGGGCGGCAGGTGGTGAGGTTGAACCCTCGAACTCACCACCAAGTTGGATTTTGTAGCTGTTAAAGACATTCAGTTCTCCGGCCCCAAAAGTCTCGTCTAAAGGACTGGTTGAGGTGCGTGTCCACCCCGGAAACTCGGTCTTGGTTGCACCTGCCATCAAAATGGCTTTCAGTGGTTCGGTCCGTATTGCATTCGTACCGGATCCTGAATCGTAGAGCAAAGCGGCAGCAGAACTCACTACTGGCGTGGTGTAGCTTGTTAAGTTATCAGGCGCGACAATATC
>JAKVCB010000126.1 GCA_022448345.1 Pirellulales bacterium
TTGGTATTGCCATTTAACTCGAAGGCAATCTCTATTTGTTCATAGCGGCTGATGTGCCGTCCCTCGGCGCGGTCAACCGTGGCGGACGAGTAGCGCGTCGACATGTTGTTGAACCCGTCAAAATCAAAGTCGTACCAGGCCAGTGGATTTTCGATCCCGGTCTGCACCTCCGGCGCGTAGGCATTCATGAAAAACCCGTTGCCATGCACGTTCATCACATACTTTCCACCGTCCAGCGAGCGGTTTTCATATCCATAGGCAAAGTCCTTCCAGTTCAATAGGGACATCTCCCGTTCGCCGCTAAGATTGATGTGCGTCTTGCTGGCATCGTTGGCACCGGGATAGGCATGATAAAATTCGCCGTCCGGATCGCCGTCTTGGTTCAGGTCGAGGACTTTGTAATACCAGTCTGCCGGATCGTCGAACCTCCCCGACTGGTCGCTGTCGACAAAAATCGTATAGCCGCCCCATCCGCTCCGCATCGTGTTCCAGGTCTGCGGTGGTTCTTGTCCCACGTTGAAGGCTTGGGTGAAATAGGCGTGCCAGTTACGACCTTCCTCGGCGGGCGACCACGGGAGCGTCCCATCATCGCTGACGACCGCGATGGTTCGATCATTCCAGACGGTGAGGAGTGTGTCGGGTCGGGCGTCCCGATTGAGATCGTTGTATCCCCAACGCAGCACCGGGTGACGCGTCCCATCGTATTTCAGGCCCGCGATCTCGCCCAGCACCACGTGGTTAAGCGGCTGGGCGGTCTCGGCTGGTCCTGGCAATTTTTCTTCCGCCCCCGCAAAATTCCCCGCCGTGCTGGCCCAGGTGAGGACCCAGGTGAGGGCCAGTAAAAATGCAGTCGCGCGGCCTCCCATCGACATCATCAGAGCAAACTTCCTTCGCAAAAAAACATGGGACGGACCAATCAAACGCTGCCAATTCTAGTATCCGCTAGCGCGGTTTGCTATCGGCCCGACGTCCGGTGCCCTCGGGAACGATCGCACCGTCCACAACACCGTCCACAACACCGTCCCGGCAAGCCCCGCACCACCCCTCAAAGTGCTTGGCCACACAAAGGGATAAAAGCGACTTTGGTCTGTGGCACGTGCCAGGGTCCCTCTAACGGGGACGAGTACCATGCCGGATCGCCCATTCGCTTCCTGCCAAGCTAGGTAATTTTGTTGGCCGCTAGCACCATGCGGCAAAACGGTGCGCAGCGACCGGACAGTCATCACATGGTCCCAGCCAGCGGCAACGGGGACCCGGACAGGCGCCGGTTCCGGTCCCTGGCCGCCAGGGACCTCCTGTTACGCTTACAGACTGTGTTGGCGTTACCGCTGGTTTTATCGCCACCAGGCCGCGTCACAATGCAGGCCGTCTCGGACAAAAAGTGCTCTGGAAGGCGGGCGGAAAACCTACTATTCTTCTCGCCAGCTTTGGTCGCCAGGTTTGGCGGTCTTGCGCCTCGCTCCCGCGGTTTTTCCCTACGGCAAAGGCATTCCGCTTGACGGGTCGCCTCGGATCTAACTTCATGCGATTTGGAGAGCACACCATGGTATGTCGTTTTTTCAGTGCGGTTTTGATCATCTCTGCCTTGGTCGTGTCACAGAGCGGCTGCAGCGATTCTTCCCGCACACCCACAGCAAGCGCCCCTCTGGCCCCACCACACGGCGTGGCCGTAATCGATTTGGATGCCGTGGCTCAACGCTTGGGAAGCGACGCCGTCATGAACCAATCGTTGCAAACGGCAGCCGCCACGTTGGACCAAAATTTTGCCACCATCCAGGCCACTTATCAAACGCAATTTGATACCGCGAAAACCGAGTTGGGGGAAACGCCCACTACGGAACAAACGCAACAACTTGCCAACTTCGGAAAAGAAATCAATCTGAAATTGAATCAGACTCGGCAAACCGCCCAATCCCAACTGACACAGCACCGTTCCCAGTTGATTCAACGGTTTCGCGACCAGGTCAAGCCAATTGCTCAAGCGGTAGCCAGCCAGCGCGGTCTGGACGTGGTGGTCAGTAAAAACGATACGGTGATTTTTGCCTTCGGCCCCACGGCCGACATCACCGACGAGGTCATCGAGACATTGCTGGCCCAGACGTCGGCCGGCTCGAAAACTCCGGCGACACCGTCACCAACGGCACCGTCCCCAACCGCTTCCTCACCCCCGGCTCGCCTGCCCACATCGGCGACGCAAACCCCGACACGGACTGCCGGTCGCCGGGCCACAGAGCCGCCGCCACAGCGTTAAGGCAAATGAATATTGAAGTCCTCTCCAGTGCCACCGGTTGCATTGCCACTGGCCGAGTTGAGATTTACATCAAAATAACCCGGCGCAAAATTAATTATTTCGAGGGGAGGGAGGAGAGGGATAGGATTAGGGATAGTAAGAACTTGCCATGTTACGCCCGCATCTCCTATATCAAAGCCATCTTCGGTATTGAGCGTCGCGCCGTTGCCTTGCATCTGTCCGGACGGATTGTTAAGCGTGTTGACGTGAAAGCCGTCTATCTTGTTGTAGCTGGCGTCATTGTTATTCATGGTACCTTTCAAGTTGTTCGTAAAGAAACCACTGAATTGGTTCCCATGGGCGCTATTGTTGTTCACTGAAGCATTCAGTTCTAAAGTGCCAATCGCGAATCCGTCGTGGCCGTTACCGACTGCGTCGTTATAAGACAGGTAACTACCACTGTCCAAGGTGTCTATAGCGAAACCGTGGCCAGTAACGCTATTGTTAGCCTCATTTCCGGTAAGGGTGATGTTCGACGAGGGTCCTGTGATCTCAATCCCATTGCCCCCACTCTGCTCAATGATCGAGTCCTGCACTGTGACAACATCACTGCCTGTGATCGTGATGCCGTTATTAGACGAGTCTGGGTCGGCAGAGTTTTGTGCAGCGTTTTGTATTAACACGTTGTCGATGGACACCGTGGTGGCATTCTTGACAAGGATTCCACCGCCGGACAATTGGACGTTTTCGATCGTTGTGCTATCGGTAGCCGAAAGTAATGTGCCACTCCCGGAAAGCTTAGCCCTTCCGACATTGAGGGAATCGACCACTGTGCCAACTCCGGCAAAGGTTCCCAGAACATTTGCGGGCTGTTCGCCCAGCGTAAAACTATCACCAACTTCCGCAAATGTGGTGACGGTTTGGCCCGACTGCAAATTGAAGGTTTCGGTGAGGGCAAGGTCTCCAAGCATAATGAGCGTCGTATTTGCTTTTGATTTGGTATTGGCATCGGCCAAGGTCATCGCGTCGTCAATCGTAAAGCCGTCCTTTTCACCAGTAGCGGTCTGGGCGACAAACAGCACGTCGTTCTCGAACGAAGCCCGATCGCCCTTGCCATAAGTCGTGCCGTCAAAATTGTAGAAACCTGAGGTCTGGTCAAGACCTTCAGTGTTGATGGTGAAATTGCCGGCGCCGTCGTTGACATCGATTGTACCATTCTGGAAACTGAAATTCACGTTGGCGTTGGTAAGCAGCACGCCGGTGTCGACTGCTTGAACAGTGCCTCCCTCGGCAATGGTCACGTTGCGACCATTTCTTGTATCAGTTAAATCGATGCCGGTCGTGGCGCCGGTGATATTCAAGCTATCCATGCCGAGCATTGCGTCAGCGCCAGTCATGTTCAATCCGGCAGCGCCAGTCATGTTCAGTCCGGGAGCGCCAACCTGGTCGATGGTGACGGCGTCGAACGCATACGTACCACTGGCGTTGTTCAGATCGATCCCATCTCCCCCAGCCCGGTCAATGTCGACATCACCAAACGCGATATTACCTTGGCTGCCGGAAAGATCGAGTGCGTCGCCCGTGACATCGCGGATCGTCGTTTTTCCAACGACCAGAAAGCTGCTACCTGGATTGCCCGTTACCCGGATCCCCGTACCAGTCAAACTCTCGCCATCAACGTTCACACTTTCCAAAGGTACGCTGTTGCCAGTCTTCATGAAAGTTACGCTGCTGCCAGCCTGCATGTTGACAACATCGATGGCTGTGGTTTCTGCACCACCGTTAATCGTGGTCGCACCGAACGTGATGGTGTCTCTCGCGTCCTCAATGAAGATACCTGGGCCAATACGGTCGGTAATTTCGGTTGCCGCAAAGGTCACACGGCCGTTGCTTTGAGTGCCGTTGCTTTGAGTATTGTCTTCAATATGAATACCTGTTCCTACTACCTCCCTGATGGTAGTTTTTTTCGTTACCTGGAAAGCCGCCAAGTTCTTGTCCAAGAGAATAGCCCCCGCCTGGCTGCCATTGATCGTCAACGTATCTTTGAACAGGATACTGCCACCTGCGGTCTCAGCGACCCGTACTCCCGCGGCCGGTCCAGGGCCGGAGTTACCGGAAATCGATGTTGCACCGAACTCGATCTGGCTATTGCTACCTTCGATGTCAATGCCACCCGATTGACGGTTGCCAATATTTACTTTTCCGACGAACTTAAACGTCGCATCGCCCTGGTCGATATCTAACCCCGTGGCCACGCGCGCAGTCATGCCGAGATTTGTATCGCCCTCGACTTCCAAAATTCCATGGGTGTTGTTGAAAACTAGGCCGTCTGACTCACCAAGATTTTCCACGTCAACTTTTTGTAAAGTGATTGCCATGGTGATGCCATTCAAGTCCATGCCCGTCGCACCACTGCCCGTGGTATTTAATATGCCCTTGTCGATCGTCAACGTACCACCGTTGCTTGCGAAGATGCCCTTTTGCCCGTCGGTGTAAATGTTCAATTCGGCAAACTCGACCAAAACTTCGCTGGCCTGGTTGCCGATGGTCAAAGCAGTACCACCGCGGAGCCGGTTTTTACTTTCTCCGAGCACGACTGCTTCGGTGAAGTGGATCGTGTTGGTTCCCGTGTCTTCGGTTCCCGTCGATCCGGCGATATTAATGCCCGTGCCACCATCGACGTTGGTCACCGTGTCGCCGAAGGTTACGATCCCAAGCGCCCGGTCCGAAATATCGATTGCCTGTCCACCGGTGTTGTCGAGCGTTGCGTTAAAGAGCACATCGGAGGTGCCGCCACCTAAGGTGAATGAAGTGCCGCTCGAACCTTTTAAACTGCCGCCATTAATGTCAATCTTGGCTCCGTTGTTTGTCAGGACGATTCCGTCCGCATTGCGTGCATCAACGTCGATTTCTGTAAATTCGACGCTGCCGCCGTTGGCAGTGTTAGCGATCTCGATGGCGGTTTTGTTCACGTGGTTCAGGTTACCGATTATTGTCTTTCCAAACTTAATGTTCTGATCACCCACCACACTATTAGACGCCTGCTCCACATTGACATAGATACCTCTTTCACCACGGTCTTTGATATCGACACTCCCCCTGAACGTCACTCCACCCGTACCGTTAGTGATGTCGATGCTGGTACCGGCGGCCCCCTCAATCGTCGTGCTACCGGTGACATTAAAGGAAGCTTTGTTGTCCACAAGCTGCACGCCTTCTCCGCCACTGTTGTTGATCGTTAAGCTGTCAAAAAGCACACTGCCATCGGTCGTGCCGGAAACTTGGACGCCAGCGCCCGCCGTGCCTGCACCGTTTTCTTCGATTGTCGTGGCACCAAATTGGAGCGCACCCTTGGTATTGTTGATCGCAATCCCTCGATCGCGGTGGTCGATGTTGACGTTGGCCAGTGTGAAGGCGGCGTCGCTATTGTAGATATCGATGCCCGTGCCAACCGTGCCTGATTGGCCAAGATTCGTATCGCCACTGACATCGAATGAGCCGCTCACCTTGGTAAATGCAAGGGCGCCCGTGTTCAGTGCGACATCATTGACATCAACGCTAATCAGGTTGACATCGATATCGATATCGTTGAATGTCAATCCTGCCTGCCCAATCGTATTGAGTGTACCTGTCGCAATAGACAAGCTACCACCGTTGATTGCGGAGATGCCCGTTTGCCCGTTGGTGTAAATGTCCAAGTCGTTAAATGCGACCAACACCTCATTGGCTGGTCGGTCGTTGTTAGCAATGCTCAGTGCCGTGTCACCGCTCAGTCGATTAGCGCTTTTTCCCAGCGATACTTTTTTGTTAAAGAGAATCGTATTGGCGGCCGTCGCTCCGGCGATCTGAATGCCCTTGCCACCATCCACGTTGGTCACCGTATCATCAAACGTCACGATTCCGCCGGAGCGGTTCGAAATATCAATGGCCCGACCACCGGTGTTGTCGAGCGTTGCGTTAAAGAGCACATCGGAGACCCCTCCTTGCAGCCGGAAGGATGTTCCCGCTGCGCCTTGTAAGCTACCCCCTTGTACATTGACGGAAGCAACATTGCTCTCCAAGTTGAAACCATTTCCTGTGCCTTGTTCGTGGTCGATATCGATACTTTCAAAGGTGACAGCGCCTCCTGCAGTATTCGCGATGTGCACGCTGTCTGCGGTGACGTTCTGAGAATTGTCGATGGCTGTTTCCCCCAAGAACGCGATGCTCTGATCACCACCCAGAATATCGATGCCGGCACCGCCACGGTCTTGGATATCGACACTCCCCTCGAACGTCACTCCACCCGTACCGTTAGCGATCTCGATGCTGGTACCAGTGGCCTGCTTGATCGTGGTGGCGCCGGTTACGGAGACCGGATCAACGAGTCCGACCAGTCGCACACCCTTTGTAGAACTCTTGGTCGACTCGAGACTTTGAAATTCCCAGCCAGCTTCTCCGTTGATGATCCCACGAGTGTTGGTCAAATCAATCGCGGCCCCACCAGTCGCGTTGATCGTCGGTGCCGTGTCGAATGTGATGGTTCCACTGTTGTCCGCCAGCAACCCAGTGCCGTTATCGGTGGTGACATTAAGGCTGCCAAAACTGAAATTTCCATTGGCATTGTTGGTGGCCAGATCGATCCCGATCCCGTCTGTACCGGTGACCGCCGTATCTCCGAAATTGGCCATTAAACCACTCGAGTTTTGCACTAGAATTCCCGTGCTACCCGCATCGACAACGGTCGTCGTACCAATCGACAACGTGCCATCGACCTGGTCGAGGAACAGACCTCGGGAAGCACTGCTTTCGGAACGCACAGTACTGAAAGTCGAGGACAAAGTTACCGGGTCGATATCCAACGCGACGCCATTGAGCGTGTCAATGACACCCCCCGTATTGCTCAGCGCGAAGCTGCCCGTCTTGCCAGCCCCATCTCGCACATACAAACCGGTATCGCCATCGTTGTAGATATTCAAGTCATCAAAGGCGATCTTACCGAGGACTTGGTCGAGGAAGAGACCATCACCATTCACCCGAGTTTCTGAGGAACCGATGTTCGTATTGCCACCCGCGACACTTTGAATCCCAGCCGCGCTACTCGCGTCAAACGTCGCCTGGTCGATCAGGATGCCACCACTCGCTGCAGACGTCACGGTGTTATCGGACAAACTCTCGATCGTCAACGCTCCGCCACCCGCATTCTGAATGATCGCACCCGCACCACCCGTCGCAGTGAGTGTGTTGTTATCAAACTCCACATTCAAGCTTCCACTGGCGTCGGTGATATCCGCTTGAAAAGCGTTGTCGATTATTGCGCTGCCCGTTGATGACAAAGTGTTACCGGAAACCAGGGCGTCCAGCGTCCCACTACCGTTCACCTGCAACTCGATCCCCTTTGCAACACCGGAAATCGTATTGTTTGCAAGGGTCACGGTATCACTTCCCAATGTATTTTCTGCAAAAATGCCGCCGCTGCCTGCACTACTGATCGTTAATCCGTCCAGAGTCAGGTTGCTATTGAGCGACCTGACCGCATAGGCCGCCGGAGCGTCGATCAGCAATCCATTGAGGGTTATAGCGCCGTCACTCTCTTCAATGGTTACGGCATTTCCCACACTGTTATTCAATGTCGCGCCGTTAATTGTCACCTCGCCTACCACCTGTTGCAGGAGAATGCCCTCACCACCATCATCCAGAATCGAACCGCCATCAAACGTCACTATGCCGCCAGTGGTATTGGTAATCGCCAAGGCGTGGTCCAAAGCATTGGCAATCTCCACCTCGGCATCAACCGTCGGAGCACCTCCGCTGATCTGGAACGCGGTCCCCGTGGTCTCCGAGATCGAGGTTCCGGTCACATTGAAAGTTCCAGTGCTATCTTCGATTTCAAGACCGAGCGTGCCCCCTTGGATCGTGTTGCTATGCAGGTCGACCTCTTCGGAAATGTTTCCAGCAAAAATACCTGCCAACTCTGGATTTTCAATTACGAAACCGGCCACTTCGGTGTCGTCCGCAACTCGAATCGCATCCTCAACCGCATTCTGAATCACCGGTAGTAGTGTCCCCAGGCTGGCTTGGGGAAGCAAGATTGACCCCAGCTGTTCGGTCATGACGGTGTGGTCAATTCCCTCCCCAAGAAAGCGTACGCCGCTCGGCAACGCGATGTTCTCACCCTCAAAGACGCTGTCCGCGTGGGCCAGGATGATCGAGCCACTCCCCGCCTCCGCGCTCGCATCATCGAGTATCTGAAAGGGGGTTTCCCAGGTACCGTCTCCAGGGTCTGCCGCTTCGCTATTCACATGAACGATATGTAAAGGCTGGCCTGTGATCGGATCCGTGGCAGTAACCGGCAAGGACAACAAAACATCCGAGACGACAATACTCGGGTTCCGCTGCAGGGGTTGCAACATTCGCCAAGAGGGAAGCGAGGGAGATTGGCCTCGAACAATAGCCGACCGAGTGGCCAGGGTCGGTTGTCGGGAACGGGAGGATCTGTGCGACGCACGGCAAGGCTTACAACGTCCGACCGGAGAAAGGCATGTGAAAGCAAAGTTAACTCGCGCATCTTTGTTGTTGTCGATCGAAGCGCCTAATTGCAAGAAAATGTTTTGAGTCAGGTACTGCATCAAGCGCACCGAACCACCAACAATGTTGGCATCTTTCGACTCGTAAGCGTAACCACCGAGGAAAGTCGTCAGTGTCGGCCCACTGTAATCACCCCAAATCGGACCGCCAATCTCCGCATCAAAACCCGTAAACGCCTGCTCTTCCAGAACGAACCGAGGAAAGGAAATTTGGCTGCCAACGAATTCTCCCGAGAAGAGTTCGGATTCTGAAACTATGTTCTGGGTTTTCCCAAGTGGAAAATAGACGTTCGCCCGCCAGTCCAACCGCCGACCGAGTGATTCAAATCCCAAGGAAAGCTGATGGTACGTGTTGCGATGATTGGCGTTGAAGTCGTACCACGTACCAAAGCCAAAAATTGCATCGCGCGTTGGGTCGGGTCGCCGTAGTCCAAGACCAAGATTTCCACCGGTGTTGAATTGTTGGTCACTGCCATCAGAATCGCGGTACACAAGTCCTTGCGCATCGAAAAACCACAGCGATTCATCTCCAGTCCAGAGAGGCTGAAAGAACCCAAAGGAAAGATACGAGTTGCTGTGTCCGATACCTTCCCCTGCCACGACTTGGCTGCGCAAAACGCTGCCCCATTCCGGTACTATCGTCGAACCGGCATGCGGAATGGTTTCCAACGGAACGGTCTGAAGAGGCGGTTGACCCCGACTTGAGTTCACACTCACGATTGCAGAAATGAACAGCGCAATAACAAGGCGTGCGGCAGTTTGACAACGGGTGTGCATCGTTTTTATCAGCCTGAGATTTTGCTCGGTAGTGATGAGAAATCATCGATCGATAGGAACACACCGATCGTTCGGCCCAGTGGTGGAAAATAGAAAGGCACCACTGCCCACAAGGGAGGATCACCAAAACAATTCCCATAAGACGATTGGGGTACTCGGCTCCCTGCCGTCCGTGCGAACTTCCGCCACCAAGTCCAGTCCAGCACGAAATGATCGTCGCCAGCAGCAATGGATCCTTTGGGGCCAGAAACAGCAGAGAACCCGAAACGCCATTGCCGTCGATTCAACGCCTCTCCACGACGCCGGGCTTCCAAACAGGGGGGAATCAAACCAAGCAGACGAGGCCCCTCTGTGGCTCGGACTGCTGCAAAACTCGTTAGAATAATAGGCCTATGGGTTAGGCTTGACCTCATCGTCATGACTCGCCGGGTGCTAAGAGTTTTTGGGATCCTTAAAATCAGATCGACTTGAAATTCCAGAAATTCCAGCCAATGCGGTTAAACCCCTACATGCCACACGATTAACTCACAATCTATATTCCCCCCCTCTTAACGCTGATTTCTATATTGGACCAGGACGCACACGCAGCGTAAGAAACGCTTTGTCCGAGCGAAAAAAGTCGGGGCAGAAAACCCTTCTCTTGCTAGCAGGCAGTCATTTGAGGAAGGCTCCTCACCTTAATCCGCCCCAATTGCCATCGCAGCAAGGCCACTTGCCCGCTGCTGGCGGGCTAATGGCATCTCGTTAACGCACGTTGGACAAGAATTCGACAGCCCAACACCGCTCTCGGAACAGAGAACCACAAATGGAACCATACCCTCCCACTCGACGATCGCTCGGTCGTATCAGACTTACAACTGACGATCGATTTTTTGCAGGCCGGGCGGTCCCTGAAAAACAGACTAGCTTGTGCGATCACCTGAGGCAAAGTTGCCTTCAGCAGCAACACCTAGACGACAGTCCAGTCCCAGAGGAACTGGCCAGGTAAAGGTGATGCAAGACTTCCGCACTGGTACGCTCCAGTCTCGCCAGCACATTTTGCCGTGGACATTTCGGCGCGGGACCTGCAGGAAATCGAGCGGAAACTTGCTCTTACCGCCTTTTCTAGTCACGGCAGATTTGACGCCCGTACCGTGAGCAAACAAGAGGTGAGCTGCAATGACCCAGAAATAGATCCCTGCCACCAGGCGTGTTAAAAAACGAACGTCCGCCGACAGAATCCGTGAGCTTCCAAAACTTCCGCGTAAAAAATTAGCTTCCTAGGCAAGCGGTACAAAAATCACACCTGTCTCAAGGGGTATCGAACGAAAATTCTAAGTCTTCCTTGGCCTCGTCTGACAACTCGACTAAACAGTACGCTTTGTCGTGTTGTCTATCCCCGACTTGGTGATCGACGATCCGGATTTGATCGTAGCCATCAAGGGCGACTCTCCCGGACTCTGATCGCTATCGAGACCATGCACAGCTCGGACGAGATGTTATCTCGTCTGTTGCTCGGTGTCACGCTCAGGAATGGGACGTTGTTGCAACACGACAAATTTATCGGCGCGGCCTCGGTTCAACCCAGGAACCTTTGTTCAAGTAAAGAAGCTCTCAGCAGTGCTCATCCCAGGCGACTAACGCTCTATGGATGATCGACGTCAAACCAGACACAAAAACCACGAGAGCCGGCCGTTGAGCTGGTCAGCGGTACCAAGGTGCCGCGAGTCCCGTTCTGGAAAGTCACTTGATAGGCCAGCGGAACCGCAGCGTCCGCCAACTTGGTCCGCCTCAGGTGATTCCCTGGCTGAGCGACGGTCACTCCAGCGACGGTAG
>JAKVCB010000127.1 GCA_022448345.1 Pirellulales bacterium
ACTATGGGGACTTTGGGTCTGCTGCTGCTTTGGGCATTGGCGGGCCGCTCACCCTGGAGGCATGGATCAAGCCCACACGCAAGGCCCACAGTGAAGCGGTCCTTATGGGAGAGTCGCTCTCCACCTACCTGCTGACCTATTACAACACAGAAATCAGTTTGTTTTACATTGGCAGCGGGGGCAACAATGTCAAGGGTGATCTGACCCTGCATGAGTGGAATCACATTGTCGCCACCTTCGACGGGACCGACATGGCCATGTCGGTCAATGGGAGGCAGGTTTACCAGCGCGAATCACTCTACACCGACTATTCGCCGGTGGGCAATTTTATGATGGGCACCAAAGACCGGCCCGACCTGCCGAGTTTCAAAGGGCTGATTGACAAGGTGCGCGTGTACGACCATGCATTGTCGGCCCAGGATGCAGAAGACCATTTTTTGGCCGAGGCAGAGACCTATGGCTACGATCCGTTTTTGTTCACCAACCCTAAGGTCACTCCCTATCTCTACCTCCATGACGATGAACCCTCGATCGTGATTGATGCCGAATACGGCTGGCTCAATGTGGTCGATGGTCAGTTCGAGGTGACCGTTTCTAACGCCCTGGCACCAGGGGAAATTCTTTTGGAGCGGAACCAAAATCCTGTCCCAGACTCCGGTTTTGTGGAAACGACCTTGCCGCTGTCTGGACTCGAAAATGGCGATTACCTGATCGATGTCACCTTTAGCGACTTCTACTACCTGAACTACACCAACCAGTTCTCGTTCTCCCTGCCAGTCGACTCGGGAAACATCCCCTCGCCTGCGGAACACACTGTTGGCCCACTCCCTTCAGACAACAACCTCACGCCCTTTGGATTTTCCCTCAATCCAGGTGGCGGCTTTGATGTGACGATCAACGGTACCCCCTACCCATTTCAGAGCCGGATCTCCTGGCCCTGGGGCGACTACAATCTGCTTGGCGAAACTGCCTCGGGCGAGGCTGCCTGGCAGGTAACCACCCAAAACCTGGGAGCAAACCAGTATCGGGTGACAGCGAGTGGAAATTACTATTCGCTGAACCGACAAATCGAGGTCTTCCCCACTCATATCTCCGTCGAGGACACCTATACCAACGACTGGGAGTACGACCTGGGCTTGTTGATCTACAACGAGGTTCCCGTCGTCACCGCGCAACTGAACCAATCCCTGCTCTCCGGATATGATCGCTACGGACGGCAGATTGAGACGACCGTCCCCGATTATGGGCCCTCGACATTTTTTACAGATTCCAATACGGGACTGGCCATTGTTCCTGTAGATGATGTGTTTATTGTGCAGGCGCTTCCGTATGTCGACTGGCAGAACGCAGCCGGAGTAGGCACTGAAGAATTCGCGCTCGCATCGGGAGACTCCTACACGCTCGAGTGGGCTGTTTATCCGACCGGGTCAAAAGACTACTACGATTTCGTCAACAACTTCCGGACTGTTGAAGGCCGCATCGCGCGAATGGAGAAAACACCTGGCTTTGTCACCACAACACCCCACCCGCCTGAGCGGCGCAAGGTGCCCACCCAGGACTTTATCGACAAACGCAGTCTCGAGATTGGTATCTTTCATTCCCTCTCGGAAATCGCGGACGACCCAAACCTCCACATTGACGGAATTGAATTCCGCGACTTTCCGCTAGAGCGGGCACTCCTGGCAGAACAGGTCGCCGCGATCCACGCCATGGACCCCGATTTTGATGTCGCGCTGCACATTGCCCACAGCCTCTACGCAACCAACAATCCTGACCAGTTTGCCGATTCCAAGGTGATTGCATCAAACGGTCTGCAAGCCTCCTGGGGCGATGGCTCGGCGTTTGGTCCGCAAAACCAGGCCGACGGATGGCGCTGGTGGGGATTTTATCCAACGCCGGGCAACAGTTTTCACGATGCCCTGATCGATAGCGTTGACATCCTGATGGACGAGATGGGCTTTGATGGCGGATTCATGGACGGTTTTATGGCCGCTTACACAGGCCAGTACACCTACGATGGGACCTGGGACGGACACACTGCTGAGATTAACCCGGCCACCAAGACCATTGCACGCAAGAAGGGTTCGGTTCTGCTGCTTTCCCAGCCCTCCTTGATTGAATATGCCCGCAAGATCAGGGATAAAGATGGCGTCGTGATCGCCAACAGCGGTGTGCTCACACGCAGCATGACGGCCGAAGACTACATTATCTTCGACAACGAAATCTCTTCCGGGCCTGAAATGCATTTAGCACCGACGGTCACCGCGCTTGCCAACCCACCGTTTCTGTCAGAAAAGCACATCTACTACGACATGCTCGACAAGCTCAGCTGGGGCGAGCTTTTCATTTCCTATAGCGACGGTCACACGCTCACGCACGAGACGTTAGCCTCCATGCAGTTTCCGATTACTTTCCGGGAAATTGATTCCGGAATGGTGCGGGGGGATGAAAAAGTGGTCACGATGAATCCAGGAATCTATGGGTGGTCTGGAGATAGTGACCTGCACATGATTTACAAGTTCGATAGCCGGGGCGCACTTTCGCATCACGACTACGTAACCACCATCGATGGAGATGTCCGCACAGAACTTGCTTTTTCGGAAAATGAATCGGCCGTGCTTGAGCAGGTGCCCATCACCGTCGCCGCCAGTTCGCCCGTCAACGCCCAGATCTCGCAATACGACACCACTAACATCAAAATTCATCTCCATGGGAACGGACCCGCCACGCTCAATGTGCGGAACGGCGATTTTTCGATATTGCCGGGCGTTGCCTACGCCGCAAGTGTTGGCGGGGCAACCTCGATGGTGACCGCTCAACCCGACGGATCACTCAACCTGCCACTTTCCCTGGCCGGCGCAACGACCGTCGTGATTGGAAACAATCAGGTCCAACTCGATGTTTTTTCCATTCCAACCAGTCAAGTACTAATCAACGGAAGTGGTGGCCTGACCAACTTTTCGGCCCAAGTCGACGACAATTCTCAAGTCACACTCACGGCACCTGACCGGGCGAGCGATAGCACTGCCTCCAGTCATTTTGGATTCATCGCAACCCAGGGAAGTAATGGGACGCAAATTTATGATTCCAACGGGGTCCTGCTAAAAAGCTTCTACCAGTACGGCAAGGCCATGGAATTTGACGAGGATGCAAACCTTTTCCTTGCCGATCCCACTTCGGTAGCAGGCAAGTACCGGATTTGGCGATTTCCCTACCTGGGGAACAACAACTGGGCGTTTGGACAGGTTTATTGTCAGGTCAACGGTCAACCAAGAGCGTTGGCGGTTGACTCAGGCACACTTTACATCGGCCTGGGAGATGCCTGGAATTCCAATGTTTACACCTGCGCCGGACAGGGCCACACACCCGTGCTTTTTGGTGGCCCGGACGATCCCAGTCGCCAACTGCAGGATATCGAGATCGATCCAGATGGAAAACTCTGGACCGCCCGTGTCGCGGGCGGATACCAGCGGTTTCCCTTGACCGGAGGTTTTGAGCCCGAACTTACGATTTATAACAATGGAAAAGTTGGTGGTTTTGAATTTGGCCCGGACCGCAATGGTGATGGACGGCTGGAATTGTACGGAAATGTTGACGACTCCTACTCGAATATTGGCTACTACGACTACCAGACCGGACAAAAGCTGGGAACGCTGATTTCAGACAACCAGATTGACAACTACTCCCTCACTTTTGGTGCAGACCGCAATGGAGATGGATACTCCGACATTCACGTCCTGAATTACTACGACCGTATCCGCATATACGATGGCGTGACCGGAGACAAGCTGGACGAGATGGCCGCCGGATTGCCCATCATGTACGTCAGCGGCGGTTCCCCCAAACCATTCCACTTCCTGCGATGGACACTCAATGGAACAGGACAAACAGTCGAGCAGAACACGATCACTTTTAACCCCACCGCAGATACAAGGGCAGTCGCCATCTACAGCACCAACCCCTCGGCTGGTGATGTTGAGGGCGACTACAACCGCGACGGCCAGGTTGATAATGATGATTACGCCGTCTGGTTCAGCACCTTCGGCTCCACCACAGACCTCTCGGCCGACGGAAATACCAATGGAGTTATCGATACCGCTGACTACACCGTGTGGTACGACAACCAGGCTGCAGGATCGACTGCGTCGATGAACGCATCCATGAACACCCCGCTTACTGCTGAATTTGCAACAGCTGACGTCACTTATGCGCCCCCCGAATCGCCCGCGATGGCAACCACTTCGGCAGTCCGTGACGAGCAGAGCCAACTGAAAACCACCAGGGATGCACGACTGCGGCCCAATCACCCAAGATCCCATGACGACGCTATCGACCGGTTCTTTGAGGCTGCCGACGATCGACGGCTTGCCCACTATTTTCGCTTGCCAAAAGCGGTACGATCTGGACGGCCAAACAAGCCTTTGCTACCCGTCAAGCCAGGTTTCCCAACGGACCAGCGGTTGCAGGAAAAATACCGCAGGTTCCAGCCGCTTCAGGCTGCCCTTGAGATTCCACCAGTGCTGGAAAACGATGATCTTTTAATAGAAAGCGACTGGCAAAGGAACGCACGTCGCGAGCACCAACCAACTCGGGACTTCACTCGGGAATTGGCCCTCGAGTTGGCCATCGACGAGATTCTACCCTGGTGATCGGGGCCCCCACCGGAACCGATTCCCTTTCGCAGGGCGTATCGACGAAGTCGCTAGAACGCACTCGAACCGACTCAAAACCAAAGCCCCGAGCTCTCAAAAAACACGATCCCATCCTTCGAGATATTGCCGCAAAACTCGACGCAGCCAATGATGTAGAGGTCAGTCACCTACCTGGATCGGCGGATTCATTAATTCGGCCATCAACGGAATCTTGGACGTCACCAGTTGACCGCCAGACTTCTTCTTGACAGAGAACCTTCCCGTGACCGCTTTCGATGTAGTCACCCTTACTAAGAAAGACAGATTGCAAACCGCCTGCTACTGGGTTGCAGTCGATCTGGATTGCAATTCGTCTGGCTCCGTCAGTGATCGAAACAGCTCACTTTTTGTAGACAAGATCAAGCGAGTATCTTCCCGAAGTGACTTTTCAAAGACTTCCAGACGGCGAAGGAACTCAAAAAACTCGGGCGATTGGCCATAGGCCTGGGCAGTCAATTCGATGACCCTCGCGTCGGCCGATCCCCGAATCTCGGCCGCTTCCTTCTCCATTGCGCCTTCGATCTGATCGAGTTCTTTTTGTGTCTGGCCAAAAATTTTGTTCTGCTCTTCAATAGCCTCTGAATCATAAAGTCTCGCGATGCGCAATCGCTCTGAAATCATGCGATCGTACACCGCTCGACGAACCGATGCTACGTAGTTAACCCGTTTGATCCGCACCTTGGTCAGGGCCATCCCATATTCGTCGAGATCAACTCCACTGAGAATCTCCTCCTCGACATCATCCCGCCCCCGTCCCTGAACCAAATCACCCGCTCTGCGCTCGAGCTCTTCACTTTCATAGACAAGCTCGGCATTCGATTTACGCACCACGTCGATCAATTTGTGACGGGCAACAACATCACGAACTGCCGAATCCACCAAATCGTCAAGGATCTTTTGCCCCCGTATTTCGTTCCGTACTTTTACATAAAACGTCATCGGGTCAACGATCTGCCAGCGAGCCCAGACGTCGATATCGATTCTTTTTTTGTCTCGGGTCTGCATACTTTCAGGTGCCCCATCCCAGGGGAGCAAACGTTTTTCCAGGTAGTGTATTTCCTGAATAAAGGGTGACTTGAAATTCAAGCCCGCCTGATCGACTGCTGCGACTGGCTTGCCAAACTGGGTCACAATGACCTGCTGACCTTCCTCGACGATATAGGCACTTGCGTATAGCCCCACAGCAACCAGGCCAAGTACAACGACAAGGGTTGCGGCAATTTTGTTTTTCATGGTGCAACTCCCTGTCCGACCGAAGGAATGGAACTGCCTGACTCAAGGTTTAGCAGTGGCAATACCCCAGGTACTGTTTCGTCAATAATTGTCTTCTGACTCACATTCGCCAGCACTTCCTCCATTGCCTCCAGGTAAAGTCGCTTGCGAGTGACTTCAGGTGCCTTGTTGTATTCTTCCAATTGCGCCAGGAAAGCATTAATTTGTCCCGTCGCGACAAGTTCAACCCGATTCCGATAACCTTCCGCTTCTGCAATGGCTTTTTCCTTGGCTCCTCGAGCAGCGGGGATCTTGCTGTTTCGCTCACCCTGTGCTTCGTTCACCACTTTTTCTTTTTTCTGACGGGCCCGGTTGACCTCTTGAAAGGCATCCTGCACCTCCGCAGTTGGGGGCGAGGTGGTCTGTAGCTTGACGGTAATGATATCGACGCCCGCTTCAAATCCATCCAATTCCTTCTGGAGTAACACCTGCGCCTGCTTGGCAATCTGGTCGCGTCCTATGGTGAGCACGTAGTCAATACTTGAATCCCCCACAAGTTTCCGCACGACCGATTCAGAGATGTCGCGAATCGTATCGGGTACTGCCGGATTCACCTCGCTTTGGGTACCGTTGGACAATGCCCGCCAGTCGGCCACTTCGGTGCTACCGATCTTGAACAGATACTGCACGGGATCATTCACGCGATACTGGACGATCCATTCGACGTTCCCCAGGTTTAGATCGCCGGTGAGCATCTCCGAGACCGCTAGATCTTCCTTGGTTTCGGGAGCGTATTGGGTCATGCGGCCGGGCCGTTGGGTGGCAAAGCCAAACTCCAATGTCTGAATACGTTGCACGGGAACCTTGTACACCGTGTCGATCGGCCAGGGAAGCTTCCAGTGCAAGCCCGGCGGCACGGTTTGGAGCGTTTTGCCAAATCTGAGCACAACTCCTTCCTCGCTGGCTCCGATATCATAAACCATTGACATGCCCACTGAACCAAGGACGACCACTGCCAGGCCGATCCACACCAACCAGACCCACTTCGTAAGTTCATCCCAGCGAATGTTTTCTGGATCGAACCCACGGTCACGCCAGTTGCCACTTCCGTCTGAAGACATAATAGGTACCGCTATTTTGCATTTCTATTGAGCCTCGAAGCCGCCCTGGCCCCAAAGTAGCACCGTTCTAACACCACGACTGGCAGTCGGTCAAACCGAATTCCCAACTAGCCGATGTTTTGCAGGGCACCCTCAAGATCGCGGCCAGCAGTCTACCCTCAACCTAATAGCCGCCTGTCCAACACGACAAAAGACCGTCGAGCAGACTTCTCGGAGCATGACGTGCGTTTGACAACGCGAAAGCCTCCGAGCCCAAGAGGCTTGCGGATTACCCGAGAACGGCAAATGGGCTTCTGACACTTCAGCAGACCTCACCCACCGCTAGAGGGTAACACCGCGCCATTCTGCTTGATTGGCTGTCACATCGACGATGTTTCCATCCGGGTCCAACACCTTAAACGAGCCGGGAGGGCAGGCCTGCTCGTTTGCCTCGTTGCGCTCTTTGATGTTGTCTTTCGAAACGGTCGCACCCCACGCCTTACAACGGTCCCAGCAGGCCTGAAGGTCTTCTACAATCACGCCGAAATGAAGGTACTCATTGCCTTCTTCCTGTTCTGGTCGAACCGCATCTACCGGTTGCTGAATCAAAGTGATGTTATTGGTACCATCAGACAGATCCAGACCTCGCCGAGAGGCTCGATAACCAACAAACTTCCAGCCAATGCATGTGACGTAGAACTCTCGTGTTTTCTCCATGCAGGTGCAACGGATTGCCAGGTGTCGCAAAAGTGCCATTGGTGTTCCCATAGCCTCAAGCCATTCCTTGAAATTTGACAAAATCTGGTTTAGTGCCAGGATGTCTGATCTTGCGAAAAAGAAAAAATGCCTTTGGCCAGGTCCACCGCCTTCGCTTCCCTCATTCGAAAGAGGTGTATTCCAGTTCAGATTGCCTAACGACGACTGCCTTCAACCGGTTCAATCCCCCTACTGTCTTGTCACCTGCACAGTAAGCCAGGAGTAGTCGGCTCTTATGAAATGCCATGGCGGTATAGCAATACCATCCATCAGGTGCGCCTTCGATAACTCGGGACCGACTCCACGTTTTCCCTTCATCACGGCTGATTGCCAGGCAGAGAGGAGTTCGCTTGCCAGCTGCAAACGGGTAGCGGCCCGAATGATCATTCCACACGCACACCAGGTTGCCATCCACCGGATTCCGTTCGATGGTCGCCGGACTTCGTGGCGAGGCCAGGAGCGAAGGCCTTAAATCTGACCAGGTGTCACCCTCGTCGGCCGAGTGGGCCACGTACTGGCTGCCGCCATCGGTCCGACAGAAGATCATCAGCCGCCCGTCTTTCAATTCCACCACGCCCGGCTCCTGAACCATTGCCTCTTTTCCCTTGGGGTTATCCCCAACCCCTGCCCTCGCGCTGCGCCGCCATGTTTTTCCCTGGTCGTCGGAAAGATAACATAGGATCTTCGCGGCGTAATTCCATTGCGGCTCTTCCACCGTCGCATGCAGCGCGACAGGCAGCACAATCCTTCCGCTGGCCAGTTGCACCGCCCGATCATTGTTTAAGACGTAATAGCCAATTTCGTCGTTGATGCAACAGACCGCCTCACTCCACGACGTGGCTTCATCGCTTGAGATCCTCATCATCGGGCGGCAGTCCTGCAACGATTCTTTCCGGAGGTAGAACAAAACAAGCTCGCCGGACTGCAGGCGAAGCAGGGAGACCGACATCACATTCTTGCCAGCCTCGTTGCGGACAACAATTTTGTCATCCGTCCAGGTACGCCCCGCATCGTCAGACGTTCGCATGGCCAGATTTGCCGAAGCGTGATCCGACGTTCCTCCATAAAACTGCGTGTAGACCAGGCACAGACGGCCATCTTTCAATACAGCGATGTCCCCTTCGGAGTTGCGCGGATAGGCCTCCGTAGGCTCAATCGTTAACATCGTTTCAAACGCGTCAGCACCTGGCAAGCCAGGCATTCCGAAAAGCACGATCCAAAACAGCCAATGTGGCGCGAGGCGATTGATCAACAGGCCACCAGGTTTGCTATGCACGTCGCTACCCATCCGTTATATCCTCAACGTTCGCAGGCAGCCCAATCTCTAACAAGAGCACAAAACGGGCTGACGAGATCAAATCGCGATCCCAGGCGCATTGTAACCGCCCCCGCTTATTTCGTTAAGCACCAGCCCAAGACGTTCCTGGCCATTGCTGAGGAAGGCCTCCTGATTTCACCATGGAAATGAAGTTTTGCGATAACCAACGGTGACGTCCTGGAGTTATTCGACCATTAGAATACCGCGCTGCAAACGGGAGCCCCGAACTACGTCGTTGGCCTTTCTTCAATGGATGTCCTCGTCGTGCCAACCATGTCCAATCACGTGCGTCGGTTCGGTGAGGTCGCCATCAATTCTGGTCGCTACACCTTCTCGCTGGGAAACGGAGCGTCGCTGCCAGCCAGAATCACCTATGTTGATGCACGGCAAGGTCATACGTAGCTCATCGCCCAACACCACGCTCCTGGAATGCCTGAGTGACCGACGACTTGCACAAGCCAATCTATTGCCACTGGGCAGCGCCGTACTTGCGTTGACCAATTCAGGATGTGCCAGCTGACAGTTCTGCAAGCGACTCGATAGCAAAGCAGGCGTGAAGCGCCGAGCCAAGCGGCAAAGCCTCCTCGTCAACTTTGAACTTTGGATGGTGGACACCAAACGTGGCCCCCTGTTCTTCGTTGCGCACCCCGAGGCCAACAAAGCAGCTCGGCACCCTTTCGGCGTAAAAGGCAAAATCCTCGCCCCCCATGATCGGTGACATTACATGCACCTGATCTTCTCCTACCAAAGGCCCCGCAATGGATCTCACGGATTGCCAGACTTCCGGGTGGTTGACCGTGGGTGGGTAATCAATCCCAGGAAACTCGACTTCAGCCTCGCATTGGTTGGCTTTAGCGACTAGTTCCGCAACAGCCTGAACGCGCGCTTTAAGAGTTGCAAACCGTTCTGCAGTAAGGGCCCGGATCGTCCCTCTCAATTGAGCCGTGGGTGGAATGACATTGTAGGCGTCGCCTGCTTGAAAACAGGTCACACTGACCACCCCCGAGTTCAGCGGATCAAATTCGCGTGAAATGATGGTTTGTAGTTCTACCACGATCTTCGCCGCCGTCGTCACCGGATCGATACAGTAGTGTGGCATCGCCGCATGCCCTCCTTTTCCCCGTACTACGATCTGGACCTGGCCCGCCGCGGCGAGCATGGTGCCCACACATGAGCCGACCGAACCGGTCGGCAACAACGGCCAGACGTGCAGGCCAAAGGCTTTTTCCACCGGCGGTTCCTCAAGGACGCCCGCGTCGCACATTTGCTTGCCGCCACCACCACCTTCCTCGGCCGGCTGAAACAACAGCTGTACGGTACCGGGCAGTTGGCCTTCCCGCATCTTAAGGATCTTTGCAGCTCCCAATAGCATGGCCGTGTGACAATCGTGCCCACAAGCGTGCATTTTTCCGTCGACCTCACTTGGGAAATCAACATCCGCCTCTTCGTGAATTGGCAGCGCATCCATATCCGCCCGCAAGGCGATACAAGGTTTTTTGCCGGTGCCAATCGTGGCCAACACTCCCGTCTTGGCAATCGGTGCGCGATAGGGAATTTTTAGCTCGTCGAGCGTCTCCCGAACCAATTGGCTCGTTTTTATTTCCTCGTACATGAGTTCGGGAAAACGATGCAGTTGGCGGCGAAGGCCAACGATCCATGCCTGTATATCTCGCGCCTGATCGTAAATTTCTTGACTTGGCATCGGTCAGAGAGTCCTGGGGTTTTGCGGAATTGGGGGCCAAGGCTGAGGGCCCGGGAGCTGTTTGCGGGAAATTGCCACGAAAGCTGCCAGCCTCAAGGCCAGTGGCAGCTTCGTGGGTCGTTTGATTTTTGCCAGTTGCACTCAACTCTAAATGGCCCCGCGAGCGGGTGCAAGACGCGCAGCTCGTCGGGCGGCCTTACCGTGACCACTCATCTCTAGCCAGACTCCTGCACTCGTGAGAAATTTTTCCAGTACGAACAACACTGGTGCAACCCTCCTTCGGTAGGAGAAAAACGCCAGCCACCTGGCTTTGGTGGCCGCTCCCAAACCCATTTCACCACCATAGCACCCAACCACCATGGCACCCAACCTGCTAGACGGGCAAGATTTCCAGAGGTAGGATACCGGGCCCTCGGCGTAAATGTTTTTGATGGCCCTGAATACGACGCACCAGCAGGACACACAAAACGGTTGGACCACTACTTTCGGCCCCTTGCGAGGATCTCCTCATGCTAGCAGGC
>JAKVCB010000128.1 GCA_022448345.1 Pirellulales bacterium
CCGGGCGCGCCCCGCGCCCCGCGCCCCCCCCCCCCCCCCCCCCCCCCCCCCCCCCCCCCCCCGACATTTATCGCGGGCAGGAGTTCCATCAGGGCGTGGGCCACTGGGGAATTGGCCTGCTGATCGATGGTGCCGGCGATGATCGTTATGAAGCGGACATGACTTCGCAAGGCGTGGGGCTGCCGATGGGATTCGGACTCGTTGCTGATTTCGGGTCAGGCGAGGACCAGTACTATTGCAAAGGTAGAAAACCGAGCGGATATGGCACGGCCGGTGTCTTTGCAGGTTGGGGGCAGGGATTAGGCGTGGGCTACCGGCCTTATGCCTCCGGTGGCGTCGGGGTGATTTTTGATGCTGGTGGACGCGATCGGATCGAAGGGGGCAACTTCACCCAGGGGGGAGGCTACTTTTACGGTTTGGGTCTTGTTTACAACGACGGTCAGGAATCGGACCAGTACATCGGATCACGATGGGCCCAGGGCTGGTCGGCACACCAGGCGGCCGGTGTCATGATCGATGCCGGTGGTGATGATCATTACACGACACGATTTAATGTTGTTCAAGGCTGTGCCTGGGATGAAGCCGTATCTTTGTTTATCGATGAGGCGGGCAACGATGTTTACGAAGGTGGTGGATTCAGCCAGGGAGCCTCGGCCAACAATGGCTGGTCCATTTTTTTGGAGCGAGGTGGCCGCGATATTTATCGTGACACCGACCAGGCCAAAAACGGTGGCAACGTTTATCACGGCGGAAGTTCGCTGAGTTTCTTCGTTGATATTGGTGGTGATGAGGATATTTATCCAAGCCGGCCCAACAACCAGATTCAGGCCGGAGGCGAATATTCGATTTTTATCGATCTTCCTGCAGCGATCGAAGCAGCCCGATCCGAGCAGGCCCTTGAGGACCTGCTCAAACCTTAGGGCCCCTTGAATCGGGCCTGACTACTTTACAAAATTTTTGCCAAAGGCCCTTCCCCTTCTTTTATTTGGAATTGGAGTTCCCATGAAACCCCAAACCGCAAACACACTGGAGAAGATGTTCTCCCTGGAAGGGAAGCGGGGCATTCTGACCGGTGGCTCCAGCGGCCTGGGGTTGGCGACAAGCCAGGTTTTAGCAGACTCGGGGGCAGAGGTTTTTGTGTTAAGCCGTTCCGGCAAGGTGAAGGTCGATCACCAGGCCCAAAATCCGTCGATCCACCACATCCAGGCCGAGGTATCTGACTACGAGCAAATCAAGCTGGTGGTTGACCAGTTGGGAGCCGACGGTTTGGATTTTCTGGTCAACAATGCGGGGATTACCGAGAAGGTG
The DNA here is from genome assembly GCA_022448345.1 of Pirellulales bacterium. Taxonomy (GTDB): domain Bacteria; phylum Planctomycetota; class Planctomycetia; order Pirellulales; family Lacipirellulaceae; genus JAKVCB01. The sequence goes on from JAKVCB010000128.1 coordinate 1,309, forward strand.
CGGGCTGAAAGTTTTGAGCTCGAATCGTTCAAGCGGATTCAACAGGTCAATGTGGAAGCCATTTTTAATTTATCGCAACTTTGTTATCCGTACCTGAAAAACGCGTCAGGGGCTGGGCGCATTGTGTCGATCTCGTCCATCGCTGCCCACCTTGGGTTTTCCGAAGTGGTTCCCTACAGTGCTTCCAAGTCGGCCGTTACGGGGATGATGCGGGGTCTGGCCATTGAGTGGGCCCAGGACAACATCCTGGTCAATTCAATCGCACCCGGTTGGTTTCCCTCGGAAATCATCAAGCAGCTGGCCGACAGTGAGCGCGAAAAGAAGATTCTCAGCAGAATGCCACTGCATCGTTATGGCGATCCCAACGAGCTTGCCGCCATGGTGTTGTTCCTGCTTTCTCCGTCAGCATCCTACATCACCGGTCAGGAGTTTGTTGTCGATGGGGGCGCTCTGGCGTTTGGTTTCTAGCGGGCTGCCTTATAGAAGCATCGATCCTTCGACACCCTTTCGGTCCCATGGCAGTACCGGCTATCCATCCAGTTACGGTTGGTCCGTGGGGTTCTCGAGTGCAGGCGGCATGCCCACCGGCCCCAGGGGCCAGGATGGACCACCCCGCTTGATATATTGCTCCTGGACACCACTGAGCCAGGCAAACATTTTGCCTGCGGCAATGGCGCCCTGGCTCTGCTCGAACAATGCACGGTCGCCGGTTGGGCTGAAGTCGATGCCGGCAAAGTCGAAGGCCGGATCAATGATCCAGTCGCGCTTGGGTGCGGTCGTTCGCCAATAGGTGTACTTCAGCAGGTTGCGAAACTTGCTTTTGCCCATTGGGCCCGATGTGGCACGGGTGCGCCGATGCCAGATGCTGAAGGCGGTGAGGAAAATTGTACCGGCGACACAGGCTGTCGAAACGGTCCCCGCGATTTTTCCATAGTGGGACATCATGTTGTGTTTGGTCCGCACGAAATGTGAGCCGGGGAGGACTTCGGTAGGGCCCATCTCGTCGGTGCACGCCTCGGGATAATAAAAAACCTGGAGGTATTCGACCCGGTGGGTGTAGAGCGCGCCGCCATCACGATGCCATCCGCCCTGGTTCGAAGCGGGCAGCGGTCCACGGTGATTGTGAATCCTTACAGGCAGCGCAAAGTCCCGCCCCAGCAGGGCGCGTACCGCACCGGCAGCCTGGGGATTCTTTAGGACGCCATCGACAAACCAGTCGGTGTGGGCCAGGTCGGGGGGCGTTAAATTACTGTCGATATTGTCGACATAATCAATCGCTTTGCTGTTGATCTCGTCGGGCACCACGCCGGGGAAAATCACAAACCCGTCCCGGCAAAAATCGATCACCCCCTGGTCATCCAGTGTTGGCGGACAGTCGTGAAGCGTATCGCCACGAACGAACGGGGTTGCGGCAGGACTGCTTTGGTCGTCAGCTTTTGGTGTCATCGCAGTTTATCTCCATCGCTCCAGCACAAATTCAAAACCAAGGCCATAGGAATTCTGGTCGTCCATGCCTGATGCCATTCCGGGAAACTTGATGATCCGCCAGCCATCGTCCAGTGCTGCTTTTAACGACGGGTAAAGAAACTCGCCGTTCTCATCGGTACCCTCGGGGTCTTTGCCTTCCTCGAAGATACTCATGCCAATGGCGATATCGTGCGGCATCGTTGTGGGTGCCTGGATATAGAGGATGCTCTGTTTTTTGGGGCGGTTGACGAGGTCGACGGCTGTCTGGAGATCTTGCTCGCTCAACTTGCCTTGGCGGAAGCGTTCCAGGCAGAGTTGTAACTGTGTTTTAATCTCGACCATCGGTGACCTTTCTGGCAAACCTCATTATGGCCCGCCAAAGTGTTTGCACAACTAGACTCGCATCGGTTCTTATTGCGTCGTGTTTTATTGTGCTGTAGTTTTATTTCGCCGTAGTTTTATTGCGCCGTCGAATGGGGGCGATATGTCTTTTACCAATCAAGGACTTTGTCTGCCACAAACCGCGTGACCTTATGCCAGCGTGTCGTTGTGCTGCGGTAAAAATCGCGTTCGAACAGTGGGCAGTCCACGCCCGGTGGATCGATGGCCACGCACGTGTTGCCCCGCAGCAGGACGCGGTAGGTGCGTTTTTCGACATCGATGGTTTCGGCCGTTTCGGTGATCGGGAAACAGAGTATCACGACATCCCCTTTCTCGACATCCCCAATCTGGGCGTATCGCCCCTTCCAGCCGAGGCTGCGGGGCTGTGCGTTGACCGTGCAAGTAGCCTGCTCCGGCGTCACCCATTCAGGGATTCTCATCGAAAGCTGCAATGGCTGCTTGACGGTTACATCGACCTGGCCGGTGTAAGGAATGTGGCTGTCGACATCCGCCCACTTGGATGCACGATTCAAAAGCAGGTTGATTTGCAGGCAACCCTCGGTGAACGCCAGGATGTTTTCCCAGAGGTAGTAAATGGTGCGGGCCCCATTGGCGGTGCAGCAGTGGATAATCCCTAAGGCGGGGTTGTGGGCGCCGTACGGATAGCGGCTGACAAAATCATTCGGCGCAAGGGAGTAACCAAATCCGCCGATGTTTTTCTCGATTGCCTGGTCGCTGTTATGGAAAGGGGGCAGTTGCATCGGTGCGACTGGGGTCGTCGCGGTCTTGGATGCCAGCCAGTGGGCACGGTGGGCGGAGGTAAGTTGCCCTTCGACAAAAAGGTTTCGTGTCCATCGGTCGACCATGTCCCAGTAATCGCCCGTGCCGGCCAGGCTCAGTTTGATCGCCAGGGCAATCATATCTGCCAAAGTACACATTTCCAGTGTCTGCGGCGTAGACATGTTTAGCCATTCGCCAAAGAAACCAAGCAGACAGTCTCCCTGGGACATCGCGTATTTAAAACCGCGGTCTGCAAATTGAATCGCTTCAGCGTCTTCTGCTGCCGTGCCATATTCCAGGACGGAGAGCAAATTCATCGTGTGCCCATGGAAATGCGCCCGCGGTGCACCTGAATACTCCGGTAGAAAGCAGCCCGTAGCATCGAAATGATTCGCGTCTTCGATCACCCAGCGGGAAAGTTCGCCTGCCAGATCCAAGGCTGGTTGGTATTCGGCGTGCTTGCCGTAATTGGCAAGGCCTTGAATCATCCAGGAGATCCAACTGGCCGGGTTATGAATGCCTGCGGCTCCATCACCCGATTTAAATTTGCCGCCGACACCAATGAAATTTGCGGGGAAATGGGCCTTGTTGTCTTCGTGAATGGCCAGCGCGTTGAGTCCGTCGACCACTTTCCTGCCCGCATCCTTCCAGGCGTCTTCGCCCGTCAGGAGGTAGTAGATGGTCATCGCCGCCAGTAGTCTCCCCTCCTGCCACGGGGAGAAATAATGATCGCCGGGAGGCTCCTGCCCGTACGTTCCGAAGACACACCATGGCCGACCGATCTTCGGAAAATACAACAACCCATCGGGGCCTTGCATCTGGCGCAACACTTCGGTCCATCGTTTTTCAACGTGCAGGTTTTGTCGGCTACCGGATGCCAACCGCAGCAACGGCAACGCCTCCATGTGCTTGGCCTGCACACAGTCACTTTCGGCATGCCACATCACAGGTGGATTGGTGTTGAAAGCGACTTGCCAGTAGATTTCGTAATCCGCCTCCGGGTCCGTCGGTCCTGTGAGGCCGTTGATTGCCAACGAGGCCATCTGTGCCTGCAGGTCCAAGGTGTCCGGCACGGTTGCCTCGTAGCGGTTGCCAGCATAGGCGGGCAACTCTGTCTGCGGCACCTGGGGATCGATGTACTTGATCGTGGTGCTTCTTTTTGGCTCCGTGGGGTTCATCGGATCTCCTGGACGCATTCCTGTGATGAGTGTGGAATCGGTTCGAGTCCTGCTGTTGGCCAGGCTGATTTTATATCTGCAAAATCATTTTGAGCAACACCGGCAGGAAATCGCAGGCCGATAGAAAATCACCGCCAGAGGTTGCCATGGTAGCCTCAAGCAACATTTGACATCGATTGCGGCACCCGTCTGGAGCCCTATAATAAGGGCTTCCGTACCGCTTCGCCCACCCAGCCAGAAAACCACCGGCAGATACAATAAATATGTTCACCAAAGAGCAAATGGAACAATATGATCGTGACGGATTCGTGATTGTCGAACATCTGTTCAACGAAGAGGAAGCGGACCTGTTGCTAAAGATTGCCTCCAGTGACGATTCGCTTGAAGGTCCCGCAAAGGATGCCACAGAACTTGACCTGAGCCGCAAGTTTTCGGCGAAGGTTCTGTCGTTGGGTGATGGTGAGGGGGGGGAGTCAAAGTTCTGGGTCGACGACAATATTGGTGAGGATTACTACAGCGCGATTGCCCGCTGCCGACGGGTTGTCGATGGGATTGAGGACATTCTTGGAGGCGAGGCCTACCACTGGCATCACAAGATGATGCTGAAATCGGCACGCACGGGCGGTGCGTTCATGTGGCACCAGGATTTTGGGTACTGGCACAACACGGGGCACTGCCTGTTCCCGTTTATGGCAAGTTGCATGATTGCTGTGAACCGTACGACCAAAGCCAATGGTTGTCTGCAAGTTTTGGCCGGGTCGCACCAGATTGGCCTGATCGATCATCAGCGCATCGATGGTCAGGCGACGGCGGACCCTGACCGGGTCAACGCCGCGGTCGAGCGTCTGCCACTGGTTCACCTCGAACTCGATCCGGGATCGGCGGTTTTCTTCCACTGTAACCTTCTGCATCGTTCCGAGGCCAATCAGAGCGACGATCCCCGCTGGACACTCATCTGTTGCTATAACGCAGCCCGCAACGACCCCTACCGCGATTCGCACCATCCGCGATATACCCCACTGAGTAAGCTCGACGACGAGCAGGTGGTGCAGATCGGGCGACGTCAGTGGGAAGGGGTGGCGACATAGTCGTTGGGTCAAAGTGAGAAAACCACGAAATCGAATCGTTCCGCGCGGGTTGGCCCACAGGACGGTGTGAGTCGGTGGTTTGGCATTTTTCTTTGACCATTGCTCCTGCTTGCGGCCAGCTGTTTTTAAAATCGCCTGCTTCTGAAATGGCGGTGGGCAAAGATTTAATGAATCTTCTCGAATTCGAGCCGGTCGTCTGATATCCTGGTTTCATGACTCAAGGAATCACGCAGCGGTCGAAACATGTTGGTAGAAGGTCTTTCGATTGGGGGCAACACCATGGTGGCCCCATGCAGCCAGGGCTCCCTCGTTGTTTGGCGGCTTGCTCGAAAGGACTAAAAGTGTCTCAAGTCACTTTGCGACAGATCGCCCTTTCGATCATCGTCTTGATCAGTTTACCCCTCGCGATGGTGCCTGCTGCCGATGCACGCGAGTTGCTCAGAAATGGTGATTTTGAGTCAGGTAAATCGGGATGGAACCCGTGGCACTGTAAGGGGCCTGGCGCCGTGGGCGTTGTCTATTCGGTGAGTGAAGATGCGCGTCCGGGTTCCACCGGCAAGCAATCGCTTCAAATTGATACCACCAGCCCATTCGCCTGCGAGAATTTTATCCGCCGGTCGGCGTACGGCCTTGAAGGCGGCAAGAAATATCGGGTTTCCATCTGGTACAAGATTGTCGCCGGTGGCGACCCTGACGGTCCGGTCGAAAACGTGATCGCCCGGGAACAGAAAGAGCATACCAATCAAGACCGTGTGGACCTTTATTTCGACATGACGGTGGATGGCAAGTGGAAATACGTATCTGGCGAGTTCACTGCTGAGCAGTCCACGACGGCTGAGGATTTCTACAGCCTGACGGTGAACCCTGCTCCGCGTGGCCAGGGTGGCGCCGGTGGCATCATTCGGATCGACGACTTTTCCCTGTGGGAATTTTCCCCTGTCGCCCTTGATACGGCTGTCGCTGCCACCCCCCTGACCGAAGACGGTGTGCTGGCGAAGCTGTTGAATGTCGAAACTGGCCCAGAAGCCAAAAGGTCCAAGGGAGTCGAAGCGGGCATTCTCGGCGGATTTCCTTACCTCCGCAACGAACAGGTGATTTATCTGTGGGACAAGGCGGAAAACGGCTCTGGTCTGCTTCGGCTGCGCGACCTGCGGTCAGGCAGGCAGCTTTTGGCGGTGGATCAGGCCGAAGCGACGTTGTGGAAGATTGAGGCCAAGAGCCGTGGGGGGCAAGCCCGTACGTTTGGCAACGTGGGAGTTCCGTGTGAGGTAAGTTTCGAGGCATCAGGAGGCGAAGCAAAACTGGTATTCCAGTGGCGGCAGTCCAGTATGCAGGTGAAGGTTCAGACGCGGCTGGTAACCGGCGAGAGTCTGGCGCGATCGCGCATGACCATCAACGCCGACGGTCAGGCCCTGGGGTTACAGACGGTGACCTTCCCGATTGTCGCCGGCATTGAGCCGCTTACCGCAGAAGGCAAGCAGGACAAGGTTCTCGTCTCGCGCAGGCGGGGTGCTACGCGGCCTTCTCCGGTGGTTTCTGGGGAATCGCTCTTTCTCGACTACCCGATCGAAATCAACCTGCCCATGGGGGCGCTGCTCGGTGACGGCATGGGCCTGTACTTCGGTGAGGAGGACGAACAGGCGAACGAAAAACATCTTTGCTGGACCCCCAACGAAGCGGATGGCACCTTGACCTACTCGGCCGTCCATCCGGTGCTTGGCTGGGGTGGTGATGAACCGGTTACGGCGTATAGAAGCCCGGGCGACGTGGTGATGGGACCGTTTCAGGGAGACTGGTTCGACGCGGCGCGGATCTACCGCCGCTGGGCGATTACGGCCCCGTGGTGTGCCAAGGGCCTGATCCACCAGCGCGAAGACTACCCTCAATGGCTTGCCCGGGTTCCCTACTGGACCGACGGTGCGCTGCGGGACAAAGAAGGCATCGAACAGGAGCATGTCAAGCATGACTTTTTCGATTTGCCCGAGAGTCTTTGTCACGACTATTACTACACGTTTGGCTTCCGGCATCACGATCGAAATCCCGAGTACCTGCCACCGCGGATTGGTACGGAAAATTACAAGCGCGTCATCCAGGACCTCAGGAAAAGAGGGGTGCGCGTCATTCCGTATGTTATCGGCTTGTTGTGGAATATGACCACCGAAAGCTACCGCACCGAAGAGGCGGAAAAAAGCGCAATCCTCGGGCAGTCGGGAGACGTCATTTGGACCTGGGCTGGCGGGGATGACCCGCAAGCTGCGATGTGCCCTCACACGCAGCAGTGGCGAGATAAACTTACCTCCCTTTCGAAGGAATTGATTGGTAAGTATGGCTTCTCAGGAATCTACTTCGATTATTTTACTGTCCACAAGATCGATTGCTGGGACCAGGACCATGGCCACCCGATCGCCGGTGGTAACTACTGGACCAAAAGCGTGCATGAACTTTACGAGCAGGTGCGCTCCGAGTGCCGAGAGATGGATCCACAATTGATGTTCTGTGGAGAAAATGTCGCCGAGTGGTGTATCGACGTACTCGACACCTGCTACGAGGCTGGCCCGGAATCGGATACACCAATCTTTCTGGCCATCTATCACGGCTATACGCAGATCTTCAGTGGTGGTCTGACATACCGGTTCACGCCACCGTTTGTGGGACGTCAGTGGCTGATGGGTTGCCAGAACGGCTGGTTGCACCAGGAATACGCTCTTGCCACGTCACCCGAACCAGTCTATCGACGGGCGGGTGCCTTTTACAAAACGCTTGTCCAATGTCACTGGGAGTTTGCCCGACCTTATTTAGGGTATGGCGAAATGTTGCGTCCGCCGGCGATTACCGGTGCATTGCCGACCCTGGATATCTCTGTACAAGACCCGTCGTTTACGGTCAACGCGGTGGAGGGTAGCGCCTGGAGGGCTTCGGACGGGTCGGTGGGAATCTTCTTTGTGAATTACGATGACAAGTCGGATCATGAGTTCACCTGGACCAAGGATTTGAATGAAATTGCTGGCATTGGTGCCGACAAGAAAGTCCAAGTCACGCTTTGGACCCCAACTGGCGAAAAAGTCCTTGGTGAATGGTCGGGCGGCGTGGTCGGTACAACCATGAGCCTCAAATCGTGGGGGATGATCGCGTTGAAGTTGGAGGTCGTACAATGAGAACATTGCCTGCTGTAGGGATACTTGTTGGTTGCATGGCCATGGTTGCGCAGGCCGAACCCTTGGAAGTGCCGCCGGGTTGCCGGGCTGCAAAGGATGCCAAGGAGTCGCTTGACGGTTACGCGGACAGGGTCCTCCACAACAAGACCGGTATTGAATTGATCCTGGTCACTCCCGGCAGGTTCATGATGGGGACGTCGCCATACAGAGCCGACGATTTGGCTCGCCCGGTAACCATCAGCCGGCCCTATTACATGGCCAGGACCGAGGTCACCAATGCACAATTCCGGAGGTTTGTCGATGAGAGTGGGTACGATGGTCGACCCGATGTGGATCCCGACCCCGATTACGACCTCTACCTGCGACACTGGCGCGGCAAGAGTATTATGTCGCCTGAGGACGACTATCCTGTGGTATGGGTGAGTTGGAGAAATGCCAAAGCTTTCTGCCGATGGGCAGGCCTGGCTCTTCCCACCGAAGCGGAGTGGGAGTATGCCTGCCGCGCAGGGTCAACCACGCTTTACTACTTCGGCGACAACCCCCAGGAGTTTCCCAGGTATGGTTGGGCGCACGCCGGTCGCGACGGTGAAAACCATTACACCCACCCCGTTGCTGAGAAACTGCCCAATGCCTGGGGATTCTATGATATGTTGGGCAACGTTTGGGAGTGGGTCCAAGACGACTGGCACGCGAGCTTTGATGGCGCTCCGAGAGACGGATCGGCAAACCTTCTTGAAGGCGCCATGACGAAAGTCGTTCGCGGAGGAAGTTGGGGCAACAGTTCAGCCCCCTATCTCTGCGGCAACAGTGCCCGTTACAACAGCGCCCCGACCAATGCCTGTCCCGAGTTCGGGTTCCGGGTCATTCTTGCGGTGGACAATTCGCTTGAATGACCGCAAGAAGAATTTTAAAAATGTGCCGCGCCGCAAGGTGGAAAAAATTCAGCAGGCAAGCCGACCAGGTTCGGTTCTGTGCCTTTCGCCTGGCGGTTTGCGAGCCTTTGGATTTGTGTGGGATTTCGATTTCCCGTTTCGGATTTAAATAAGACTAAGCCTACTGCAAAAAACACGCACCGTTATTTCAAGCGGCCTTCCTCTTTATGTTGGTGTTGGCTTTCAGTGGCTTTCTGCCACGTGCCGTCGCGGTTGAGGCAAGCGGGCCGACACTGGCCAACGACCAGGTCGCCTACCACTGGGCGCCAGCCCAGCAGGGAGGTGGGCTGATCGGGATTGAGGACCGCCGGCGTTGGTGTCTGGTTTTCAATTCAAAACTCCTGGCAGTTATCGGTCGACGATTAAGATCTGTCCCAGTTGATACCGGCAGTGTCGAAATCGCAGATCGTCCGGTCGAGGTCAATGGCCTGGTTGGTACTCTTTGCAGCGTGCTTGGAGTGTATCGTGAGTTTAAGGGTTCAAGTCGCATCGGCAGGCTGATTGAGAATGTCAAAAATGGGCCACTTGTCGACGACTTACTGTCGCGTTGGTACGATCGTATTCGCATGGTGTGAGGTATCTGGAACTTTGCGGAAAGCGAAAGAGCGAATGCGATGATCAAGAAAATGCTTGGTCGTACTGGGTTGGAAGTAACCCAGTTGGGATTTGGAAGTATGGGACTACGTGGCCCCCAGACCTGGGGTGTACGTGTTGTCAGCGATGAAGATGCCGATGCACTTCTAAATGCCGTGTTGGATGCAGGGATTAACTTTATAGATACCGCACCAGATTATGGCGTTAGCGAAGATCGCATTGGAAAATTCATATCGTCACGCCGGGATGAGTACTTTTTGGCAACGAAGTGCGGCTGTGATTATCAGCAGCACGAGGATCACCTTGAGGTGATTCATACTTGGACCAGAGATGTGCTGCTTAGAAATCTGGAGGCAAGTCTCGACCGGATGAAAACAGATTGCATTGATCTGATGCAGTTTCATGGTGGAGAT
>JAKVCB010000129.1 GCA_022448345.1 Pirellulales bacterium
AGTCGCCTTCAAGGTGTGGACCTGGATGTTCTGGCTGAGGAAGCACTGCGTCGTCATCGGATCGCGTATCCCGGGGAAAGCATTGGACAAGTACCCGTACTATCGAACCCGGGTGAATTCCATTGGCGGGCCGAAGGGGAACGCCACATGTGGGACCCGCAGGCAATCGCAGATATTCAAGTTGCAGCGCGAACCGATAGTGCCGAGACCTACCGGCGATTTTCGGAACACGCCCATCAGGATGCCCGTACGCGGTGCGCTTTACGGGGATTGCTCAGCTTCAAGTCCGGAATCAATGGTGGTCCAATACCGATCGAAGAAGTGGAACCGGCATCGGAAATCGTCAAGCGATTTTGCACAGGAGCCATGAGCTTTGGGTCCATATCGGCCGAGTCTCATGAAACGCTGGCAATCGCCATGAATCGACTGGGGGGCAAAAGCAATACTGGCGAAGGAGGAGAGGATCCCGAACGTTTTAAAGAGTTGCCCAATGGGGATTCCAAGCGTTCGGCAATCAAGCAGGTTGCCTCAGGACGGTTCGGCGTGACCATCTGGTACCTGGCCAATGCCGATGAGTTGCAAATCAAGATTTCACAAGGTGCCAAACCTGGTGAAGGGGGAGAATTGCCAGGGCGCAAAGTCGACGCGAACATTGCCCGCATACGCTACTCGACACCTGGAGTTGGCCTGATCAGCCCTCCTCCACATCACGACATCTACTCGATTGAAGATCTCAAGCAACTGATTCACGACCTCAAGAACAGCAATCCCTCGGCGCGAGTGAGTGTGAAGCTTGTTTCGGAAGTCGGTGTCGGTACTATTGCAGCAGGTGTCGCCAAAGGATTTGCCGACCATATTTTGATCTCCGGTGATGGGGGTGGAACCGGAGCCTCCCCCCTGACGAGTATCAAACATGCAGGACTCCCCTGGGAACTTGGAATTGCCGAAACCCACCAGACTCTGCTGCTCAACGATTTGCGGAGTCGCGTCATACTGCAAACCGACGGTGGCTTGAAAACTGGTCGTGACGTGGTCATTGCGTGCACCCTGGGAGCTGAGGAATTTGGATTTGCAACCGCCCCGCTGATTACGCTCGGCTGCATCATGATGCGTAAATGTCACCTCAACACCTGCCCGGTTGGCATCGCCACGCAAGACCCTGAACTTCGCGAAAGGTTTATGGGCAAGCCCGAATATGTGGTGAATTACCTGTTTATGGTTGCCGAAGAAGCTCGCCAGATCATGGCGGAACTTGGTTTTCGCACCATCAATGAAATGGTGGGCCGCGTCGATTGCCTGGAAACCGACGCCGCGATTACCCATTGGAAAGCGGATGGCCTGGATCTTACCAACTTGCTGACACCGATTGAAAAACCGCATCCCGATGTAGGCACCTATTGTACGCAGTCGCAGAACCATGGCCTCGAGACCTCACTCGATATGCGCAAGCTCGTACCACTGGCAAAACCCGCATTGGAAAACGGCACACAAGTCTCTGCCGAAATCGAGATTGTTAATACAGACCGTACTGTCGGTACGATCTTGAGTCACGAAATTGCCAAGACCTGGGGTGCCGATTGCCTGCCCGACAATACGATCCATTTTAAACTCAACGGTTCGGCCGGCCAGAGTTTCGGCGCTTTCCTGGCACGGGGGGTGACCCTCGAACTTGAGGGGGATGCCAACGATTATGTCGGCAAAGGACTTTCTGGCGGGCAATTAAACCTCTACCCACCCAAAACAAGCACATTTCTACCCGAAGAAAATATTATTATTGGCAATGTTGGCCTGTATGGCGCAACCGGGGGCACAGCATTCTTTCGTGGCCAGGCCGCCGAGCGGTTCTGCGTCCGCAACAGTGGGGCACGAACCGTCATCGAAGGAGTGGGAGACCACGCGTGTGAATATATGACCGGAGGTCGGGCAGTGATCCTGGGCCCAACTGGTCGCAATTTTGCTGCTGGCATGAGCGGTGGGATTGCCTACATCTGGGATCGGTCCGATCAATTTCTAGCCAACTGCAATCTCGGCATGGTGGAACTTGAAGACGTCGAGGATCCTGAAGACATTGCCGAGTTGAAACAGTTGATTGAGCAGCATCAACAATGCACTGGTTCGACCGTCGCTGCTGACTTGCTGGCACGCTGGAACGAGGCGATTACGGAATTCGTCAAGGTCATGCCCAGCGATTACAAACGAGTTTTGCTGGAACGTAAAAAGTCTCAAAAACCGGCTTCGGTGTGAGACCTGTTTTAAGATTAAAACCTACAATCTGAAATCTAAAACCCACCTATGGGAAAACCAACTGGCTTTAAAGAGTATGACCGAAAGGTTGTACCGTACCGCGACCCACTGGAGCGGATCACCGATTTTGGCGAGATCTTTATGCTTGCCGACGATGATCACCTGAAGATCCAGGGAGCTCGTTGTATGGATTGTGGAGTTCCGTTTTGTCAGAGTGGCAGTGGCTGTCCAATTGACAACTTGATTCCGGAATGGAATGACCTGGTTTACCAGGGACGGTGGCGCGATGCGCTGGATCGGCTCCATAAAACCAACAACTTTCCCGAGTTCACTGGTCGCACCTGCCCGGCCCCCTGTGAAGGCGCCTGTGTACTTGGCATTACGGATCCCCCAGTCACCATTAAAAACATCGAAAACGCAATCATCGATCGGGGATTCGTCGAAGGCTGGGTCGTTGCCCACCAGCCCACAAATCGCACCGGCAAGCAAGTAGCAATAGTTGGCTCAGGGCCCTCGGGGCTGGCAGCAGCAGCCCAATTGAACAAGGTGGGCCATAAGGTAACGGTTTATGAGCGCGCAGACCGGATTGGCGGGCTCTTGATGTACGGCATCCCCAACATGAAATTGGACAAGGCCGTTGTGCAAAGGCGAGTCGACCTCCTGAAGGCTGAAGGCATTGATTTTGTTACTTGCACGCACGTCGGCAAAAAGGAAGAGTTCTCTTCAGGACACATGACCCAAATCATGCAAGAACGTGGTTGCCAGATTCAATACATCGATCCGGCAAAGTTACTCGAAGAAAATGATGCCCTGTTGTTTGCTACCGGGGCCACCCGTCCGTTCGATCCGACCGGGCGTTGTCCAGGACGGGAGTTGGAGGGAATTCACTTCGCCATGGATTTCCTTACGCGCAACACCAAAAGCCTGCTTGACAACAATCTTAATAACGAGGGGGATTACCTGTCAGCCGCCGGACTTGATGTCATTGTTATCGGTGGGGGTGATACCGGTGCCGACTGCATCGGCACATCGCTCCGCCACGGTTGCAGGAGCATGGTTAATTTTGAGTTACTCGACAAACCACCGGCAGAACGGGCAACAAACAACCCCTGGCCCGAATGGCCACGGGTCTATCGTGTTGACTACTCTCATGCTGAAACCGAGGCGAAATTTGGCGATGACCCGCGTCAGTACGCAATTCTTGCCAAGGAGTTTGTCGACGATGGCAAAGGACGCGTTTCCGGTGTGAAAACCGTAAAAATCGACTGGTCCAAGCCAACCGAAGGTGGCCCTCCATGGACGGAACTCGAAGGTCATGAAAAAATTTGGCCAGCGGATCTTGTGTTACTGGCAACCGGATTTCTGGGGCCGGAAAAGGGGACCAGCGGAACGCTCGGGCTGGATATGCAAAACCCCCGTGGCAACTGGGAAACGTTCGCTGCTGAACATGGCCAGTTTACCACTAACGTCGAAGGTGTGTTTGCCGCCGGCGACTGCCGTCGAGGGCAATCCCTGGTCGTCTGGGCCATTAACGAGGGGCGGGGCGCGGCACGTGCTATAGACGAATTTTTGATGGGGGAAAGTACTCTCCCCGCTTCTGGCGTGACCCAAGGATCCGTAACCGCGTGATTTGCGCCGCATAACATTTCAGGCACACAAATTGCGTACTTATGGATGGCACCTTTCAAAATATGACTCGCTGGGCAGTCCTTTTCGACGTCGACGGAGTCCTGGTGAACTCGTACCAGGCACATTTTTCCAGTTGGGTAGAGCTGTTTGCCGAACTCGGACACCAATACTCGGAGGAAGAATTCCGCGCAGGCTTTGGACGGACAAGTGCGGAAATCCTCCACGAATGGTCCCAGGCCCACCATGCCGGTTTTGATGCCAGGCAGATTGGTGAACTCGACGATCGTAAAGAAAAACATTATCGCGATATAATCTGTCAGAACTTTCTTCCGATCGATGGCGCCACCGAACTGATTGATGCGCTGCACAAAGCCAACTGTCTGCTCGGCATTGGCTCATCAGGTCCTCCTGAGAATGTTCAAGTCGTCATTGAACGGCTCGCCCGGGCTGAACATTTTGGGGCTGTCATCAGTAGGGCTGACGTCCAACGGGGAAAACCCGATCCTGAAGTATTCCTGCTCGGAGCGCAGCGGCTCAACGTCAATCCTGGCCGCTGCATCGTGATTGAAGATGCCTCTGCGGGAATTTCAGCTGCCAATGCGGCCGGCATGGCCAGCATCGGCCTGACCGGCACAACGACTCGTCAACGACTTGCTGCTGCAAACCTCGTGGTCGACAGCTTGCGCGAACTCACACCGCAGAAAATTGTCAGTCTTCTCGAGGATTGACTTTAACCTGGTGATACCGACCTACGGCTTGGAAGGAAGAAGCACTGACCGCGCCGGATTCCCTTTTTGATCCAGGGATTGGGGAACGGGGATTTCTTCCATCGGAGGAAGGGGACCATTGAATTGCAGTAACGGCTCCTCGCCGTTAGGGGACGATTCTTCCCAGGCAAGAAATTCCCGTAACAACTTTCGCGTCTTCTCGAAAGCTGGCACCCGTGTCACCACCCGATATTGTGGGTCACGGTTGACTCGATCATAGCGGATCAAGCCGGCGCGAAGTTCAGCCATGCCCTCGTCACTTAGTAACCATGCGAGCGCATCTCCTTCAACGATCTGATCGAATGGCAAACGCAAATATTGTTGCCAATGAGCTGCTGTCGTAAGACGTCCGAGTTGTCGTTGCAATTCTTGATAGGCCCGCTCCAACCGCACGCCAGGTGTGTCGACAAGCTTTTGAGTCGTCGTTATTTCGGGAATGCCTCCCGGTGGCACTTGGGGGGCCAGAGCCGGCTCCACCATCACGTCAAATGGACCTTTCTGCGAAACGACACCCCGATGAGGAATTGGCTGTAAGGGGAGTATGGCGGGGCGCCCCTTGCGGAGATCCTCGTAGTAATTTTCGAGCCGCTCGTAGTAATCAGCAAGCACTGGATCCCGATCGTCGTAGAAGTCTTCAAGATCATCGTAATACTCTTCTAACGCCTTGAGTTCACGCCATTGGGGCGATCTCTTGAATCGCCGCGGGACCAACATGTGACGAGGCCGACTTGCGGTAGGCTCCCCAACCAGATGGATATCGGCAGCCAAGACCACTTCAGCGGCGCACATGACCGGGAGAAATCGCAGCCCCAACAGAATCATCGCCGTCAACCAAACAACCACTGATTTTCGATGTCCGGCCATTCCACTTGTTCCTTGTGACACAATGAGTGTTGCATGCAATCGGACTGGAGCAAACCAGACCGAAATCCCATCTTCGATTTTACTGCCCTATTCGGTAGAAGGACAGCTGGCAACTCGACGGGTCAGATCCAACGACGTACCTGTTTTAAGTAATCGTGGTAAATCGGTCCAAACTGATTTGCAAGCCTTGTCTCTTCTGGCTTGATAAAGCCATGGTGCAGAATGACTGCAAACAGGAGGGGCACCAACCAGGGAGTCACCCTGCCGGTGAGGATGACACAGCCAACAAGAATCAAAAGCATGCCCAGATACATTGGATTGCGCGAGTATTCGTAAGGTCCTGCAGTCACCAGGTGGGCTGCCTCGCCGAACGGGTCACTCGTAGTTCCTTGACGATGAAAACTACGTAAGGACACGAAAAGGAGACCCAGTCCAATGACAATTGGCAGTACTCCCCCATAGATTTGTGGGGTGTGCCAAAGTTGCGGTCCCGGGCAATATGTTTGCAGCAAGAACAGGAGGATAATGGCCAAGACCATAATGGTTGGTGGTTTGATACGGAACATGAGAAACAACTCCACCGCGCGGTTTAAATCGGGTCACACCAAGAGCCCCAAAGTGGGGTACGGGCGTTAAACTCTTGCGGAACGCTCACCTGTACAAAGATGGTCGTTCGCTTTGACAGAACCCCACAGTAACACATGAATGATCGTCGAAAAACAGTTGTACTTCTGCCCAACATAGATCGATACGGCATGCTTTCCAAGGACGCAGTGTGAATTCTTTTTATGGGCAGGATCACGCTTAGAGGCCGTCGGTAGGACGCACAATGGTTCGACTCGCAGCCCGACCGGCCAAAAGGTCCTCCATCACCTGGGGTACTTCTGCCAGTGTTATTTCCTGGGCCAACGCATCAAGTTGCTCAGGCTTCCAGTTTCCGGAGAGCTTATTCCAAATTTCCAACCGCGATTTACGCGGGCACTTGGCCGAATCGATTCCTACCAGCGAAACACCGCGGAGAATAAACGGATAGACGGTCAGGGAAAGTTGATCACCACCTACGAGGCCACAGGCCGTCACGCAACCGCGGTATTGGACACTGCGAACAAGGGTTGCGAGGGTTTTCCCTCCCACGGTATCAACTGCAGCAACCCAACGAGCCTTGAGCAACGGTCGGTCGGAATCGTCGAGCACATCGGTTCGGTCGAGGATGGTACTCGCACCCAACTTACGAAGCCACTCGTGACGTTCTCGTTTTCCCGTCACTGCCGCAACGCGAAAACCACATTGCGCTAGTATCGCCACGGCCAGGCAGCCAACGCCACCCGAGGCACCTGTAACGACAACCTCCCCCTCAGCGGGATCGATGTTGCGATCACCAATTGCGGTCACGCATTGAGCGGCCGTAAAACCGGCCGTTCCTAAAATCATACTTTGCCGCAACGTAAGTCCCTGGGGCAGCGGCACCACCCAGTCGGCAGGAACCCGTACGAACTGAGCAAGCCCGCCCCAAGCGGGAGCCCCTAAATCATAACCGGTTACCAATACGTGGTCTCCCGGCTTGAACTCGGCCGAACTGCTCTCCACAACCGTACCAGCACAATCGACGCCAGGGAGATGGGGAAATCGGCGCACGACCCCCGGATGTCCCTGAGACGCCAGGGCATCTTTGTAGTTGAGTGACGAATAGGCAACCTCGATCAGCACATCGCCATCGGGGAGCTGATCGAGCGTAATCGTTTCAACCTGTGCAGTGATTAATCCCTGGTCGTCCTGACGGACAAGGTAACAGGGAAACGACCGAGGCAGGGAATTCGAATCCACCGGCATATCCTACGATTGGAGTTCCATAGGCAACTGATCAATTTTAGCTGCGAGGATGAAATCATTCTCCGAAAGCCCTCCAATGGCATGTGTCCACAACTCGACTGAAACGTTTCGGTAACCTTCTATATGTAGATCAGGATGATGTCCATCGTCCTCGGCGACCTGGGCACAGCGGTTGAAGAAGTCCATCCCAGCCAGAAAGTTCTTGACTTTCCAGTCTTTCCGGATGCGCTTGCCTTCATGGGTGAGATACCACCCCTCTAACTCGCCAAGCTGGCTTTCTGCCTCATACAGCGTGCAGGGTTCAACACCGCCTTCACAGGGCAGGCATTTTTTGGTGGTCAACTCACTGACAGATTGGGTTTGCATGGATATTCTCCTCAGGCAAATGGTAAATACCGGGCAATTTGAGGCGTGCTGTCAAGCTGTGCGGGCTGAGTCACAAAAGCCAAGCCGGAAAGCACACGTGGTTGAGGCTGTTATCTCTTCTGATTATCGCTTGTCTCTGTTGTATGACAACCGGCTACGGTATACTTAAATTTCCTATCAAACAGCAGGTGGGTTTGTCCGCCTGATTACCCTTGCCGCTGAGCCGTCAGCATTCGATGTGCTGGGCCGACCCGGCAGCTTGTTTTTATCATTAGCGATTATGCCAAAATACGTCGTTCGCCACGGCGTGATGCGTAACCTGGGCGTGTTCTCCACGCGCGGTCACGCTCTCTTCTCGCGCGGCCACCAGGTCATTGCGCGAACCCACCGAGGCTTGGAAATGGGGGAGGTTCTCTGTGAAGCAACGGAGGCGGCACTTGCGGGGTTGAACAAACCCAAATATGGGCAAATCCTGCGGAAAGTATCTGAAGATGACGATCGCGAGTTCCGCAAACTCCACGAGCAAGAACGACGCGAGTACGAAATTTGCGCCAAGCGAATCAAGGAACTCGATCTGGTCATGCGATTGGTTGACGTCGAACATCTCTACGGCGGTGAGCGTATTGTGGTGTATTACTTGGCGGATGGGCGCATCGATTTTCGTGATCTGGTCAAATTGCTTGCTAAAGAGTTTCAAACTCGTATCGAAATGCGTCAGATCGGCGTGCGAGATGAAGCCAAGCTACTGGCCGATTACGGGGACTGTGGAAAACTAGTCTGCTGCAACACCCACCTTTCGGAAATGCCACCCGTTTCGATGCGGATGGCTAAATTGCAGAAAGCCACCCTCGACCCGAGTAAAATCTCGGGCCGTTGCGGACGCCTGAAATGCTGTTTACGATATGAGTACGAGACCTACCAGGAGCTACAGAAAGAGCTGCCACCGATTGGGACAGACATCATCACAAACCAGGGTCGAGCCAAAGTCCTGGCCCACGAAATTCTCGCCAGCCAGTTGATGATTCAAACTGAAGACATGCGACGAATTGTCATCGAAGCAGACGACGTGCTCACCATATTAGGAAAACCCCAATCAGCACCAAAACAGGATCAAAATAACCAAACCGACAAAGCAGCAAAGCCCTCCCAGGTTGAGAAAACCGATTCTTCCGCGACGGGAACTCTCCAAGGTACCGAAGCTACGGAATCTTCTGCCGAGGACTCGACTTCAGACGTTACCCAAACCACGCATACCCGCTCAAAAAACGCGACTACAGGCCACTCTTCCGAAAACCCGAAGGAAGATAACACAGAAGCGGAATAACTGGTCCAAGAGCAGTCCAGAAACGGTCCAGGAACCTTGAAAACAAGTTGCGTGGGGGGGAATACCCTTACTACCACACCCCTAAAGATTTTAACCCCTCCTTGTTGCGTTATCTGGCGCAAGTAATCAAAATAAATACATGGTTGATCCTCAACATCCAATTGCCGACCTACTGGCCCGCGATCGTCGCTATAAATTTGACGCCTATGCGTTTGTGTTTGACGCGCTTCGCTATGCCCAGGAAAAGCTGGAAATGGGTTCTGATGACCTCTCCGCAGATAAAGAAGGGGATCCACACGACAAACCCGAGCAGCATATTACCGGGCAGGAACTCTGTGAGGCAATTCGTTGCTATGCGCTTGAGCAGTATGGGCTCATGGCCAAGGGAGTCTTGAATTACTGGGGCATCCGATCGACGGGCGACATCGGAGAAATTGTGTTCAATTTAATCGAGATAGGCCAAATGCGCAAAACGCCTGAAGACCGCCGGGAAGATTTTGACGATGTCTTTGATTTCGTCGAAGGACTCCAGGACAGTTTTCAAATTGGATTACCTGATTCAAGTGGAGAACGCAGCTCTTGAAAGAGTTCGTGTCGAAGGTGTCGCCTCACAGAAACCGGAAAAAGAACGGGCGACAACTTCAATCGAACCAACCTGATGCCTCTGGGGTGGTTAAGGCCAAACTCGGTTCTGAGAGGTTTCGCGTCCCGCCGAATCCGCCCCGCCGCAGCTCTCTGCAGCTGGCAACCTCGGCAGTGCTGGTAACCGCCTGGCTTGTCTTTTTACTTTGGACTACCCTCTTCCGTTAATTCATGATCCATCTTGTCGTCTCCGAACCATCGCGGCGCAGATAAAAACCGTCTCTTCACTCCTGAATCTTCAGCTGTAAAGCAAAGACCTATCGACGGGGCCATCGTTATCTGCCACCCGTGCGGCACCAACTCCAAAACAGCGACCGATTGGCATACCCCGATACCTGTTTTTTCTGCCAGGCTGTCCTGAACAACCACAAATTTTTCCGAAACGGGCCGTGCAAACTGGAATTTTACAACAAGGGCTGGAGTTTGTCAGAAGGCACGTCTCCAATCACTTCCACTTGCCGCGACTTGCCCATGACGTAAGATTCTATAAGATCTCTAGCTAAGTACCCCTCGTCATCTTAAGGGAAGCCTGTAATGCAATCCCTCCCCCTACACGTTGTGATTTGGTTTTTAAACGCTGCGATATCGTTAATCGTCTATAATAACATCGCCATAGCAAAAGAAGCTCCCAGCGACTCATCCGTTGGTCCAGCACCAGAATTGTATCAGCAGATGGCTGGCCGGGGCATTCGCTATCTGAGAGGAACCCAGTCGGACGACGGATCCTGGAGTCACCATGCTGGTCCTGCGGTAACCGCCCTGGTTGCAACCGCCTTGATTCGACATGGCCGCTCCGTCGATGACCCCATGCTGGCAAAAGCGTTGGGTTACCTCGAAAACCATATTCGTGACGACGGTGGTATTTACCAGCGTGGTACGCGATACCGAAACTACGAAACCTGCCTGGCAATCGTCTCTCTAAGCGAGGCAAACATTGACGGTCGTTACGACCAAATTTTGCAGCAAGCCGATCACTTCGTGGGAGAACTGCAGTGGGATGAAGGCGAGGGGCACGAACGTTCCAGTCCTAGTTACGGTGGATTCGGTTATGGAAAACATAATCGACCCGACATGTCAAATACGCAAATCTCCCTGGATGCTTTTCGCGCATTAGGAAAGGGGGCGGGTGATCCCTGCGTCGAAAAAGCACTGGTCTTCATCTCTCGATGTCAAAATCTGGAAAGTGCTCACAATACAACTCCCTTTGCTACCAAAGTTGAAGACGGCGGTTTTTACTACACGGTCGCTGCCGGAGGATCGAGTCAGGCAGGTGAAACTCCTAACGGTGGGCTGCGTAGTTATGGCTCCATGACCTATGCGGGACTCAAGAGCATGATCTATGCGGGTGTTTCGAGCGATGACCCCCGTGTTACAGCTGCGTATCAATGGATCCAGGCACACTACACACTGGCAGAAAACCCCGGAATGGGAGCAGCGGGCCTCTATTATTACTATCACACTTTTGCCAAAGCGCTTGATACCATCGGCCCCAACATGGTCGAAGATACCGACGGCTCTATCCATGATTGGCGGCGGGAACTCGCTGAAGTATTGGCCAGCGAACAACATGCAG
>JAKVCB010000013.1 GCA_022448345.1 Pirellulales bacterium
GGCTGCTGGGGGTGGTGGTTTGGCGTCTTGGGGGGCGGCATGGGTGGCGGCGGTGGCAACACCATGGGCGCGAGCAATTCAGCCGGTGTCACTGTCGATGCCAATGGTGTACTCCGCACCACCATTCAATCCGACCCAACCGGTCAACTCTCCTTTCAACGAGCCCGACAAGCATGGGCCCAGTTGGATACAGACATTCGCGAATCAAGTAAATTGCGCAAAGTTTCGCTAACACGCTTGGAAAGCGTTCTTGCCCAGCGTCTCATCGCGGGCGGAAGTGCCGATGACCAGATGCAACACCTGGCCGGTCTGACCCGAATCGAATATGTCTTCTGCTATCCGGACACGGGTGAAATTGTCATCGCCGGCCCCGCCGAAGCATGGGGTCAAGCTCCCTCGGGACGTGTGCTTGGCCTGCAGACGGGACAACCAACGTTGCTCCTGGAAGATCTGGCCGTTGCCCTGCGTCTCTTCGCACCTGGAAAGCACCAAAATGCACCCCTTATCTACTGCTCGATCGACCCGACCGCTGATGGACTGGCACGGATGCAAAGCTTCCTAAAACAGTTTGGATCGCGCGCGACGCCAAATCAAACTCAATACATCGTCGAACAACTCCGTGACCGTCTTGGTAAACAGGTGATTACTATCGGCGGTGTTTCGGCAAACACCCACTTCGCACAAGTACTCGTAGAAGCGGACTATCGCATGAAATTGATCGGAATTGACCTGGAACAACCTCCGGTCCGCTTGAAGAGCTATGTCGATCGAGCCAACCCGGCTAAGGTCGCGCGGAATGCCCTGGTGCGATGGTATTTTGTCCCCGATTACGAGTGTGTCAGGGTAAGCGACGACGCGTTGGCCATGAAGATCGAAGGCGATGGCGTCAAACTTGTTGGCGAGGATGAGATTATTCAAGGTAACGGGCGCCGCAAGGGTACCAATTCACAAAACCGGGCAAGTAAGGCTTTCGTTCGGGCGTTCACCAAGATCTATCCCAAACTTTCTGAAAAAGCCCCAGTGTTCGCCCAACTCCGCAATTGTATTGATATGGCTGTGACCGCCGCATTTATCCAGCACCAGGACTACTACGGACTCGTCGGCTGGAAACCAGAAATTCTTTCGAATGAACAATCATATGCCGTGGAGACTTACATCGCACCGCTTGAAGTTGCTTCGGCAGTAAATGGCATGTGGAAAGGCACCAGGTTAGTGACACCCATTGGTGGTGGTGTACAGATTCGCGCCACCGAGGCCATTTCTCCCACCAACATTCTCGACGATGAAGACGGTTCTCTCGACGCCGCCCGACTGGCCGTCGGCTTGGGTGAACTTGATCCTCAGCAGTGGTGGTGGGACTAACTACCAGCCAAGCCAGGCTAACGGGAGACCGTGACCACGCGCAGGTCGCACACGTTCGTGTGGGTAGGCCCCGTCTTGAAAAGTCCGCCAGCTTTTTCAAAGAAGTGATAGGCGTCATTCCGTCGCAAGTGATCGGCTACATCGAGCCCCTGAAACCGGGCAGTCCGCACAACCTGTTCGTCAATCCAGGCTCCGGCCGCATCGGTCGGACCATCTTCACCATCGGTCCCCCCTGCAAGCAGAACCACACCTTCGGATGGCTGCAATTTTTCGAGGGCAGCAAGTGCTAACTGTTGACTTCGCCCTCCCTTCCCTCGGAGGCTCTCGTTCACCAGTTGCACGACAGGCTCACCTCCGGTGATCAGGCAATCTGGCCCCGAATGGCAGCGCATTCGCTCGGCCATTTCCGCCAACTGTCGACCAACCTCCTCTGCCGGCCCTTCCGCCGCTGTGGCTCGGACCATGGCATGGGAATAGCCCCGCCGCTCGGCCTCAACTCCAGCCGCATTGACAGCCGTCCCGTTGTTGCCGATGACGAAGTTTACAAACCGCGTGTCGCTCTCCGCTTCATTCCAAGGCTGGTCCTGTGACGAACTGCTATGAAGATATTTGGCGATCGATTGGATATCCGGATCGTTGAGCAGCTTGAACTCCTCAAGCACATCGAGCGCATCCTGCGCACACCTGTGACCAAGGACTGTTGGACCCGAGGAAATCGCTTCCAGCGGGTCTCCCAACACATCAGAAATAATCAGCGTGCTCAAATGCCCGGCTCCGCAAGCGCGAGCCAGCCCGCCTCCTTTCACCAGGCTGATCTGCCGCCGCACGGTGTTGAGTTGCTCGATGTTTGCCCCTGCAGCACTGAGTAACTGTGTGACCCGAACCTTCTCTGCGAGCGAAACCTCTGGAACAGGAGCAACCAACAGTGCCGACCCCCCCCCGGCAATCAAACAAATACAAAGATCCTCAGGCCCCAATGCCGAGACAATCTTGAGAATCTCACGTGTCCCCTTCACACCTTCGGGACGAGGCTCATTGACTCCGCTGGGCCGACCTGCATGCAGCCGAATGCGCCTGGTCGGCACCATGCAGTCGGCCGGTACATTGACCCAACCGTGAACCTCTTTTTCGGCCAACAGGGCCGTGCCCAGACTTGCTTCGCACGCCACCGCCATAGCACCGGCCGCTTTGCCAGCACCCACAATGGCAATTTTGCGCACCTTTTCCAGGTCAAACTGCTGTTCACCAACAAAAAGCCTGTTCCCGTCGACACGCAAGTGGGCGGGAATCAGCCGCTCTGGCATGACCGCATCAACACCTGCTTGCCAAATGTGTTGGGCGTCCTCAAGAAGTTGGTTCGGCTCGCGTTGCATACGGACAATTATCTCAACTTTGGCCCGTCAAACAATGGCTGTGCCGGCCGCACAGCTGTCGGCAAGGGCCGAGTCGTGACCGGCAATGATTCTCGACGGACCGGCGGCACCGCAGGCGCCAGTGGACGAACCATGATCGCGTCGAGCCGGACCTTCCCAAAACCGTGCAAGGCAAACGTCATTTGAAAGTTCGTCGACGCGGGAACGTGTCGGACAATGCGAAAAAGTTGCCAACCGTCGGTCTTGCGTATGCGGAGCGAAAGGTCTGATCCACCGAGGTTATCGACCACCTGCAAACCATCGGCATGGCCGGTGATCGGTTCGTCAATACGAACCCAGCCCGTTACCTCCACCATCTCACCTTCTTGAACGGGAACCGGTGGAGATGTGACCCATACGGGTGTTTCGGCAAGGAGGGTAGAAGGTTCTGCCTGGGAGCTCGGCCAGGTGGTCATGGCAAGACAATACGACCCGTGATAAGGCGCATCGCCAACCAACTCCACCCGGGAAACAGCCTCTGGCACCTCTCTTGTCACGTGTTTCCAGCCAAAACGGACAATTTGGTCCAGGTCCTCAAAATCACCGCCGTAAAGCTGGTTGGCCTCTTTTTTTCGCGATGCAATCGCCGCCCTCAATGTCGCAATGCTACCAACCGTGTCGAGTCCAGTCGTTATTGGATCGCTTGTCACAGTGGACTCCGTACCGTTAGCGGCAGTCTGTCGCTTGAAAGAACGGTCAAGCTGCTGGTCCGCCGCGATTGCTGCTGTATAGGCACCAGGATAGTCCTTCCCCGTCGCCAAAGCATTCGCTTCTGTGATATGCTCGTGTGCAGCAACCAAAAATTTGTCTTGCGTGTTTCCTGCTTGCTGACGGAGAGCAACCAATCGGAGTGTCGCCAGTTCACAACGCAACCGCGCGCTCTGGGCAGCCATTCGGGCGGTCTGTTGTCGTAAGGACCGAATCGCACGCGGATTCTCGGTAAGTACAATCAAGCCCTCACTGAGCGGCGCGTATTGGACCTGAATTCCACCTGCCACCCGTTTGTGAACCAGCGGTAACAGGTTGGCCGGAGTGAGCTCGAACACTTGATTTGATTCAGGGACGCCAGGCACAACAAGAGTCAATCGCGGGGACTTCTGGCTGTCATCCAGGCCATTGGTTGGAGACGACCATTCCATTGGAATGACCACGTGCGCTTGCTCAACCTGTACAACGCTGGCCGTCCAGGCGGGATTGCTGCAGGTTGCCATTCCCGTGACGCGACCACCCGCCAGCCACGGTGCAATCAATTGCAACTGCAAATTCATCAAGGTCAAGGCGGCGACTCTCCGCTGAACAGCTGGCACTGTTGGCTGATGGAGCGAATCCTCTGAGCGAATCACCAACCCACCACAGCCACTGGTAATGGCGAGCTTCACCAACGCGTCAATTTGCCGCTCGTCGATAAGCAAATCAGCACGGTCAATGACTCCTCCCATCGCGGCCATCGTCTGCTCGCAGGCAAGCCCGTTCGGCGTCAAATCGAGACGACACCAACTGGGAACACCCGGCTCAACCAGGGCTCGCTGCTGCCGAAACCATTCCGCGTGTTCCTGCAACCGCACTTGCGAACCGCCAAACCACCGCCCCAAGACCAATGCATCAATGAACCGACAGTCATATTCCCGCACACCAGGAGGTTCCATCAACACAGGGCGATTCAGCTGGGCGTCCCAGTTGCGAACACTTTCTATCCACGGGTGTCGCTGGCCGGGTGGGATTAAAGCGGCTTCTAAATCAAAATACCATCCGAGAATCCGACGCACATTGGCTGCATCAGGAATCTTTCCCTCGGCAAGTTGCTCAGGTGAAGGTGGCGGACTCAGTAGCCAAAGATTTCGAGCGGTGGCCTCCCGCTGCATTGCCGTGGTGGGAAAAGTATCCAGCAAGACCGTGTTGAATCCCAGCCCGGCAAGCCACGACAGTGGCTCACCATTGTGTGCAATGACGCGAGGAAAAAAGGGCCGTCCGTCTACCAACAGCCTCGTCCCGTACAATTCCACCCGTCCCGCCAGATGCCTGCTGGATGCGGAGGGAGCCTGCGGTGCCTCGGGCGACCAGCCTACTTGCAAAATGTCAGGTTGCGACTGAGGTATCTTTTTCTCATCCTTGGGGAAATCTGAGGGCGTTTCTTTTGGCCGATCGTCGAACAAAACTCCCTCAAGCTGCAAGTCATTGGTGACCACCCGGGTTCCGCCGGGACCACCCGGTACAACCAGTCGCAAGTGGCTGAGGTGTGCTTCATGTGGGTCGATTTCTTTGCGCTTCGTCACACGCAACGTCCGGACGCGCCGTTTCAAAAGTTCAGGCAGATTGATTAATTCCAAAAGTTGCCACTCTCCCACATCACGGTACTGCGTACCGACCACCTCCAGTTCAAGGGGGAGTCCCGTCTCTGGATCATGCTCTCGGGGTAGCACTGCCGTAGCGGCAAGCGCCAGGCCCATTCGATTCGATCGCACCCAAACTTCAGCCTTGAGTTCGTCGAGAACCGGAGCTCGCCCCACTGCGATTTGTAGTCGGACAGATGTCCCCCCTGAGGCAAAGACCAAAATGCTTTCTGCCCCGGTGGACGACTTTTGTTGATCCTCGACCACTACGACACTTTGCTCGGCGACGGCGTCGTGTGCGGCGACATCGACAGCCCGCCAGACGACCTCTGGGCCGTCAAAGCTTTCCTGAAAAGCAGGGTTCGTGGCATGGACACCTCCCACCAGCAGCAGGAAAGGCTGAATCAGCCCGATGAGCAAGCTGACACGTCCAGACCACCCTGGTGTCGGCCCGTAAAACGACTGCCTGGCGGGAACCATTTTCGTGGCGAATGCCATTGGACGAATCCCATTTAGGAACCACCCCATGAACCCCACAATTCGAGGGGCCCTGGCAGGGTGAGAGAAATGAACGACCGACAGGATCGAATGTGGTAGCAAAACAACATGGCAAAAATCGACGTAAGCCGTTCTTGTAACAGCATTTCGGGCATCGGACCAGGGCGGTTGTCCTGCTTGAACATCATCGCTCCCAGAAGAAATATCCCAGAACCAAAGGGCCCAATAGCTGCAAGTTGTTTCCCAATCACAAGTTACGAAATGGCCGCAGGCTTAACGATTCGCTTTGGCGCGGCATGTGCAGTTGAGGGAGTCGTTACACACCCTGGAGATCCACCTCATGACTGAACTTCCCAAGCCCATCCGTGACGACCATGACCCCCTTCCCAATGACGTGCAGCAATTGATTGAAGCCGTAGGTCGCCTGCCAGAGGCCCACCAACCCGAGTTTAGCCGGTTGTTGGACAGTATCATCGCCAGCACCACGCGACGTCGGCGGGTGATGGCCCTGGTCCAAGATGCTCTTAGTCAATTGCGACTTGATATGAAATACTTGATGTTCGATTTGGAAGCCACCCGGCGAGAGCGCGACGAATACCTCACAAACCTTGATCAAGAGGCAGGCAACTAGCTGTAGTGTTATACGCCAAGGTGGTGGGGACGATTTAAAAACCACCCCAGAGACAACCAACTGGCACCAATTGCAATGCAGGAAATCCCCCGTAAAATTAGGGGACCGAACTTATCCTGAGCCCTCCGCGTGGCTGGCCCGTCTCTGTCCAAGTACCGACAAGCCATTGGAGCCAGCACGTCTGCTGAAATTTAGATAAGATCATCGTGTTTTCCATGCATTCAGGTCGCAGTGTGTCATGGCCACCATTACATCCGCTGAGCAATTAGGCCAGCATACCATCGATCTAAACCTTGTCGACGAATCACAGCTCCAGTCGGTCTGGAGCGAGTTGGGTACGCGTAACATTTCGTTGACGGAATTCCAACAGGAACTTCTCCGCCGCAACCTGCTGACCAACTATCAAGTCGATCGCCTCCTGCGCGGTCTCCGAACAGGTTTTTTCTACGGCGATTACAAAGTTCTTTACAATGTAGGCTCAGGTACCTTTGCCCGCGTGTTTCGTGCCACGCACCAAATTACAGGCAAACTTTTTGCGGTCAAAGTACTCCGCAATCGATTCAGCAACCCGCAAGCGAATCCTCAAAACTCTGATACTATTGAGTCCTTCCACCGCGAAGGTGAATTGGGTAGCTCACTCGACCATCCCAACATTGTGCGAATCCACGAAGTTGTTTCACAAGTCGGCATGCACTACTTGGTGATGGACTTCATTGAAGGACAAAACCTGCGGGAGTTTCACCGCGCGCGAAGAAAGTTTGATCCGATCGAAGCGGCCCATATTGTAGAAGGGATTCTCTCTGGTCTGAACTATGCGTTTCAAAAAGGCATCACCCATCGCGACTTAAAAATGTCCAACGTGCTTGTTTCTAGCGAAGGGCAAGCAAAGCTTGTTGATTTTGGTTTGGCTGGCCGGGATGCCAGCTTCGGCGAAGAAGCATTGATAGCACAACGAACGATCGATTACGCAGGCCTTGAACGATCTACAGGCGTTCGCAGGGACGATACGCGGAGCGATATATTTTTCAGCGGCTGCATCTTTTACCAGTTGCTGACCGGTTTCCCGCCACTGTCGGAAACAAGTGATCGGGTGCAACGGCTTAGCAAATCGCGGTATCAAGATATCAAACCGATTCGCGAACTGATGCCTGACATACCACCAGCCCTGGCAATGATTCTGAATAAAGCCATTGATTTTGATCCGCAACAGCGCTACCAGACTCCGGGAGACATGCTGATCGATCTCAAACTCGCTTTAAAACGAACTATACGTGATTCCGACTTAAAAACACGCGAAAGTAAAACCCCTGCATCCGATCAAGAGGGAATTGGCGAAGACGGACAACCTCGTCGCATTATGATCGTTGAATCCGATGGAAAAATGCAGGATGTCTTTCGCCAGCTGTTCAAGAAAAATGGCTATCGAGTCCTTGTTGCGAGTGACCCGCATCGGGCTTTAGAACGTTTTTTCGACGATCCCAATGCGGCCGACGTGATGCTCTTTTCCTCCGCTGCCATCGGCCAATCAGCGGTTGAAGTCTTCAACCTTTTCGGCCAGGAGATCGCCACCCGCGATGTACCTGCTGTATTGCTTTTGGGGCAACAACATCACGACTGGGAAAGCGAAGCCCAGGTGGGAAAACAGCGGACCGTTGCAAAAATGCCCATCAAGCCACGTCAACTTCGTGAAGTTATTCGAAAGGTTGTACCCAAACAAACCAAACCGTGAGTTGATCTTGCAGATGCCTGCCGATAGTAACGGCCGGTCAACAGAACCACATCCGTTGCCATAACTCGTTACGTTGCCTGTTCAAGTTCACCAATCTTGTCGATTCGTCGTTTGTGCCGCCCCCCCTCGAAATCTGTCTCCATCCAGGTCTGAACCACCCGATCGACCGTGTTCATACTCAACAAGTCACCGGAGAGGCACAACACATTGAGATCGTTGTGTTGACGGCTCAATTTTGCCGAGACCTCATCGACACAGGGAGCTGCCCGCACACCAGAAAACTTGTTGGCGACGATCGCCATCCCAATCCCTGTACCACAAATTAGAATTCCTCGGTCGGCCTCTCCCTCACTCACTTTGCGCGCCACCGAAGCGGCAAAATCAGGATAGTCGACGCTGTCGTCGCTGAAGGGTCCCTCGTCACTGACATCACACCCAATCGAGTTGAGTTGCGAGATGATCCTCTCTTTCAGGAGATAGCCGCGATGATCACTTGCAATTGCTATTCGCATGGCGCTTTTCCTATCGTCTTTGGCTGTAATCCTATAGCCTCTTCGCCCGAAATCTTTCACCACAGTTTGCAGCTTAGATCGATTGCGTGCCTTTCAACTCTTCGCTCAGCCGCTCGACCTGCTGAGCCGTTCCCTGGCGGATCTGTTCAGCACACTGGCGATAAACATCGATCGACTGCCCAATTGGATCAGCAACATCCGTCGAATCTTCCAAAATCAAATGAGTCCGGTCGGCAGCCTCCGGCCAGTGGGCAACAATCGCATCAAAATGACCGCTCGTCATGGTCAAAATAAGATCGGCATGTCGGACAAGTTGATCGGTCAGGGTCCGCGACTCGTGCCCGCGCAAGTCCATCCCCAGTTCTTCCATAACCCGCACTGCCTCAGTACTAGGTGGTGATCCCATTGCAGCCGCAATACCAGCTGACTGTACAACCACCCCGTGCTGCTCCAGCTTTTGTTCATCGCAATTTAAATGTTGTGCCAATTCGCGGCGCATGAGCAGTTCCGCCATCGGGCTGCGGCATGTATTACCCGTGCAAACCATTAACACAAGCACGCTGGTCAAACGCTGTAGCGTGCTTTCCGCCACGACTCCCTCTCGCAGGACTTCCAAATGATCGCGGTGCACCCGCACCACTGAGGAAGGCTGTCCATAGCGACAAGGTCCGTCATCCAGCACCAATGCCACATCGTCGCCCAGCGCTTCCACAACTTGTGTGGCCGTTACTGCATCAGGCGAACCACTACGATTTGCACTCGTGAGTACAATAGGGCCAGCCAGCATCTGCAACACTTCCAAAAGCGCTCCCCCAGCTGCGACACGCAATCCCAGGGTCCCATTCGGACAAACAACTTGTTGCACTGATTCTGGTAACTGCGTGGCAAGCCCCTGTTCATGCGCATTGTCCAGGACCAGTGTTACCGGGCCTGGCCAACAACGACGTGCCAAGCGACGGGCCAGCGAACTCATTTCAGGCAAATAGTCTGCGGCCTCTTGTGCACTCTTGATCGCCAACGCAAACGGAGCCCCTTGAGGTCGACCTTTGGCAGCCATCAAATCTGCGACCGCCCCACTGTGACAGGCACTTGCGCCAACCCCGTACACGGTTTCGGTGGGAAATGCGACTAATTTTCCTTCCACCAGCGCCTGGACGGCTTGGTGTACGACGTCGCGGACGTCTTCGGCCTTGCGCAGGTCGATCACAACTGGAGGCATAAAAAATTCTTGGGCTAGAAAAGAACGGCAACTTTAGGGAAGTCCGAACACTGGCGACAAACAGTCTCGTCGGCGGAACAATAGCGAGTTTTGCTGGCAGAGCTGATGCTTCGCCTCGTCGATTTATGGGACATTGAAATCCGTGCCTGCACAGATGCCGCAAAAACACTTCCAATGTGAAATAGCGTGCCTTTATACCCCAACCAGGGGTATCTGGTCAAGCAGCACAAACCTCGACATAAATTCGCAAGTCCTGTTCTGACCGCCGGTTCCAACGCTTCTTTAACTATCCTGGCTTGATCTCCCCAGCCTTTGGTTAGACATTAAAGAAGGGCAGCCAACGATGGTCAGAATCGCTCTGCACACACAGAGAAAAAAACACGCGTTGGACAGGCTGCTCGGTGGTTCCTCTCCCCACCGTTTCAAAACCAATGATGACCAGCCAGGTAAAGTTGCTTCCCGATGATCTCACGAAGACAATTCGGCCGACTCAGTGCCACAGCCCTGCTGGCGAACCTGGAAACCGGTTGTAATCACGATCCAGCGATGGCGGGCAAATTAGAGAAAGTTTGGGGACGTCGCGGTATCGTGGACGGCCGTTTTCAAAAGCCCAGGGCGATGGCAATCGATCGAGAGGACCGGCTCTATATCGTTGACATGTTAGCAAGAATTCAAGTCTTTGACCGGGACGGAAATTTCTTGCGTGGCTGGCGTACTCCTACGCATGAGGCAGGTCGCCCAACCGGGTTGACTATTAGCCCTAACGGGATCGTCCTGGTAGCTGATACGCATTACTTCCGTATTTTGAGCTACACGCCGTTTGGTGAACTCCTCGAAAAAGAAACCATTGGCGGAACGTATGGCCCGGAAGCAGACCAGTTCGGCCTGGTGACCGACGCCGTACGTGACGCACAGGGCAACTGGTATATCGCTGAATATGGAGAGTTTGACCGAATTCACAAGCTCTCACCCGAAGGAGACTTTCTCTTGCAATGGGGAGGACATGGATCCGCACCGGGACAATTCCTCCGGCCACAGAATATCGTGCTCGATAAGACCGGACAATTATGGGTTGCCGACGCCTGCAATCACCGCATTCAAGTCTTTAATGACCAGGGACAACTTTTAGCGATGTGGGGGCAGGCAGGTTCAGATCCTGGTCAACTCTATTACCCTTATGACCTTGCTTTCGATCAGCATGGACACATTTATATTTGTGAGTATGGAAACCACCGTGTACAAAAATTTACCCAGCAGGGAGAATCTCTTGGCTGTTGGGGAACTGGTGGTCGACAACCGGGTATGCTGCACAACCCTTGGGCGCTTGTCGTCGATAGTCGTCGCCGGGTTCACGTGCTCGACTCAAACAATCATCGTGTACAAAGAGTTATGATGTAAGCCATCCATTTTGCAATGGGTGACCATTGCAACAGGCTACGCTGGTGGAATCCACGCATCATCTGAATCGTTACAACCGAAGGAAATAACCACGGGGCCATCCCGCTTGTGAACAACGCCAAAATCGGCATCCAAACCTGCCGACAGGTTGTCTCTGGCCGGTATCACACATTTCATGTTTCATCAAAGTGTATCCTTTTACAATCCCTGGTTCTTGCTTCTGCTGGGACTTGTCCCTTTGGTCGCAGCCTGGAGCTACGATAGCCTGGCAGGTTTGGGAAAGTGGCGACGCTGGATTGCAATTTTGTTGCGCTCAAGTGTGATGGTGCTGCTGATCTTCGCACTGGCTGATCTACAGCTCTTGCGGTCCAACGACCGCATCACAGTGATTTATCTTCTCGATCAGTCTCTCAGTGTTCCGGAAACACGACGTACAGCTATGATTCGTTACGTCAACGCATCGATACGCAAACATCGACGAGAAGATAAGGAAGATCGAGCCGGAGTGATTGTGTTTGGGCGAGACGCTGAAGTTGAAATCCCACCCGTTGACTTTGATGTACAGCTGGCACCAAGGGTCGAAAGCTTGCTCGATCCCAATTACACCAACCTGGCTGGTGCCATGCAGCAGGCAATGGCTATGTTTCCTCACGATACGGCCAAAAGGATTGTGATCGTGACCGATGGTAATGAAAACCTGGGAAACGCGCTTGAGCAGGCCCGCACCATGGCCGACTCAGGAGTCAGCATTGATGCAATGCCAGTGCCTCTGGAACAACAAAACGAAGTTTCTGTCGAGAAGATCACCATTCCAACTGACGTCCGCCGGGACCAACCGTTCGAACTGAGAGTGATTCTGAACAACGATTCACCTACCAACGAGAACGTTGCTGGACGCCTGAAAATTACCCGCAAAGCAGGTAACCAAGAGGTAATTATTACTGATGCACCAGTCAATCTCAAACCTGGCAAGCGCGTGTTAACGCGTCGCGAAAAAATCAATGAACCCGACTTTTACACGTATCAAGCTCTCTTTGTGCCAGATGACCCAACCTCTGATCGCATGAAACAGAATAACCTGGCAACACATTTCACGGATGTTTATGGTCAAGGCCAGGTTTTGCTCATCGAAGACTGGGAAAATCCTGGCCGGTTCAACTTCCTGCTGGAGCGGCTTCGCGCCGAAGGCCTCGCAGTCACGATGCAACAGAGTAATCGTTTATTCAGCTCATTGCCTGAACTACAACGATACGACTCCATCATTCTCGCCGATGTGCCACGCTCCAGCGGTTTCGATGCCAATAATGTGAGTAGCTTTACGAACCAACAAATCCGCATGTTGGTACGCAATACCGAAGAACTCGGTTGTGGGCTGATCATGCTGGGAGGCCCCAACAGCTTTGGTGTGGGTGGGTGGGCCAACACTGAGATTGAAAAAGCAATGCCGGTGAATTTCACGATCAAAAGCTCCAAGGTTAGTCCCGTCGGAGCTCTGGTGCTGAACATGCATGCTGGAGAAATTCCAAAGGCAAATTACTGGCAGAAGGTCATTGCTCGCGAGGCCATCAAAGCACTGGGGCCCCGGGACTACTGCGGCCTCCTGCAGTGGAACGGTAGTGAACAGTGGCTGTGGGGACAATCGAAGGGAGGGCTGATCCGTGTGGGACCCAGCCGTAAGCTGATGATGGCCCGGATTGACGCCATGAACATCGGAGACATGCCTCAATTCGACGGTTCCATGAAGATGGCAGCGGCAGCGTTCGCAGGTGTCCAGGATGCCTCAATC
Source organism: Pirellulales bacterium (assembly GCA_022448345.1). Classification (GTDB taxonomy): domain Bacteria; phylum Planctomycetota; class Planctomycetia; order Pirellulales; family Lacipirellulaceae; genus JAKVCB01. The sequence goes on from JAKVCB010000013.1 coordinate 12,878, forward strand.
CGCCACATGATCATTATCAGTGATGGAGATCCTACACCTCCCACACCTGGCACCCTTACAGCCTTAAAAAAACAACGAGTCAAGGTCACCACGGTCTTGGTCGGCACACGCCAGCATGCCCCTGGCGGGCATGCCAACATGCAAAAAATCGCCTCCACTACCGGTGGGAAAATGTACGTCGTGACAAGTGCGAAAGCATTGCCACAAATCTACCAACGCGAAGCCCGCAAAATCGCCCGGTCGCTGGTCTACGAACCAAATCCACCAGTCCAACCCCAGATCAAAAACCGTCAGGAAATTATCGAAGGTATCGAGGGTCCTTTTCCACCCATTCAAGGATTTGTACTCACCACGATCAAAGAGAGTCCACTTGTTGATCTGATTCTCCTCTCCCCCAAACCTGTCAGCGCCAAAAACGCCACCATCCTGGCCACCTGGCCGTACGGGCTCGGCAAGACGGTCGTGTTTACAACCGATACAGGGGGGCGGTGGGCCGATCAATGGACCGGGTGGAAGGATTACGATCGCTTTTTCAGTCAAATGGTCCGCTGGTCCATGCGACCTGGCGGAGACACCGGTAAATTCACCGTCTCGACCAATGTTGCTGACGGAAAAACCCGAGTCATTGTAACGGCCCTCGACAAGGACAATGAATTTCTGAATTACCAAACTGTCTCCGGAAATGTCCTGGGGCCTGACATGGAGTCGATTCCGCTTGATATTACGCAAACTGCGCCAGGTCGTTACGAAGCAGAGTTTGACTCCACAACTCCTGGAAATTATCTGGTACTGGTAAATCCCGGCAATGGGCACACCATGATTCGTACCGGCGTGAATGTCGGTTACTCAGATGAATTCCGTCGTCGCGAGACAAATCTTGCACTGCTGGAATCATTGGCAAACCTGCCCGCTAAAAACGGGCAACCGGGCGAACTCCTCGACCCTCTTCCGGCGGTAGTCAATCCAACCTCAATCGACGATTTGCAATCGCAATTGGCCAGTGATCCATTCCGTCGCGACTTGTCAAATACCGTGGCAAGTCGCAATATATGGCCTTTGCTCTTGTTGCTGGCGAGTTGTGTTTTCCTGGCCGACGTATTTGTTCGTCGTGTCCACGTCAGTTTTGCATGGATGGCCCCTTGGTGGACAATTCTGCTGGGTCGTCTCCTGGGACGTGATCCCGAATTGCCACCAAAAGAAACCATGAACCGTTTGCAAAGTCGCAAAGCTGAACTAAGCCAACGGCTCGAAAACCGGCGTAGTCATACCCGGTTTGAATCGACCACCGAAGGCAACCCGCAGGTAGCAGATGCTGCGGCACCGGAAACCACACCTCGTCCAGAAGCCCCCCAAACAAAAAATGGCAAAAAGAGTCTTGCCGAACAGGAGGCTACGGATGAGGATTCATACACGTCACGCCTTCTTAAAGCAAAAAAACAAGTCTGGAAGGATCGCGAATCATGAGCATCGGCGAATCGTTTGAACAACGCGCAGCACAATTTACAGAGCGTTACAAGACCGTCTATCAGCAAATCAGTCGGGTCATCGTTGGCCATGACGATATCGTACACGGCATTCTTACTTGTCTCTTCGTCGGTGGGCATTGCCTGCTGGAAGGCGTACCAGGACTCGGTAAAACCCTGTTGGTCCGCACGTTGTCACAAACCCTGGACCTTGATTTCTCCCGTATTCAATTCACACCCGATCTCATGCCCGCCGATATCCTCGGCACCAACATGATTATCGAAGATCAATCTGGCAAACGAGAGTTTCAGTTTCAAAAAGGACCAATCTTTACTCAGATCTGCCTTGCGGATGAAATCAATCGAGCCACGCCAAAGACCCAGTCTGCCATGCTCGAAACGATGCAAGAAAAGTCGGTCACCATCTCTGGAAATGTCTATCAAATGACACCTCCTTTTTTTGTGATGGCGACACAAAACCCGATCGAACAAGAAGGGACCTACCCGCTCCCAGAAGCACAACTTGACCGCTTTTTCTTTAAATTGCTCTTAGGGTATTCCAATCGCGCCGAACTGAACACGATCGTGGAACGCACCACCCAGAAATTGGTCATCGAACCCGATAAAGTTATGGATGGCGCGGAGATTGTCCAGTGGCAACAGCTCATCCGCGAAGTGATTATTGCTTCACACGTGCAGGACTATCTCGTGCGGCTCACACTCGCAACCCACCCGAACGGCCCGTTCTCCTTGTCCCAAACCAACCAATATCTGCGCTGGGGCAGCAGCCCCCGCGGGGCACAAACATTGGCCCTGGCTGCCAAGGTGCAAGCCTTACTGGCAGGACGTTTTAACGTGAGTTTTGAAGATGTTCGCCGCGTGTTTCTACCGGCTATGCGACATCGCGTCATTCTCAATTTCGAGGCCGAGGCCGAAGGAATCGAAACTGATAAAGTGCTGCTCGACATCCTGCAACAGGTGCCCGAAAAAGCGGAAGAAAAACAGTCAGTCTGACGCAAACGTTTGAAAAGAAACCCCCAAAGCCAAACGGAGTAAACCGTGTGCGAAGTGACCATCTACCACAATCCCCGTTGTACGAAGAGCCGACAGACCCTGGCACTGTTGCGTGATCAGGGGATCCAGCCCAACGTAGTCGAGTACTTAAAGACACCTCCCAATGAACAGACACTTGGGAAACTTGTCAAACTTCTGGGAATAGAACCCCACGAATTGATTCGCAAAAAAGAATATCGTGCACTCGACCTTCCCCAGACAGACGATCCTGACGAAATCATCGCCCGGATGGCAACCCACCCACAAATCATCGAACGGCCGATCGTGATCACAGGCAAAAAAGCCTGTCTTGGCCGCCCTCCCGAAAATGTGCTTGAGATCCTTTGATCCAGCATGTTTTCAAAATCGTTTTAGTGCAGGGAATGCGACAGATTTCCGCTGCCAGCAACTCCACTGAGACAATCGGGCGGATCGGCATGCGGTATCACAAACACGACACCAACTCCCAAGGGCATCGGCGTCGCCGCAGAAAAAGTAACAAGTCTTGGCACACCCAAGATGATTCCTCTCCCGGCATGATCCATTAACAATCCGAAAATCTACGCTGCACGTCGAACTCTGCGAAGGTCACCACAACGGCTGGGAATCGATCGGCTCAACACATTCGGGACCCTGATTCCGCACGTTGTTGACAAATGGCCTGACCGGTGTGATTCGCATCTGATCCCCCGGATACGCATCGAGTAGTTTTAGCAGTCCGTCGCGATCAGAATTTTCTGGATCAAGCCACGCTTCATAGTCATCCGGAGACAGGATCACCGGCATCCGCGCGTGTAGCTTGCACATCAAGTTGTTCGCGGTCGTTGTGATAATGGTGCATGATTCAACAGTCGGCCCTTGCCCTAATTGCCACGATTCCCACAAACCGGCAAAACCAAACAGGCCTCCATCGGCCAACTCCATCAGATAGGGCTGTTTTGCCTGGCCCGTTTTCTTCCATTCGTAAAATCCATCACCTGGGATCAGACACCGTCTCCGCTTGAAGGCTGCCGCAAACGAGGGCTTGCTGGCAATAGTCTCCGCCCGGGCGTTGATCATCCGAACACCCATCTTCAGGTCATTCGCCCAGGAAGGCACCAGGCCCCAACGAAACCGGGCCAGTTCCCGATGACCCGTTACCCGAGACCGTACCGCAAAGACATCTTGAGTGGGGGCAATGTTGTATCTCGGATCGAGCGACTCAAAATCCTGGTCACCATCGAGTGCAAATTGCTGTAGCAGCAGGTTCAGGCGAGAACGCAACGTAAATCGTCCACACATAAAGGCTTGTCATTCGTGGTTCAAAAACAGGTCGAAGAAAAAGCTGCCGGAAAACACCAAGGAAGCAAGCCGGGAAACTGATTTTAGCCGGGCTCAAGTGCAGCTTGACAAATTACGATACATATGTACAGTACTCAAAAGGTCGCTATTTCACCTCCGGATGACCAGCCACGAATTAAAACACCCCTTCAAAAACTTCTCCGCCAGATTTGGAGAACCGATTACCAGCAACCCTATCACCTTCCCAGGCTTTCGCCTGTGGCCACCCCATAGCCCCCTCTCACCATGTCTACTTGCAATCCCCAACTCGATCAACTGCGTCACGAATTATCTTCCTGGGAAAACAGTGCCCGGAACTCAACCGAGTCGATTGTTTCGACCGGCCACCCTGCATTGGATGCAATCTTGCCCGCAGGTGGACTGCGGCGGGGATCTCTCGTGGAATGGCTTGCCGAGGTACCAGGCCACGGAGCAACCACACTGGCTCTGCTTTGCGCCCAGGAAGCGTGCCAGGCAGGTGGTGACCTGGTCATTATGGACAGTGACTTCCCGTTTCATAGTGACTTCCCGTTTCATAGTGACTCCCAATTTTATGATGGGGCAGAATTTTACCCTCCCACTCTGGCCACCTGGGGAATCGATCTTGAGCGACTGATCCTACTGCGTCCACGATCCCAACAACATCTCCAATGGGCAATGGTCCAGGTCCTGCGTTCACCCTCGGTGGGAGCCGTTTGGGGCCATTTCAACCAACGCGATTCCCATGCCTTCCGCCGCTTGCAACTGGCCGCCAGATCGGGTGATACATTAGGCCTGCTCTTCCGACCAGCTTGCATGCGCCGAGAACCAACTTGGGCCGATGTGCGGTTACTGGTTCAACCCCTGGCTGGCCAGCAGCCACGGCAGGTACGCGTAACCCTCTTGCACTGTCGAGGTGGTGGAAGCAAAGGTTCTGTTGAACTTGAAATCGATGTCCCTAAGTCAGGACGATTTAGAAAAGTACATGTTGGACCGAAAAAATAGGACCAGGTGTTTCCTGCAAACCCTCTCTTCTCCAGCGCTAACAGGACCCACTCTTCCAAGAGGAAAGTGGAAAATAAAACCTAGCCATATATCTGCACAAGCAGTTAGGCCTCCCACACTATGACTCGTATCCTTTGTCTCTGGTTCCCCAACTGGTCGATTCAACGTCTGCTACACTGCAAGCCAGAACTAAAGCGTCGATCTGTGGCTCTTTTCAGCAACACGGGTCGACGCGGCAGTCAAATCGTAGCCTGCTGTGATACGGCCTATCGCCAGGGGGTTCGACCTGACATGTCGCTGGCTGAAGCCAAGGCAGTTGCGGGAAAAAATCGCCTGCTTGCCGAACTCTACAATCCGGCTGTTGACCGCCAAGCACTAGAACTGTTGGCGGAACGTTGCGAACCCTTCAGCCCACGTGTCGCCTTGGAAGAAGGCAACCATCCCGAAAGCCTGCTGCTCGATATCACCGGCCTGGATCACTGGTTTGCCAACGAACAGCAACTGGCTGAACAGCTTACCGCACTGCTTGCGTGTTCAACCACGGCACCAACCTCCACGGCAGCAGGCCTTCCCCCAGTTCCCCCTTACCAACCCGCTGAACAAGAAGCCATGCATTCGCGAATCGCCATCGCCGACACGGTAGCCGCGGCATGGGCAATGGCACACTTTGCCCACACCTTAGAGCCACCCCCCGCTTTTCCGGTCATTGTCCCTTGCGGCGAAGACCCCTTGCTCTTTTCCCTACCAGCAGCAGCCCTCCGTTTGCCGGAGAAGGTTCTTAAAATGCTCTCGCGCCTGGGAATTATCTCGATTGAGCAAATCCTCTGCCTGCCTCGCAGCAGCCTGAACTCGCGTTTCGGAAAAGAACTTTTGCGGCGCATTGATCAAATCACCAATCGGATTGTGGAGGTGGTCGAACCTCATCGCCCCCCTCCACAATTTTCAGTCGAGCGGCCGCTAGAATATCCCATCGACAATCGCGACTCGCTCGCATGGATCCTCCGCGAATTGGTCGATCAACTCGCAGCCAAACTACTCAACCATGACCAGGGAGTCGTTCAACTAATCGTCCGTTTACAATGCGATCAACAAGAACAGCGGTGTTTTCACATAGGACTGTTTCGCCCGTCGGCTGCTGCCGGGCACATCCAGGAACTCGTCGAGTTACAACTGGAAAACTTTCAAATCCCCGCACCCGTCCATCATGTACAAGTCATAGCAACGATGACTGCCCAATTAACACTGAATCAGCATGAACTTTTTTCTGACAATCGTCTCACCAACGCACATGAACGATTACTCCTTGCAAACCGACTCCGCAGCCGCCTGGGAACCGAGGCCGTATTACAACCTCAACTGAAAACCAGCGCTTTACCAGAACAGGCATGCCGCAATGTGCCTTGGACTGAAAGGGCAGACAAGTCCCACAGGAAGAAGCCGGCGTTCCCCCCGGGACCACGTCCCCTACTGCTCTATCGCCCTCCGCGCCCCATTCAACTGGCCAGGGATTCTCCCACAGGACAACCTCAATGCGCCTGGATCAATCGGCAACCACACAACATCGTTCAAAGTTGGGGCCCCGAACGGATTGAAACTGGCTGGTGGCGCGGGCCTTCTGTCCAACGCGATTACTACCGTATCGAAACGACAACTGGCAGTCGCCTGTGGGTTTTTCGACAACTCAACAACAACGGTTGGTTCCTGCACGGTGAGTTTGCATAGTCCCTCAAAGGCACCTCGTGCCGTGGCTACCTGGCCCCACCAGAGTGGGTTTACCGGTCGCGGACCTGGGTGGTACGATAGGCCCCCAAAGAAACCTGCCGTTCCTTACAAACAAAAACACTGCCTGGCGGAGACTCTTGCCGTGGCCTCATCTTATCGGCGAATTGCCAGTTTGCGCACTGCAGAACAATTTACGGATTATCTAGCCGCACACCAAATCCAACTGCCCTTCGACGCAGAATTGTCGTCAGGCCCGGAAAGTCCGCTCGCCGCGCCCCTGGAAGTCGCTGGGCGTAAAATTGGCAACCGTTTCACCATCCTCCCCATGGAAGGCTGGGACGGAACCACGGCCGGAAGTTCCACAAAGCACATGGTCCGCCGCTGGCGCAATTTTGGCCTCAGCGGCGCCAAGTTGATATGGGGAGGCGAGGCCGTTGCCGTTGAGCACGCTGCCCGCGCAAACCCCAATCAGCTTTGGCTTCATGAACAAACCAAGGCTGAAATCGGCCATTTGCGAACGGAACTCCTTGAGACCCATCGCGAATCGTTTGGCAAGGATGACGATTTGCTGGTCGGGCTCCAGCTCACCCACTCGGGGCGTTTTTCCCGACCAAACGCCAAGGACCAACTTGAGCCAATCGGACTCTATCATCATCCGATTCTTGACGAGCGGTGTGGCGGCTCCGACAAAGTCCGCATCCTTTCCGATCTTGAGATCGACGACCTGATTGAAAAGTTCGTAAACGCTGCAGCAATTGCTGCTGATCTGGGATTTGATTTCGTCGACATCAAGCACTGCCACGGTTATCTGGGCCACGAGTTCCTCAGCGGTTTCGATCGCCCGGGACGCTATGGAGGCAGTTTCGAAAACCGCACCCGCTTCCTGCGCGAAATTGTCAGCGGTATTCGTCACAAGTCCCCCGATCTGATGATCGCCGTCCGCCTCAGCGCCATCGATTGGATCCCCTTCCAAATGGGACCCGACGGTGTGGGAGAACCTTGTCCCCTTGAAGATCAAGAATACCGCTTTGCCTTCGGAGGGGACAAAACGGGGATTGGGATCAATCTCAGCGAACCCGTTTCCCTCCTCAAACTCCTGGAGAAACTCAACATCCACCTGGTTTGTACTTCGGTCGGCAGCCCTTACTACAATCCCCACATTCAACGTCCCGCCTACTTTCCGCCCACCGATGGTTACCAACCGCCGGAAGATCCGCTCGCTGGCGTGGCACGACAGATTGAACTGACATGGCAGTTGAAACAGGCCTGTCCTAATTTGACCTATGTGGGTTCAGGCTACAGCTATTTGCAGCAATGGTTGCCAAATGTTGGGCAAGCCGTAGTACGAAATGGCGGAGTCGATTCGGTGGGTCTGGGCCGCATGGTGCTCTCTTATCCCGACCTGCCAGTCGATGTCCTGGCAGGACGCAAACTCCAGCACAAAAGGATTTGTCGCACCTTTAGCGATTGCACCAGTGGACCGCGCAACGGCATGATCTCCGGTTGTTACCCGCTGGACGAATATTACCGGCAACTGGATGAGCGGAAAAAAATCGATGCGATTAAAGCTACCTTTCGCAAATCGATGGGATCGACCACTCACAAATAACCCTCGGGGACATGGCAACCACCGCCCCAGGAGCTAAACAAATCCCAACCACCTTACAGGTGTCCTCCTCATTTCGAGAAGCAACTGAACGTGCCATCCTTGCCGAGCCCAAGTCTGCATCTTCAGACTCCGGCACATCCGATCTAAAAGTTGGACTGGAACAAACCAATCAACCCGATTTCGCAGGAAGATTGCGGAGAACAGATGTCTCGGGAGATGAGTTTTGGTAAAGTCGTGAGCCGGTTTTTTAATTCCAATTCCGAGGCACCAATGGGAACAACCACGAAAACGAAGTTTGCGGTGATTGGCCTCGGTTGGTTCGACGAGAAACACTGTGAGGCACTCGCGGCTATTCCAGACGCCCAAATCTACGCAGTCTGTACGAGAACCGAATAGCGTCTCAACGGAGTCGTGTTACACGGGAAAGGTCGTGAACATTGCTTAACGGACGCTCACACTGGCAACGCGGTCAAGCCAACAGAGGGAGAAATTTCTCGCCAGAGGTGCACGACAAGCCCTAATGCAACGCTATGCGGGGCCACATTCCCGCCATCGCAAAACCACCTGCTCTGGTGTTGCCGTGCCCGTGGTGCCAAGCTGCTGCACAGTAATTGAGGCAACCAGGCAACCAATCTCCGCAGCCTCCTTTAAGGTTGCCTCTGAAGTTAAAGAAGCCACAACGGCAGCTGTCACACTGTCACCAGCGCCGACAATATCGACCGGCCCGTTGACGGGATGCCCGGGAACGCGGATCAAGCGGCCCTCCGGACAACCGACCGAGATGCCTTCCGCACCCTGTGTACAAAAGACTGGCTGCCCGGTTTTCGCCATCAGCGCTTCTATGGCATCCTCCATTGCATCTCCGGACGTTTCGGCGGCGGCAGTCAATTCTGCCTGGTTCCCTTTGAGCACACCGCACGAAAATTGGCCAATTTGTGCCCGACTGTCGACGAAGATCAATTTTTCGGGGTTCGCGCGGTGCAGTCTGACCAGGGTTTCGCGAACTTGATGATTGACCACGCCCCATTCAGGCTCGTTGACCTGATCGAGCACAATCCAACCATCCACTTTGTCAAATGTCTGACTCAGTCGATCACACACTTCGTTGGCTGCTTGTTGACCCAGTGGCTCGCGGGAACGAATGTCCAAGCGGTTGAGTTCCTCCAACGCACCGCTGTCTGTCAGGCGAAGCGGTTTTGTATACGTGGGTGTAAGCCGCCCTGGATGTTGAATGATGTGCGACTGATCAACCGGAATAGACTGCAGTGCACCAAGCAAGTCATATCCGTGGCCATCATTCCCAAGCACGGTAATTGGCACCAGGCAACCAACTCCTAAGGCAGCGAGATTGTTCATCACCGTCCCTAGAGCTCCCGGCACATTACGAACCTGGTCAATTTGAAAAGCTTCCAAGCTGGTTTCCAGCGAGGTTTCATAAACACCTGCTGCGAGGTGAAGATATCGGTCGAGAAACAAATCGCCAATCAGACCAATCGTCCGATCTGGAAAACGTGCCAACTGCTGTTCAAGTCGAGACAGGGAAATCACAGCATAACCCCTATGGTAGAAAGCAACTCCTCATGTTGTTGATAGTTGGGAACGATGATATCTGCCCCGGCTTGAATGAGCCGATCTCGTTTCCACTCGTCCACACCCTGCCGGTCGTATTCATCACTGGCAACGCCGATGGCAAGTCCTCCTACACGTTTAATTTCTTCAATCTCAACATATCCATCGCCAAACCCGATCAACTGCGATCCGGTAACACCAGTATCCCGGATGATTTGATGGATCAACATTGCCTTGGAAAACTTTTTGTAGTCGTCCAGAGCACCATACACGCGCTCACCAAAATGCGAGTGGAGTTCCAGCAGTTCCAATTCGTCCCGCACATAGTCAATGTCAGTGCCCGAAGCGAGGTAGAGAGTCAATCCTGACTGCACAAGTTGTTCGATCAGGTGCTGCGATCCAAGAATCGTCATTGTCTCAGCCGCGACTTTTCCATTGCGTATGGTTGCAATTCGCTGCTCAACACCCGCCCAGAGCCTGCGGTGATACTCCTGTTTGTAGTCGAGAGGGTCGAGCGGTGTTCCTCCACGTTGGACCACCTGTTCGGCCAGTTCAATCATTTGGTAAATTGTCTGGCGACCGGTCAGTCGGGTAACAAATTCGGTCACTAACTGTGTGAGGGATTCCTCACTTTCATTGGATCCGACTTCTTGAAGAATCTCGACCATCATCGGGATCATGACATCCTGCCAGCCTCGCCGGATCAAGGAAAGCGTCCCGTCAAAATCGAAGATTGCAGCCCGAAACGGACCACATGGAAACTTGGCATTCACAATCTCAATCGAGTGAGACATTCGACCTTTACCGTAAACTTATTGGGTTACACAAAAACAGGTTCTCACGAGACACCTGACACTCACAACATCACTTCGGCGGATAACATCTCTTCGTTATACTCGGCACGCTCCCGTCCGGTCAGGGCCTTTGTTTCGAGGGCCCACCAGTTTTCTGTGCCGCTCGAAAAAACAAGGAACACCCTCCTCGTGCAAGCAAACCGGCTCGAAGAGTCCTAGAACGGTTACCGCCGAACAACTCTCGATGAATTCTGATCATGCGGATTTTGTCGAGTCTCCCTGTCGGAGAAATTGAGTGCCATTGGCCGAAAACACGGCAGCTTACCCATAGCCAGGAACCTCTCCCGAAAAGGTCGGGTGTGCCGTAGGGATCTAAATATCCGCCGAAAATGCCCTGGAGAAGGATAAGCACCGCGGAAAGAAAAACCGTGTTTTACGACTGGCGCCCAGACGACAAGCTGAGGCAAGCTTAGAATCCGCTCCTCTTTCCCCAACGAAAACAACCCGCTACCGCTTCGCCGAAAATTGACTAGAATCGGGGGTTTGATTAACTTTCGATCAGCCGCGCGACAGCAGCATTTCAGTCCTACGAGGAATTCTTATTATGAAAATCATTCGTTTTCTCAACGACCATTCTGAAGAACAATATGGCGTACAACACGACGACGGATCAACAACCGCCTTGGAAGGCGATATTTATGGAGAATACCGTGACACCGGCGCGGCAGCCTCAGTGAAAAAGTTACTTGCACCTATTAAGCCAGTCGATATCCTGTGCATCGGCTTGAATTACGTACGACACGCCCAAGAGGGCAACTCACCACCGCCCGAACATCCTGTCCTGTTCATGAAAACCTCCAGTTCGCTGCAAAATCCGGGCGACCCGATCGAATTGCCACGAACGTTGCGAAGTGACAAAGTTGATTTCGAATGTGAATTGGCGGTCGTGATTGGAAAAACGTGTCGTAATGCCACCCGAAATAACGCTTTGAGTTTTGTACTTGGCTACACCTGTGGTCATGACGTCAGTGCCCGCGACTGGCAAATACAGTGGGGTGGTAGCCAATGGTGCCGCGGAAAAACCTTTGACACTTTCTGCCCTCTAGGGCCCTGCCTCGTAACAACAGATGAAATTACCGATCCCAACGAACTGGGAATTAAAACGGTACTCAATGGCGAAACCATGCAGGATTGGAATACCAACGACATGATCTTTGACGTTCCCACCCTGATTGAATTTTTGAGTGGCAGTACCACATTGCTTCCAGGCACCGTGATTCTCACGGGAACACCTCATGGGATTGGCGGTGCACGCAAACCACCGGTATTCCTGAAAGACGGTGACACGGTCACCATCGAGTGCGAAAAAATCGGTGCCTTAACCAACCCAGTCGTAGAAGAAAAACAATAGCTGTTGTGCTGTTTACCGTTTATTAAGCCTTGCACTTTCTCCAATAATCAACGATCACTACCCATTCTGCCTTCCAGGACCGACTCCATCGCGGTACCGAGATGGCAACGGGGATTAGTCAGCCCATCGGCAGTCGTGTGACCACGCTCACCATGGAAAACCTGACTCCGGCAAGTTGAATTTTGCACATCTGAACCAATTTTTATTTAGGTCAACGTGTGAAGGCCTCATTCCTTTTAGGGCCAGACAAAAACCTCCTTATTAAACAAATGGTGTCACCATGTTTAGAACAACGAATCTTTCCAGGCTACTCTTCTCCTCCGCACTTGGAATCGTCACCCTGATCGGCTGCCAACCCGGCACGTCCTCCAAATCACCAGAGCATACCGACAACCACAATCATAGCCACAACCATGCAGAAACTTACGACGAAGCACTGGCTGAACTCGACAAACTGAGAAAGACAATCGAGACCAACTTTAAAGAAGGAACCGGCGAACTCGCTCATAAATCGCTTCATGACGCAGGTCATATCCTGGAGGAACTCCCTGCCATGGCCAAGAAAGAGGGGATTTCAGGAGCCGACTTTGAGAAAGTAGAACAGGCCGCAGACCGTGCTTTCAAAGCCTTTGGAAAACTCGATACGTTCCATGGAAAGCAAAAAGATTCGCCTTCCGAATTGGATGCCGACGGCCTCCATTATGAAAAGGTTGCTGAGGATATCGATTCTTCCTTCCATGATTTGCACGCAAAGGGAGCTGCTGCCCACGAACACAGTGCTGACCACGAGCATGATGAGACCGGCACCCATGATGATAGCTCATCAGACGATTCGGCAGGCGCGAAGAGTCCAGATCAGCAACAGGACAACGGTCAAGAATAAGATTTTCGGGAGTCTTGCATAACGTATGCCATGCTCTTGCCATCCAGTGCTGCGGTGGTCTCCTTGACAGGTTCACGATAAAGAACACCTCTCCGCGTTTGGTGCAGCTTTGAAGAGTGGTAAAACGCAGATGATTCGTCTTCGCGGCGTGGCCGTGCACAATCTTCGCGATATCGATCTCGATTTGCCGCATCATCAATTAATTGCATTCTGTGGCGTGTCGGGTAGTGGCAAGACGAGCCTTGCCCTCGATACCCTTTATGCTGAAGGACAGCGGCGATACATCGAGAGCTTTTCTGCCTACACCCGACAGTTTCTTGAACAACTCCCAAAACCTGATGCCACCCAAATCGGCGGTATTCCTCCGGCCATTGCGGTCACCCATAAGAACCCAAGTCGTTCCCACCGAACTACCGTTGGAACCGCAACAGAAATTCGCGACTACCTGGGTCTTTTGTTTGCCCGTATTGGGAACATTCAATGTTATGGTTGTGGGAGCCAGGTGCAGCGAGATAGCCCAGAATCGATTGTCGACCAGCTGGAAACTCTTCCCAAAGCCACACGTTTCATGATTGGCTTTACCATGCAGGTCCCCGAAAACGATCCGGTGGACGCATGGCTAACCGACCTCACCGAGCAAGGATTTGTGAGAGCTTTGCTGGGTGACCAATCGATTAAAATTGAAGTCGCTCGGACCAAACAGCTTCCACCAGGTATGACTTTGACCATCGTGGTCGATCGACTAACCGCTGGCCAGGTATCCCGAGAGCGGTTGCACGAATCACTCGAAACGGCACTGGAAGCCGGGCTAGGAACTTGTGTCATGCTGGTTGAGGCATTCGACGAATCAGCCGAGAACCTGGCTGAAAGGGAAACTTCACACTGGACCATCGAGCGCGTGGATGGCCGCTCGTGGCAGCGACGTGTCGCCGGTACCAGCCTCCGCTGCCACAGCTGTGAAATTGACTATCCGGATTTACAACCTCCATTATTCAACTTTAACAGCCCACTCGGGGCCTGTCCTGACTGTGAAGGATTTGGCAACGTTGTGAGAGTCGATATGGAGCGCGTGGTACCCAATCATTCTCTGACACTTCGCCAAGGTGCGATTGCACCGTGGAATACGCCAGCATATGCCCACGAACTGGAGGAGCTGATCGCCTTGTCGGGCGATTATGGGATACCGCTGGATGTTCCCTACTCCGAGCTTTCCGAACTCCACCGGAAACAAATCCGCGAAGGGGTTTCCGAACGCGATTTCGGCGGTCTTGATGGGTTTTTTCGCTGGCTGGAACGGCGGAAATACAAGATGCACCTGCGCGTCTTTCTGAGTCGCTGGAAGTCCTACTATCCTTGCGCAACATGTATGGGAATGCGCCTGAGGCCAGAGTCACTTGCGGTTCGAATCGGGGGGAAAAACATTGCCGAACTTACCCAACTGCAAATCGAAGATTGCTTGAATTTCTTTGCCGACCTGCAACTTGACGAATGGCAAGAAAAGGTCTCTGCTCAGGTAATAAGCGACATCACATCCCGACTGGGTTATCTCACTACCGTGGGAGTCGGCTACCTGGCCCTCAACCGCTCGCTACGAACCCTCAGTAGTGGTGAAGCGCAGCGAGTTGCCCTGACCACCATTCTGGGATCCAATCTCGTCAACATGCTTTATGTCCTCGATGAACCGTCGATTGGACTACACCCACAAAATATCGACTCCCTGGCAAATGCAATGACGCGGCTCCGCGACCGGGAGAATACCGTGGTTGTTGTCGAACATGAAGAAGAAATTCTCCGTCGCGTTGATCAGGTTGTCGAACTTGGTCCCGCTGCAGGCCGGGGAGGCGGAGACATTGTCTTTCAGGGAACCCCCGGCGAATTGCAAGCCGATTCCACAAGTTCAACCGGTCAGTGGCTCTCCGGAAAGCGGGGCCTCGGCTTGGGTGGCAAACGGCGTCCTCCTCAACACGGCCAGCTGACTTTAGTAGGCGCGCGGGGAAACAACCTTCGCGACGTAACGATTGATATCCCCTTAGGTGTACTATGTCTCGTAACAGGCGTGAGTGGAGCCGGCAAGAGTACGCTGATCAACGAAACTCTCTTTCCCGCTCTTACACACTGTTTGAACAGCACCGATGGAAAATCACCCGGTGAAGTGCCACTGGACTACGACAACCTGATGGGAACCAGTCACCTGGAGGAAGTGATTCTCATTGATTCCAGTCCCATCGGTCGCTCGCCCCGTTCTAATCCTGTCACCTTTATCAAGGCATTCGACCCAATCCGCCAGTTATTTGCCGAACAACCCGAAGCCGTTGTCAGAGGTTTTTCGACAAGTCACTTCAGTTTCAATGTGGATGGTGGCCGATGCGAGGCGTGTCGTGGAGATGGTCTCGTTCAAGTCGACATGCAATTCATGGCCGACATCTACCTGCCGTGTCGAGAATGTAAGGGAAGTCGTTACCGTAAAGACGTCCGCGAGGTAAAATATCGAGGAAAAGACATTGCCGAAGTCCTGGAGATGACGGTTCGCGAAGCCTTTACCTTCTTCCGCGGACACAATCGAGTGACGGTAAAACTTAAACTTTTGCTCGACGTAGGACTCGATTATCTTTGCCTGGGACAATCCGCGACTACCCTTTCGACAGGGGAAGCACAACGGCTTAAACTGGCAACGTACCTTGGTGCGGGAAAACGAGGACGCACGTTGTTTTTGCTCGATGAACCAACGACCGGCCTCCATTTTTCCGATATCCTCAAGTTACTTGACTGTTTTGATGCTTTGGTCGATGTTGGGCATTCACTCGTCGTGGTCGAACACAACCTACAATTAATGACCGCTGCCGATTGGCTCATTGACCTGGGGCCAGGAGCTGCCGAAAGTGGCGGGCAGATCGTGGTTTCGGGGACCCCGGAAGATGTTGCCAACTGTCCAGAATCGGTGACCGGTCGGCATTTAAAAACAGCCCTGGCCAGATTGTGCAGCAAGCCCGAATGAAATCGCGAAACCAATGGCTCTTCCCTAAAACCATTCCTTCGACCGATTTACTGATAACGACCTTTCGAAAATCAAAGCCACAGCCAACCACCTGTAGCCCTAGGCACCAGCGACAACTTGTAGCACATCACCTTAAAGTTCCCTCTGGTTGACAGACACCTGCCATGATCTTGAATCCTCAACACGACCTGTTTGAAATTGAGGTTGCTGACGCGAGCGATGTCGCACTACGCTTGCTTGTCCACGCCTCGACACCTGTTCCTCTCGATGCTGACGTGTCTTGCTCCCATCCCTGGAAAATTGAGGGAAGCCTGACTGGACCCTTTTGCAAGGACACCCATACTTTGCCAGCAACCTTGCCGCTACGCGAAACCGCAGGCAACCCCGGCTTGCATGCTGAGGTGGTTGTTCCCGATCCTTGCTTCTGGTCAGCAGAAACACCGTACCTCTATCGGTTACGCATTGAGTTCTCCCGAGGAGGCAAGCCTTTCTCTCATGAAGAGCAAATGATCGGACTTCAACCATCATAAGCGGCGATCAATAATCCTTAATGATCTTTCCCCTCCAGTCAGTTTGCTTTTCAACCAATACCGATGACAACGCACTCCAATATTAAACCTGACCCCGGAAAACAATCAGGTGACGACCGGTATGCTCGCCAGATTTGCTTTGCGCCCCTCGGTGCCGATGGTCAACAACAGTTAGCCGCCGGGCGGGCACTCGTTTGTGGCTGTGGTGCCTTGGGATCGGTAATTGCAAATACCCTGGTCCGGGCAGGCGTGGGGATGGTACGAATCGTTGATCGTGATTTTCTGGAAATGAATAATCTACAGCGACAAGTGATCTTCAATGAAAAAGATGTCACCAGTGGGTTACCCAAAGCTATCGCTGCCGCTCAAAATCTTGCAACAGTCAATTCACAGGTCACAATCGAACCGGTCGTCGAGGATGTGACGTATGCAAATATTGACACGATTGCCGCCGATGTTGATGTCATTGTCGACGGCACCGACAACTTTGAAACTCGAATGCTCATAAACGACTTTGCGGTCAAGGAAGCAAGGCCCTGGATCTACGGAGGTTGCATTGGTGCCGAAGGCCAAACGATGACTATTCTACCTGGCAAAACTGCCTGCCTTGGCTGCCTGATGCCAGAACTCCCACCTCCCGGCACGACTCCCACGTGTGATACCGCCGGCATCTTGGGCCCTGTTGTCAACGTGATTGCTTCCTTTGAGGCCATGGAAGCCATCAAGATTCTCAGCGGCAACCTGGAAGCCACCAATCGCCAGTTGATGATCTTTGAGATGTGGCACAACCGGGTTCGACAGCTTGATACAACAAAGCTCTTCAAGACAGGCACCTGTTTGACATGTGCCAAACACAAATTTCGCTGGCTCGATGGAAATCTCAGCAGCGGCTCAGCCGTGCTGTGCGGTCGGAATTCCGTGCAGATTGGCGCTCCTGCTGGTGGTCAAGTCTCGTTTCCGCAATTGGCCCAAAAGCTGGCTTCCGTGGGGGAAGTCACCCACAATCGGTACTTGCTACGAGTCACCATTGCAGAACACCAGTTAACCGTCTTTGCAGATGGCCGGACAATCGTCGCAGGAACCGATGATATCAGTACTGCTCGCACTCTGGTGGCAAAGTATATTGGCAGCTAGCAGCTGCACACTCATCCTGTCCCACCTATTCCCCCAAACTTCTTCTGTAGTCGGTACGGCGGCGCGAAGCTGTAACGACAGAAGCTTCCCTTTATCAATTCACTAACCGTTATGACCGATCTAATGCAGAATACTGGTGGACTACTCTTTTCGGCCGATTGCCAACCCGGCAGCCAAAAGATCACGAACTGTGAAGTCAGAGTGGCCATAGGTAACTTTGTCTTTTCTGTCTGGCCCTGGTTGCCAGGTATTTTCTGCTTCAATTCCGAACGCACAACACCATGGCAATGCTTGATCCCCTGGTAACAGTCGAACCTTCTGAACCTGCAGATGTTGTTACCTCCAACGAGGAAATCCACCCCAGCATGGGTCGATTGGGCCCGTGGCAACTGTTGCGAAACCTGTGCGATGGACAATACACAAGACTTTATCAGGCACGGCCGGAAAACCATGGTGAAGGTCTGCCGGCAGCCTACGTCATCAAGGTTCTGCGCAACCAGTGGTGGCGCAACTCAGAGGCAATTGCCCGGCAACGCCGTGAGGTATGGATTGGCAGCCACGTTTCGCATCCCAACATTGGACCAGTACTCTCTGCGGGAGTTGACGGTCCCCCTTTTTATTTTGTGATGCCAAAACTGCCTGGTTCCAATCTGGCAAAGATGCTGGATGAAGGTTACCGCCCTGCAATTCCAGTCGCGATTTGGATCGTGCGCCAAATTGCGGAGGGGTTGGCAGCCGTTTATGAGCAGACTGGCATGATGCATGCCGATGTCAAACCAGCAAATATGATCGTGGCTCCCACGGGACACACAACGCTGATTGACTTTGGTTTTGCGCATTCTTCTCAGGAAGCAAGTTCCTGGACCGACCGGCCAGTTGTTGGCACGCTCAATTACATTGCCCCCGAGATGCTCACCTCGACGCTTTCTGCAGACGTTCGTAGCGATATTTACAGCTTGGGTATCACACTTTATGAACTGTTAACCCAGCGATTGCCACTGGAAAGCGATGATCCATGTGAGTTGGTCGATTTACACCGCCAGGCAAAGCCTGTCTCCATTCGGGAAATCCGGCCGACAATCCCTCCGGAAGTTGCTACCCTAGTCCACCAAATGCTGGCCAAAGACCCCATGCGTCGCCCTGGAAGCTACGACGAGTTGATATCTCAGCTGGTGCGACTGGAAGTCGATCTGTTTGAATTACGTTGAAGACTTTCTTGCCAACGAACATTCCCGAGGGACTCAGTTGTCGGGGAGGTCCGTACCTCGGTAACTGCAGTCGAGTAATTCCATCGGGTGAAAGACACCCAGCTTGTGACCTTCTGCTCGAGCTTCTTTGGCAATTTGCAGGATACATCCGGCATTGGAAGTGATGACAGCCTGTGCTTTTGTGCTAATGATGTTGCGCATCTTCCGCTTGGCCAGTCGCGAAGCCATTTCTGGCTCCGTCAGGTTGTAACTGCCAGCCGCACCACAACAGAGTTCAGACTCGGGTAAGTTGCGGATTTCCAAACCGGGTATCTGGGCAAGCAGGTTACGCGGTGCCTCCTGTACATTCTGGGCATGTGCAAGGTGACAGGCGTCATGGTAAGTCGCGACGAGCCGAATCTCGCCCTGTGGCTTGATGAGCCCTAACTCGTCGAGAAATTCGTTTACATCTTTCATCTTGCTGGCCAGTTCAGCCCGGGCAGCTTGCCCGCCATCTGTCCAGTGGTGCCCGTAATCTTTGAGCATCGAACCGCAACCGGCAACGTTATTAATCACAGCATCAAACTTATCGAGTGGAAAAGCGGCTACATTTTGATCCGCCATTTCCCGAGCAGGCTGTTCAGATCCAGCGTGAAAATGAATGGCTCCACAGCAGGTCTGGTCACGTGGAACGTGCACGTCACAGCCATTTTGTTGCAACACCCGAGCAGTAGCCCAATTCGCGTGTCGAAACATGACATCTCCGATACAACCGGTAAACAAGGCGACGGTAGCTCGACGTGTCCCGACTGCGGGCAAGAATTCTGGCAAGACTCCTTCGTCAGGGACCGGAGGTGGCAACATACGGATCATTTGCTGGAGCTGTTTAGGGAGCAAGCGGATCAAACCAGTTGTCTCGATCAACCGATCCAAACCAAGTCGTTGTGCCACGCGCGCAGGCCCCAGCGCTTTTCGCAATCGGTCAGGATAGGGAAAGATGCGAAAGAGAATCCAACGGTGGAACCAGTCATCTGTCTTTGATTGCCCCTCCGTTTGCGCCATCGAAATACGGAACGGTTCAATCAGCTTTCCGTACTGCACTCCCGACGGACAGGCGGTTTCACAAGCACGACAATCGAGGCACAGTTCCAAATGGCGACGCACACCCGGCGACAAGTCGAGTCGGCCATCCGTTACAGCTCGCATCAGGTAAATACGCCCGCGCGGACTGTCGTTTTCGTTGGCCGTTTCTACAAAAGTGGGACACGCGGAAGTACACAACCCGCAATGGACACAATCAAGAAAGAGATTGTAGTCGATGTCCTCGCCAGGTTTTGTTGTCGTTTCTGGAGTTTCTTGGTTCATCGCACTTGCTGCCATTCTCACTTGACCTGGAATCGGGGCTCGTCAGAATATAAAAGTCGCAGCTGGCAAAGGATATGCACGACCTTCTTTTCAATTCCTCAAAAGGAACCAAAATCCGTTAAGCCTGAAAAATAAATCTCCCTGGATTCAAAATTCCCCGCGGATCGAACTTCTGCTTAATCTGCTCCATAAGTCCGCTCGAAGCAACACGACCTCCCCACACAATTTGGGAAGTCAGGTCCCCGATCTCGCTCGACAGGATACTCATCCCACCACCTGCCTGAATGGCCGCTGGCCGCAACTGGCCAACCAGAAAGGTCGTCAAGTCCGACGCTTGGAACTTTGCAAACCGTACGATGATCACGCCCGTTCCCGCATGTGCTTGAATCGTACAATCTGGATCGTACTGAATCAGGCGGCTAACAAGCTGTGTCACAGCGCTGGGCAACGCCGTAATTTTGACAGTCAATGGGGCGGAATCGCCCTCCGCGGCTATGCCACAATCGGAGAATTCAATCTGGCGGGCCAGCAACGATTCACCCTTGCTATGGTCAAGGACTGACACATTGGCACTTCCTGCAGCCATCAGCTGTGCTTGCAATTGGTCACGCATGGCGGCAACTTCCTTTTCAGATCCTTCAAATCGAACAGCAACCAAATTTGCTGGAGCCGATTCCGGTAGCCCCACCAGGGGCTTCCAGCCAGCTCCGACAAGCAAATCAATGGAAGCCGGAGGGGAAGGAACATCGACCAAAGTCACCAGAACCTGCTCGGTAACGTCGAGATTTTCACAAGCAACGAGCAACGTCACCGCTTGTTCCGATTGCGGCTTCAATTTGAATGTGAGCTGGGTAATGATACCGAGTGTGCCCAGCGAGCCCGTCAGCAGCTTACAAAAATCGTAACCGGCAACATTCTTGACAACACGCCCCCCTCCTTTGAACGGCACTCCGTGACCATCAACGGCGTTAATTCCAATAACATAGTCACGCAACGTTCCATAACCATACCGACGAGGTCCACTCCAATCACTGGCGACAAGCCCGCCAATGGTCGCTTCGGTGGCACGTGGCGCATCGATGGGAAGCTGCTGCTTTTCAACTGCCAGAGTTTGAACCAAATCGGAAAAGCGAACCCCTGCCTCAACAACAATCGTCATATCACGGGGCGTGTAATCGACGACCCGCGACAACCCGGTAGTCTCAAACGCATACCCTGTTCGAGTCGGCATCACTCCATATTCCAGACTGGTTCCACCACCGATCGTATAAATCGCCTGCTTGGCATCATGGGCAGACCGAATCATGTCAGGAACGTCTGCCACACTACCAGGCGACATTGTTTCAGTTGTTGGAAATTCTTGCATAACGCTGATCGATTGTTCGGGTTGGGTTTTCTCACTTGACCGCCAACGGGACGGCGAGTCGCTATAGTGCAGCGCGACGCCCCGGATGGACCTGCTCCATTCCACAGGCTCCTGCAGTGGGAAGCATTTTTCCGGGACTCAAACGCCCGTGCGGGTTGAGCGCTGACCGCAAACGCTCCATGACCTCCAAGTCACTTTCGGAAAATAACTTGTTCATGTAACTGATTTTTTCGACCCCAATCCCATGCTCGCCAGTCACGCTACCGCCGCAGGCGATGCATTCGCCGAGAATCGCCTTGCTGGCCTCGAGGACGCGCTGAACCTCCTCTGGGGACCGTTCATCAAAAAGCAGAATCGGGTGCAAGTTGCCATCCCCTGCATGGAACACGTTCACGATACGAATATCGTGTTTGGCGCTAATCTCGCGGATCTTTCGAAAAATGTGGGGCAATTGGGTGCGCGGAACGACACCATCCTGGGTACAAAAACTGGAGCTTAACCTGCCAATTGCTCCGAATGCCCGTTTGCGGCATTTCCAGAGCTCTTGGCGTTCCTTTTCTGTCGCCGCTAGTTGGACTTCTCGCGCCCCATTTTGGTTGCAGATTTCCATAACCTGATCTCGCTGTTGATCAAGACCAGCCTCCAGTCCATCAACCTCAATCAAGAGGATCGCCTCGGCATCCAGGGGAAAACCAAAGTGGAAAGCTTCTTCCAGCGCCACGACAATTCCCTGGTCCATCATTTCCAGCGCCGCTGGAATAATTCCCGCCCCAATGATTTCACTAATCGACCGGGTCGCTTCATCGACGGACTCGAAAATGGCAAGCATCGTACGCACGCCTTGAGGATTGCGTGTGAGACGCACCCAAATCCTGGTAACGATTCCCAGGGTTCCTTCACTACCGACCATCGTGCCGACCAGGTCGATTCCATGTGGGTCTTCGGTTGGCCCTCCAAGGCGAACAATTTCGCCTTCGGAGGTCACCATTTCAAGACCCAAAACGTGATTGGTCGTGACACCGTACTTGAGGGTGTGCGGCCCTCCGGAATTGGTTGCGACGTTACCCCCAATTGTGCAGGCACCCTGACTGGAAGGGTCTGGTGCATAATGGAAACCAGTGCCAGCCAGGTGCCGATTCAGCCAGGCATTGACAACACCTGGTTCCACAATTGCATATCGATCGCGAAGATGGACTTCGAGAATCTCACGCATCCGCGTGAGGACGATCATCACTCCACCACCTACCGGCAAACACCCGCCAGCCAGGCTGGTTCCAGCCCCTCTTGGCAAAAAGGGAACATCGTACTTCCGACAACTCTGGACAATCTGGGCCACATCCTCAGCAGAGCGGGGAAAGACGGCAATGTCAGGTGCGTTCTTTGCCACGGTGAAACCGTCGCACTCGTAAACGACAAGTTCAGAATGTGCGTCAAGCACATTTTCAGAACCAAGCAACTGACGCAACCTACCGGCCAGCGAAACTAGAGCCACAGACATGGGATTCCACGGTAAAAGGCCAAAACGGGCATTATACGCGTTGCACAATTTAGCTCTAGGCCCACAAAATCGGGAATTTCCCCCACCAGCGAGTCCTGTTGCAGCCCCCAGGCATCAGGCAGGTCCTTTTCGTACAGCATCCTGCAACAGGACGCGTGCCTGCCCGGCAAACATGGCATGCCGCCTGTCCATGGTGTGGGGCAAAAAACATGGGACAGACGGCACGCGGCAGGGAGTTGAAGCAGGAAAGTTTTTCCGAAAAGGGCTGGGATCAATAAGAAGTTGGCGGGAGCCAGGTCGCCTGTGGGTTGAACTTGTTCAAGTCTCGACCTGTGGGATTTCAACACCGTCGAGAAATCCAGCCAAAGCTTGCATACGACAAGGCTGCTGAAGTTTCCGAACTGCTTTGGACTCAATCTGCCGTACTCGCTCTCGCGTGACCGCAAAGATTTTCCCCACTTCCTCCAACGTATAGTTATAACCATCCGCCAGGCCGTAACGGAGCCGCACGATCTCCCGTTCCCGGCAACTCAAGTCATTCATCACCATTTCGAGCCGTTCTTTTAATGTTTGCATGTTGGTGTCATAGAGCGGATCGTAATCGCAATTCTCTTCCAGGAACTCGCCAAAATAATTGTCCTCGTGATCACCCACTGGCTGATCCAGTGAAAGTGGTTGTCGCATCATTTTCATAATGACGCGTGCATCATCAATAGACATTCCCGCGATTTCAGCCACTTCTTCCGGGTTTGGCTCGCGACCACGCTGCTGGACAAAATCCGCAGTGACCGTCCGAACCTTTCCCATGACATCGATCATATGGACTGGTAAACGGATGGTTCGACTTTGATCAGCAATGGCTCGCGTGATGGCCTGACGAATCCACCATGTTGCATATGTCGAAAACTTGTAGCCACGCGCGTGCTCAAATTTATCGACAGCCCTCATCAGGCCCGTATTACCTTCCTGAATAAGGTCCAGGAAACTCAATCCACGGTTGCGGTACCTTTTGGCAATCGAAACTACCAGACGCAGATTGGCGGCTGAGAGAACTCGCTTGGCCTCGTCGTACCGAAAACGGCGTCGCTTTGTTCTCTTCACTAAATGACTCAGGGTGGCAGGCGTTTCCAGCGTTATCCGCATCAAATAGCGAAGTTCGGTCCGCAACTCAGCCTCGTGCTTGGGGCCAAGCAACTCATTCTGTTGGGAGAGCTGTTGCTTGAGTTCAATCATCCGGTCACTGATTTTGTGCAACTGGTCCATCAGAGGCATGAGCCGGGCAATTCGCAAGTTCATCTCTTCGACCATCCGTACAACCTTGTTCCGGCGAGTCACCAGTTTTCTCCAACTTGCATGTCTTTTTGCCTGGCTGGTTTGACGACTGACTGCCACGCGGTAATCTGCCTGATTTTGGATCATCAAATTGCGAATGGTGTGCAAGTTCGGAACCAGTCGCTGTAAGACGCGTTTTTTCTCTGCTGTGTTGGTCACTGAGATCTCGACGGTCCGGTCAAGACGAACTTCGCGTTGCAAAACCTTTTCGAGTAAGTCAACCACTCCCAAAAGAACAAAATCATTGCAAAGTAAACTTCGGCGAAACTGGGTTCGCGTCGCTTCGATTCTCTTGGCCGAATCAATCTCTTCCTGACGAGTGAGCATGTTGATCTCACCCATTTGCATCAAATACATCCGTACCGGGTCGTCGACGTGTGAACTGGAACTTCCGCCATCTGAGCTGCTGTCGGCCTCAACTTCGCCATTGGCTTTACCAACGATGGTTGAACTCACCTCGGTCGCTTTGAACTCGGTGCCGTTGATATGGCCATTCCGTTGGGCCGGTTTGGAATGACCGTTCTGTTGGGTCGACTTACGACTAACCAACCTGGCGATGTTAGAGCGTGGCACAGGCATTTCCTCGGGGGACAGTTTTTGGCAGGCGGCAAATGCCGGCGGCAAAGCGGGTGAAGTACGGCCGTACCCTTCTTGCAGCCTTGATGCCGAAAGGACCGGGCAAAACCGGCCCACAGGTCCTAAACCCAGTCCAAATAATGATTTGAGCGCACAAGAATGTTCCCCTACCCTTGTTGTCCGAGGACCTCTCCGTCGATATAAGACATCATCGGCAAAGCGAGGTGTTGCCAATTCGCACCATCGACACCCGACCGAGCTAAATGTCTCTGGAACCTCAACACAAGGCATGAGAAGATCACGGCCTCCCCCCCACCAGGTCTCCAGGCAGTACCCAGCGTGACCACGCGAATTGCCAACGCAGCTAGTTTCCCAAACGAATGCCACCGATCGGCTGCGCAAACGGTGCAGGCGATAGAACTGGATTATTTGACATTCTCCTACGCGAGCGACTCTCTCCTGTCAGAGCTTGCTGTGCAGCGTCGGGCAGACCGTCCCGTTGGCTTTGTAACGCAGCTGATTGAAGCCCTGGAAAACCTCTGCCCTCTGATCTATGTGCAACCTCAGCTGAAGGTACTGGCAGCCGCTGGTGGGTTTGACGGGAGGGGGTGTGTTGAACAGGCGGCCGAGCTACTCTGCGACCGAGGCTGCCCTACACTTCCGGTCGCGCAGGTTAGGGGGGCCGATGTTCTTAATCAGTTGGAAGAGTTTCTCCTGGCTGGATGTACGCTTGACGAGCAAGCAACCGGCGAACCCTTTCGAGACCTCAAGGTTCCGCCTGTCTATGCCCACGCCTGGCTAGGCGCCGACGCCGTGGTCTCGGCGCTAGCTCAAGACGCACGCCTTGTGGTTACCGATAGCCTCCAGCCATCGTCCCTGACAGTCGCGGCAGGAATCCATGAATTTGGCTGGTCAAACGATGCCTGGGACCAACTGGCAACGGCAGCAGCAGCTGGAAATTGTTTTTTTAGCGACTCAAAAACGTGCTTGGGCCTCGAGTTGACACAGGATTCACAGGGGCGTTTTGCGACCCATCCCGGGTCTCCGATCGTGGAGTTAGAAACCGGTGGAGAGTTGCGAATTGTAAAACCTGTCCCCAGCGATGGTCAGCTGACCAGCACCAATGTACTTCAAGATATCCAGCGTCCTTTGACATCACCCGATGTCAAAATCGATGCCACAAGAGCAACCGCAAAGCGCGTTCCCCACGACGACAACGTAGTCCAAATCAGCGGCATTGTTGGTCACCGCCCGGTTGAGGATCTCGCCATTACGATCGGATTGCGCGACGGTTATCAGGCGACCGGGGTTATTTCTATCGATTGCTCCGACCCACTCTCGGTGGCTTTAGAACTGGCCGAATTGATGGATAGACGTCTCAAGCAAGAAGATGGTCCTTCCGTTGAACTTACGTGTGAGCCGTTGCTAAATTCCTTCCGAGATCATAACCATCACATTTTCCAAATCCACGGCTGGTCGCTGCAACCGTCAGCCGTTGACCGTTTGTGTCGTGAAATCGTATCCATGCGTCATACTTTTGCTGCGGGGCTTCCGCTGCTGCGCAGCGTCATTCCGCACACACAACCTAAAATCCGTCCCTGGCTGACGTCCGTACCTAAAGAACTTGTCGAGGTTGCCGTCGATTGCCGTCAAGCTGACCAATGGCTGTAATTCATCGCAATCAGGGCCGATCGTTGATAACTACTCCATCCTACGCAGCTGTATATTTATGACTAGTAACGCATTCGAAATGAAAATCCATGGTCCGGTTGGTACTATCATCCTCAACCGACCCGATCAACAAAATGCCTTGACGCAAGCCATGCTTGAAGGGCTCACTCAAGCCCTCGATGACTTCTATCTGGAGAAACGAGTTCGAGCCATCGTGCTCACAGGCAAGGGAAACAGTTTCTGTGCAGGGATGGATGCCAGAGAAATCTCCAATCGTTTTCAGCTTCCCAATGCCGCCGAACTCTGGGCAGAAAGTGCTTCTGCGTATCGCGAACTGATTCTGCGGATGCTGGAAGTGACCAAACCAATCATTGCTTCCGTCAACGGACCGGCGGTGGCAGGTGGCGCTGGGCTGGTGCTGGCCAGCGACATCGTGATCGCTGACCCCAATGCCTCATTTGGCTTGCCCGATCCACAACGAGGCCTGGTGGCGGGAATCGTAACCCCACTGGCTGCCTTTCGACTGGGCGCTGGCACCGCCGCCCGCCTGGCCCTGACCGGATCGCTCTTTCCGGCCAACGAGGCGCGGCAGATGGGCGTTTACCACGAACTGGTCGATCATGACCAACTCTGGGCAAGGGCGACAGAAATCGGGACTGCCTGCGCCGCAGGAGCCCCCGAAGCTATCCAGCTTACCAAACGCCTGATTTCCGAAACGGTCGGTGAGCAACTTGCTGCACAACTTTCGGCAGGGGCGGCAGCCAGCGCAACAGCCCTGACCACCGACTCGGCCCGGGAAGGAATTGCCGCTTTTCTTGAAAAGAGGCCACCTGAATGGAAATAACCCTTCACCAGCCCAATAAAACTGACCGCGTCCATCAGGAAGAAGGATTGTGGTCTTCACAAGAGGGGTTTAGAATCGGGGGATTGCCGGGGCTGGCCTTTTTCTGGAAAACTCACCGAGCTTTCGAGAAAACGTAAAAAGCCGGCAAGCCAATTTGGAAAAAATCTACAAAACATCGTACCTTATCAAGAGTATGCTATGGCAGGAAAAAAAGGTGGCAAAAGGAAAAAGAAGGTTGAAACTGTCTTCCTTGTTTGTGATGAGACGGGTGAATACAACTACACACTTCGTCGCAAGAGCGGCTCAGAAAAGCTGAAGGTCAAGAAGTACTGCCCACGGCTGCGCCGGCATACTTCTCACACGGAAAAGAAAAAGTAGGCTTCTCACACGAAAAAGAAAAAGCAGGAGTGGGACGTCGGGCACTGAGTGCGAGAGAACGGATTCAGACCGCGGCTCTCGTGTTTGATGGCCCGTCCTTTTTTTCATGCCAAAACGCTGGCGCATTGCCCCGCACGATCCGCAGCGTATCGCCGCGCTTGAAAAGGCCGCCCAGATTCCCACCGTCGTGGCTCAATTGCTTCTCTGCCGCGGAATTGAAGACCCACAAATTGCCCGGCACTTTCTCGAAGCGAAACTCAATGGCTTGCGCGACCCGTCCGAACTTCCAGGGGCAACCCAGGCAGCCGAAATCCTGCACCATGCCATCACCAACGGCAAGAAAATCGTCGTCTATGGCGATTACGATGCCGATGGCATGACCGCGGCAGCAATTTTGCTCCGCTGCTTGAAACTTCTCCACGGCCAGTTCACCTGCTATGTGCCCAATCGAATGGAAGAAGGCTATGGGCTGAACGAAACTGCGTTACGGAAGATTGCCAGCGAGGGCGGAGAGGTTGTCATCACGGTCGACTGTGGAATTGCCAGCCTTCACGAAGCTGACATCGCGCAGGAATTGGGGCTGACACTCATCATCACCGACCACCATCAGTTTGCAGAGAGACTGCCTGTAGCCGCAGCCTTGGTTCATCCGCAACTCCCGGGACACAGCTATCCCTTCCACGGACTTTGCGGCGCTGCGGTCGCCCTGAAGGTCGCATGGGCGCTTTGTCAAAAAGCATGTGGGGAAAAACGGGTCAGCGAACCGATGCGAAATTTCCTGATGCGAGCCGTAGGACTGGCAGCGATCGGAACCGTAACCGATGTCGTCCCACTGGTCGATGAAAATCGAATTCTCGTTCGTCATGGCTTGAACTCCCTGCGTCATTATCCAACAAAAGGAATCTTAGCGCTGGAGAAGGTCGCAGGTCTTAAAAGTAACGTTCCACTGGCCAGCGATGACATCGGGTTCACGATTGGACCACGTCTGAATGCCGTCGGACGGCTCGGTCAAGCCATGATGGCCATTGATCTGTTGACGACCGAGTCCGACGAGCGGGCCAAAGAATTGGCCAAATTCGTTCATGACCTCAACAGCCAGCGGCAGACGGTTGACCGGAGCGTGTTTCGGGCTGCAAACAAGCAGGCACAAAACGACTTTTCCCCCTCCACCGACCCCGCCCTGGTTCTCGACGGCAAGGGCTGGCATCCGGGCGTTGTCGGCATCGTGGCAGGCCGCCTCGCTGAACGATACCACCGCCCGGTCATCGTCATCTCGCGGGATGAACTCGGCGTGAAACCGGGTACTGGCTCAGGCAGGGGTGTGCCAGGATTTGATCTCCACGCTGCCCTGGAGGCATGCAGCACCCACCTGATCAGCTATGGAGGACACAAAGCAGCCGCGGGATTAAAAATTGATCCTGACATGATTGAACCCTTCCGTATTGACTTCTGTGCCTTCGTCGAGCAGTCGATTTCGCCAGAACAACTCTCTGCAGAACTGCTGGTTGACGCTGAAACACCCTTATCAGCACTCACCCATCAAACGGTCGGACAAATCGAACAGATGGCCCCCTTTGGTCACGGCAACGAACGGCCTCTTTTGTGCACAGGCGATGTACGACTTGCCGGGCCCCCAAAACGTATCGGCAACAACGGCAGTCACCTCGCTCTCGAATTTGAACAACACGGAATCCAAATGCGGGCAGTCGCTTTTGGTGGCGGCGATTGGGAGGAAGATTTAACGGCGGCCAATGAAAGAGGACCGCTTGCAGTTGCGTTTAAACCGGTCATCAATACCTGGGCAGGACGTACCAATGTCGAAATGCGCCTGGCGGACTGGCGCGAGCAATTGCCTTAAGCTTTGACGCCATGGAACGTCGCTGCAGATTCACACCCACACCATGGGCAAGACCGCAAACATTGGGACCACCGGGGAAATGACCCTGCCTTTTGCAACAGTCATTGTACCCCAACAGGTGGCGTGATACGTGACTGCACTGTTAATTGACGTACCACCTCGGTTGGATCATCCGTCTCGCTGAGAATCTCCCGTTGCCGTTGTGCCCAGCTTGTCGATTGCGCCAGTTGCACAGCCCGGTTGAGGTAGCCATCGGCTCTCAAATCGGTTGCAGTGGCAGCTATCGACTGTGCAAGCCGCTCAACCTCTGCGCCAACCGTACCCACCCGATAGGAGTAAAGGTCGACGATCGTTGCCTGATTGCCATACCGCGCCGCCCGCCACTTGTTCTGGCGAACCATCATCGGGTGGCAATCATGTTGATAGGCTCCCTGGTCGATTTCATCCGACAGTGATTTCACAAGGCACTGTACCAAGGCAGCAACTCCCAGGGTGTCTGCCAGGTTACCTGGCATATCACACACGCGGACTTCGACCGTTCCAAACTTGTGATGGGGTCTCACATCCCACCAAATTTCACGAATCGTATTGATAAAACCGGTTTCAATCATGTGGTCCACCAACCACACATACTCGCTCCAGTTTCGCATCAGGGTAGGCAAACCGGCTGTCGGCAAACCCTCCATGACTTTCGAACGATGTGACTGTAAACCGGTATCCCGGCCTTCCCAAAAAGGGCTGTTCGAACTCAAGGCCAACAGGGTCGGCAAATGCCGCATGATACGGTCACAAATCATAACCGCCTTGTCCCCCGAATCGACTCCCACGTGAATGTGCAAACCAAATGTCACCAACCGGCGGGCCATCTCTTGCAGCAGGTTCACCAGTTGCAAGTAGCGGTCATTTGGAGTCACTCGCTGCTCTTTCCAGAGCGAAAAAGGATGTGTTGCGCCCCACCATAGTCGCAGTCCAAGTGCATCAGTCGCTGCCTCAACCGCAGTCAACTTCGTTCTCAAATCATGCTCAGCCTCTGCAATTGTCTGGCAAACGCCCGTGTTAATCTCCAGCACCGATTGCATCAACTCCGGCTTGTAACAACCCTCATCCTCACTGAGCCCATCGCCAGCAAGCCGTGCCGCAAGCATTCCGTAAGCGCTGCGGAGCGCCATATTGGATTCGTCGACAAGTCCCAATTCAATTTCAATGCCAACCGTGGGGTAATCATTTCCATGGAATTCTATTTTTCCCATGCCAGCTTGTCCCATTCGAGTCCACGAGGATTCTTTACGTTACAGGAAACTGAAACAACATCCGTTCCTCTGCAAAGCCGCACACAACTAACCGATGGCCCACTCCACAACGCAGCGGGCAAGCAGATTTGCTCCAATTGCCAGACACCGCTCGTCCACATCAAACAATGGCGTATGCAACCCCGGGGCAACCGAGGGATCTACTGCACACCCAAGCCGAAACATAACACCCGGAACATGGTCAAGATAAACGGCAAAATCCTCACTTCCCATGCTTGCGCGGGGCATCACCTGAAGTTGGTCGGGACCCAACATTTCGTCTGCGGCACGACCTACCAGTGAATTTAGATGCGAATCATTGTAGACAGAGGGAATACTTGCCTCGAAGCGAACTTCGATTTTTGTCCCGGTGATCTCTTCGACTCCCTTGGACAAAGCACAAATCTGATCAATCGCCTGCTCCCGCACCGAATGGTCCAAGGTTCGCAATGTGCCGGCAAGTTCCACGGTTTCAGGAATGACATTTGGATTTTCGCCCCCTCGGATTTGCCCGATCGAAACGACGACCGCATCCTGACTATCGGTGGCGCGGGGGACAAACTGATAAAGCGTGCTGATCAACTGGGCCGCTGCACCAATCGGATCTTTTGAAAGATGCGGCCGGGCCCCATGACCACCTCTCCCATGAATGACCAGTCGCATGTCATCGCAACTGGCAGTAAAGATACCTGGCCGCACCCCAATCGTGCCGGTCGCACGGGTAGGATCAACGTGCAACGCAAGAATGGCTTCGACCTCTTCAAGGGCCCCCGCAGCAGTCATCTCGTGGGCTCCGCAGCACGTCTCCTCGGCAGGCTGGAAAATACCTCGCCACTGAACGGGAACTGGCAAGTCACCCTTTTGGGCCAATTCGTCGAGCGCCACAACCGCTCCAAAGAGAATCGCCGAGTGCGCGTCGTGCCCGCATGCGTGCATAACCCCTGCAACCTGGCTGTGATAGGCAACCTGCTTTTCGTCGGCGATTCGCAGCGCATCACAATCCGCACGCAGCGCAAGCCGGCGACTCTGCGGTACCTCTCCATCGTCACGACTATCGACAATTACGCCACGGCCTTCCGGGCCCATCCGTACCGGCAATTCCATTTCGCTGAACTGCTGGTAGAGGTGCAAACTCGTTGCGAGTTCTTCGTGGCTTGGCTCAGGATGGGCATGAAGGTGGCGCCGCAACGCGACAATACGGTCGAAATTCGCTTTGATCGTCGCATCGATTCGATCATGCCAATCAACAGAGGAAGGCTGACCTGATTTCACTCGAGGTACTTTCTTCACAACGGACCGCTCCCAACACTCAACCTTCTTGCAAGTCAAGGTCTACAAATTCAGGTTCGACCAGTGTGGGAATGACTCCTGCCTGGTGGCCACGTGCCAGAAATTGAGCCACCGATTCCCTGCCCCGGGGCCCAAAGTCCAGGGTCCAGTCGTTGACATACATGCCCACAAACCGGTCCGCGCGATCTTGATCTAAATCCCGTCCGTACTGCTGGGCATAATCGAGTGCCTCGGTTCGGTGCGCCAAACCATAGTCAATACTCGCATACAACAACCGCTGCACCTCAGCAATCGTTTCCTCTCCCAGATCCTTGCGAATCGCGTTAGCCCCAAGCGGTAATGGAAGTCCTGTTTCCTCCTGCCACCACTTGCCAAGATCGACAATCAATTTCAGATCGTGATCTCCATAGGTGAGTTGTCCTTCGTGGATGATTAAACCTGCGTCAACCGGCTGCCCCTTGTAGTTGCCAGCAACCACAGCAGGAATGATTTCGTCAAAGGGAACAACGACATACTTGAATTCGGAATTCAGACAAAGGCGAAGGGCCAAAAACGCGCTCGTCAATTCGCCTGGAACGGCAATCGCTCGCTCGGCCATTTTTCCTAACGAGACCTCTTCGCGGGCAATCACCATGGGGCCGTACCCATCGCCCATACTTGCCCCGCAAGAGCAAAGTAAGTACTTGTCATGCAAGTGGGCATAGGCATGAAGGCTGACTGCTGTCAGTTCGAGGTCGGCTGAAAATGCCCGCTGGTTGAGCGTCTCGATATCCACCAACTCGTGGGTGAACTCGTAGGGGCCGGTCTCGATTTTGTCATTGGCCAGGGCATGAAACATGAATGCATCGTCAGGGTCGGGGCTGTGTCCGACGCGGATGAGCTGTTTTGTGACGGATGGATTCGACGGCACGTGCAAGTCCTTTATGCTGGGAGGAACTGGTGATTCTGCGAGAAATAGTCTGTGATATCCTCTGACCGCATCATAGGCCGACGTCGTAATCATCGTCAATCGATTCGTGCGATGTCGCTCGCAACCACAAACCGTATGGCTGGCTACCAGAATCGCCGATTTGCCTTACCCGACTGGCAAATATCCGCTGAGAACCTTACTTCAAGCGGTTGAAATCAGGCCGGCTCGACTTGCAGCGACGGCCGAAACACCTAGAATGGTCACACTTGGTGAGCTACCCGCCTACCCAGGAGAGCCCATCCAACCGGGAGAGGTGGCTGAGTGGTCGAAAGCACCGGTTTGCTAAATCGGCGTACGGGTCATACTGTACCGCAGGTTCGAATCCTGTCCTCTCCGCTCTTGCTGATGGGCTCTTCGCAACGTTTTGTAGAACAATGTGTTGCGAAGAGCCGTTTTCAGTTGCTGGCCGTAGGCATGCTGATGGCATGCCGCAGACGGCGGCGTGTGTAACTCATGTTCACTTTTGCCTGAACAACCGCCGCCGATTCAATATGAGCCGTCCCACTTGCTGCAGGATCCGGAGTTGTTAGAGCGGTCGAACGGATTAAACCCCATGGTACGTGCAGCTTTTGCTGAACAACTTTCGGGCCACCTCAAGCAGCAGCACGCATTTTACGTCGTGCCGGCTGTACAACGCCTGTGCCAGTCCCCCAGATGGTACCTGCACTTTCATGTGGAAAGACGACGCAAACACAAAAGATAAACCGTCATGAAAATCCACACGATCCTGCTGAGCCTCCTTGGGTTGAGTACCTTGCCCTGCCTGGGGGCTACCGATCGACCGAGTCAACTCCCCAAGCGGTACCGTGATTTCGCCATCTACACGACGAGCAAACCGGATCCGACGAATCCAGCACTAATCGAGATGTCGGTACAGTTGGTCAACCGTGGTCAACGTATCCTGCGTACCCGGGTGGAACTCAGCCCCCAGCAAAAACTGGGGTTCAAGGGCGGCAGTACCGACGTCGACCTGGCAGCCGGCCAGATGAAGACCTGGCAGCTGACATTCCATCCCCCTGACGATCTGGTGAAGGAAGTGATCGAGGGTGCCATCTTCTTCAACTCGACCAGAGCTCGAGACTTGGTTATTGCCGTACGGGGTCCCGACCCCAAGGGCTGGAAACCCGATCGAGAGCCCGAAGTCGACGACCCCTCGGAAACACTGGTCATTACAGACCGGGCTCAGGTCGTCGCGACTTACGCGCCGCGTGTCCGTATCGACTGGTGGCAGCGTCACCCGAGTTCCACGGTCACGGCCGACCAGCGTGTTGGGCCGACCGTTACCCTTGCCGCCCAGGGCCGCACCGATTATGCGATCCTGGTGGACGTGCCCGAAGCTGAAGAAAGGGAGAATGCTAACTTTCAGGGGGCCGTGGCGGACCTGGTACGGTGCATCCGGA
Source organism: Pirellulales bacterium (assembly GCA_022448345.1). GTDB lineage: Bacteria > Planctomycetota > Planctomycetia > Pirellulales > Lacipirellulaceae > JAKVCB01. The sequence goes on from JAKVCB010000013.1 coordinate 47,369, forward strand.
TCATCTCCGGCGGGGCAGAACTGCCCGTCGTCGTGTCACCGGAACAAAATCAACGCGCCATCCGGTTACGTTTCAACGACCAGTCGCAGTGGTCGCACCCGGACGCCTACCATCTCTACACGACTTCTGGCAGCGATGTGATCATTGAATCCGGCCACGTCGATGGACTGCGCAACGGGATCTACGGACTGCTTACGGATCATCTGGACTGCCACTGGTTTGTACCCGGGATGCTTGGTGAAGAAATCCCCCAACCCAATAACCAGGCCGCCGTGATCGGACAGATCGATCAACGGCGCAGTCCCGCCTTTTACTCCGCAGCGCATACTAACTGGGGTGGTGGCAACTGGAACATCCGCAACCGGAACGTCGCTCGCCGCGGCCGCATTATGTATGGTCACGCGTTTGCCACGTTATTAAAGGGCACGCCCGAACTTTACGAGCAACATCCCGAGTGGTGGGCTCGCGACCGCGCAGGAACCATTCGACATTTCGATCAGGCAGGAGGCTGGAGCTTTACAAATTTTTGCACGACCAATCCCGAAGTCCTGGAGTTGGTCGCCCAGAAAATTAACGATCAACTCCGTAGCCCTAACGCCATTCTGGCCTCCATCGACCCAAACGATCTGGCACCGTTTTGTTTGTGTGAATCCTGTCGGGCCGTGGACGCATCTTACGGTGCCGACAATCCTGACGGCCGCTTCTCCACGGACCGGATGCTCCATTTTGCCAACGAGATCCATCGACGACTCGACCCGGAACATCAGGACAAACAGTTGGGCTTTCTCGTTTATGGGTATCAGATTGAACTGCCGAAAACAGCCCAACCGGGCCCCGGTGTCACCGGCACCATCTGCTACATGGACTGGGACTACGACCACACCCGACCCATGAACGACCCGACTTCTCCATCCAACCGAAAATTTCTGCGACTCATCAAAGGTTGGGGGAAATTGCTACCCATGATGGGCTATTATGATTACCCCACCGACTACGTTCACTTTGCCCCCTATGGCCAGGTGGCGAAGCTGCGCGAAGACATTCCATTAGTGCATGACCTGGGAGTCACGTGCATGGTCATTGAGGGCCAGCCGATCCTGGCAACCAACGCGCTGAACCTCTACATTTGCAGCCGCTTGCAGTACGACGTGAACGAAGATGTCGACGTTCTCGTGGAGGAGTTTATTCACAAGTTCCATGGGCCGGCGGCCGAGCCCATGCGCAAATACTGGTTGGCCGCTGAATATTATACGGCAACCTTGCGCCCCGGCCCCAGGGCGCAAGATCGTATGACACGCATTCCGGCAATGTGGGAAGAACTTGACGATTGCTTGAAGGAAGCAGAAACACTGGTTGCCAACCTGCCTGAAAACCAGAAACGATTTCGAGACCGGATCGCCTTCCAACGTGACGGGTTTGAACTGGCACGGCAAAAATGCGCGATTCGCGACCTGGTCTACACGCGTCAAAAGGCAGTCAAACCGGGCGCACTCACAGCAGAGAACCGTCAACGTGCCGAGAACTACCAGAAGTGGATCACCACCACCCGTAAGCGACATGCTGCCGACGAGGAATACTGGTCGTCGCTACTGCCCGCTTATTACTACTCCGGACTTAGTAACTTTGTCGGCAGAGTGTTGAAAGAGTTCGACGCGGCGGGCGTGCCCGGCGCGAGTAATTAAATCGGTTTCAAGGTACTGGTGCTCCTGAGCCATAACGATGAACAGGGATGCCGTCTTCTGCCTGAGGTGGGACGTCGCTGAAGGGGTTATGTCGCTTCTTCTAAAAGCTGTTGTCGGCTGTGGTTGTGTTGGTCCTGGCTCGATGCTCCAGAATAAAATGCTGGAACATCTGGTAGTCTCCGGGTAAACTGTACAGTTGACCTGTTTGGTTTTGTTTTTCCCCTGATCGCTACCGTTGATACGTTTCTGATGCGAAAGATCGGCCCTCTACTAATTTGCTGGGTGGCGGTTGCAGTGTTACCACAAGTGGCGCTCAGTCAGACGGGGCCAGGCTGGGATTTTGTACGGAGTGTGCCCTTTACGCTGATGGGCAGGGTTCGCGGGCATCCGGAAACGTTCGATGCAGATCTTTACGCGGCCGCAAACTATACGGCGCTGCTCAACGGGGAAGCCAGGGTTGAAATCCTGGACGAAATTCAGGCGCGCGGTTTGCCATGGCACCATCATGTGCAGGCCAGTCAGTCGG